>JBBJNR010000029.1:0-38031 GCA_037719315.1 Daejeonella sp.
TTTCAATCTATTCAACTATTTTTGAAAATACTGAAACGTTTAGGACACTATTGATCAAAGACCTTATTATTAAAACAATCAGAATACTATGAAAAAACTTTTACTATTCTTCTTAGCTCTTAACTACTTTACAGTTCAGGCACAAACGCTTAAAAACTATACCCAAACAGCCGATAGCTGTTTAAGTTATTTAGATAAGTCCGGCATTACTACCGGTATATTGTATGATCGAGTATATCCCTTTGCAGCTCTGGCAATTTTTAATGAAAATTATGCGGATACATCTTCCTATTCACATTTCATACAGGGATATAACGAGCTTTATAATGCCGCCTATTCTAATTCAGGTATGCTCGCAACCGAAAGCTTTGATCAGCAAATTTCAGGTAAGCTGAAAGCTGGCATTTATCCTGTCAGTATATTAAATTACAAATTTAATTACCTCGACACGATGTCGGTGGAGGATAATTTAATAACTACTTCCGGCTTGTTAATGTTTGATGTAGCGAACAGGCCCCGTTCACCATACATAGAAAGGCTGTTAACCCTGGCCGCGGTTTTAACAGATACCATTACAGCCAGCGCTGCTTATTTTGAACTGCCCTCTTCTTTTTATTTAAATAATACAGGGAATGTAATTTCAACAGTTGATATTGACTTTGGCGATGGCAGCGGTTTTCATCAGCTTACAATCGGCCAGGGTATTAGTATAAATTATTCTTCAGCAGGCCTTAAAACACTTCATTATTATATTAACTATGCCAGCGGGCCGCAGGTTGAAACATACAGCACCGTGTATGTAAACCCCTCTGCTTCTTACCTCATGAGGAGTAGTGGCGTTACTGTAAACGGGGCCTCCTGTAACGGAATAGAACACCCGGTACAAATGCCTGTAGAAGCTGATATTGATTATCAGGGATATGAGGAAAGTTTTCCAATAAAGGGAGAGGGCCTGGCCACTATATATTATCATAATACCGATTGTGACCAGATAATAAAAAAACCTATAATTATTATTGATGGCTTTGACCCTGGAAGTAAAAGGGAAGCTGGAAAATTAGTAGATGAAAATTTAATATATAAGGATGCTGCTAATAACAATAAGAACTTTGCGGTTGATATGCTTGACAAAGGTTATGATGTGATAATATTGGATTTCAAGCAGTACGAGAAAAACGGAAAGAGTATAGACGGCGGTTCTGATTATATACAACGGAATGCTTTTACGCTTGTAAAACTGATACAATGGGTTAATCAGCAAAAGGAAAATAATGGCGAACAGTTGGTAGTTGTAGGGCCCAGTATGGGAGGGCTCATCAGCCGCTATGCTCTGGCATATATGGAGCAGAATAGCATGCCCCACAATACCCGTCTCTGGGTGTCTTTTGATTCTCCGCATTTAGGCGCCAACATACCCATTGGCGATCAATGGATGCTGGATTATTTTGGGAATATACTGGGAGTTAAATCTGCTAAATCCAGTTTGGATGGGACTTTAAATTCACCTGCCGCAAAGGAAATGCTGTTGCACCACTATTTGGCCAATACAGAAGCGCCTTCTCCGCATTGGACGCGTACGAGTTTTATGCAGGAGTTAAACAGTTTAGGTTTTCCAACGCAGTTAAGAAAAGTTGCTTTGATCAATGGATCCGGAAATGGGACACTGCAGGGAAGTTTTGGCGACCTGGCCCTTCACATAGCTGCCCGGCCGACAAATCTTACCAGGGTAATTGTAGGTGTAGGAGTGCTTCTCATACCTTTCAGAACCTTATTTATGAAAGTTGTAAAGGTAGTCGCGCAGGGAGCCGGTGTAACTATTGATGTATCTAAGACTATAAATACACATTCCTGGTTCACACCCGGATACAACGGGCGGAATCAGGTATTTTCAGGTGAGTTGTTCGGTTTCATTTTAAAAAGAAAACATTATGCATCGACTTTTAGTAATTCTATAGGATTGGATAATTCAATGGGCGGTTATTACGATACACAGAAAATTATTGCAAAGAAGTTTGAAGAGGGGTTTGCCGGAACCTTAAGCTGGTTTATGAAACCTAAAATTTATACTATTATACCACACATTCTTTTATACCGGCCAAAAGTTCGCTCGCAGTAAGCAGTGTTTCTAATTTTGGTGAAAATTTCGGTAACCGTAACCTGGTGGCTACCGGAGAAACACCTTTCGCAAGCTACTATACTCCTGATGCAAACGAAGACCATGTATTTCTTACTGATTGCAGTGTTCAATGGATAACCAAAGAGATAGACGGGCAACCACAATCGCCGATAGGTATTAAATACGAAATCTCCGGCCCTGATGCACTTTGTGCTGGTACCACATATAGCATTAGTAACCTCCCTTCGGGCTCCGTCCTAACCTGGAGTGCCACAGGTGCAATCTCTATCAGCGGTTCTTCGAGTGCTAATCCGGTGGCTGTTACCCTCAATGGAACAGGGGCCGGCACATTAACGGCAACGATATCCAATGCATCCTGTCAGGATGTTATAATAGTTAAAAATATTAATGTGAGTTCTCCTGTCGGAGCGCCCTATGAAATTTACGGATTCGAAGAAGATCAAACAGTATGTTCACCGGGAACCCTTTACCTGAGTGTAGATGATCTGTATGATTCTTATGTTTGGACATGTGAGTATACAGGGACCATAGGGAATGGACAGTCAACAGCCAATGTAGAGATTGGATTTCCTTATGGCACCTCAGCCTCTTCATTCTGGGTGGAGTGCCTGGTAACCAGTTGTGGTCAATCTTATTCAATTCACCGGAATGGAACTGTTATTGATTGTTATTTCAGATCAAGCTATACTATTTATCCCAATCCGGCAGCAGAGGAAATAAATATTAGTTTTGGAGACGAGCAATCAAATAAAGAAAATCGGGTTGTAAAAAACTATGAGGTCCGGATATTTAATGAAAAAGGTAAGATGGTTAAATCAGCTAAAAATACTTCAGGTTCTAGCATAATCACTATTAGCACTTCAGATATAGAAAATGGAACATATTTTTTACATATTATCGATGGAAAAGAAATAATTAAAAAACAAATAATTATTCAGCATTAACTCCGGTAGCATTATTCTGATCATTACTCATCGAATGGCTCAAATTTGCCGGATAAATCTCCGATTAGTATTCAAAAATTTACCAGGGAAAGACTGAATAGATCTTACAATTCATTAATTTCGCAACATGGATCCGCAAGTAATTCTGGTATTTCTATTATTTTCATTGGCGATACTGGCTCTTGGGCGGATGATCTATCGAAGTCTGCGCAATAAAAACGGATGTGCAGCTAATTGCGGCAAATGCGCGGCCTCAGATTTTTCGGATATTAAGCCAACCGAAGCCAGATCCTGACGATTTGATTGACCTGTCCGTGGTCAATATCAGACCTCAGACTTCCGATCTCAGACTTCCGACCTCTCTATCAGACATACCGCGTAAGCAACGACCCCCTCCTGTCGGCCCACAAATCCCATAGTTTCATTAGTAGTTGCTTTGATAGAAATATCTTCTTCGCTGATTCCTGCTGCTTCGGCTATATTTACTTTCATTTGGGGAATGTGAGGATTGATTTTGGGCGCTTCCAAACATAACATCGCATCGATATTGCCTATGTTCCAGCCCTTTTCTTTTAATAAGGCCACGCATTCCTGCAAGATAATAAGGCTGCTAATACCCTTCCAGCGCTCATCTGTGTTGGAAAAATGATATCCAATATCCCGCAGGTTAGCCGCTCCAAGCAGGGCATCACAGATAGCATGAACTAATACATCCGCATCAGAATGACCAAAGGCGCCCGAGTGATGTTCAAGATTGACGCCTCCCAAAATAAATGGATGTTTTTCAGCAAGCTGGTGCACATCAAACCCAAAACCTACACGGATCTTCATTAAAATTATTTTTCGAAATTAAATACCAGGGAAAACCGGAGAGTTTGAGCCAGAGGGCTTTTTTGCTGGTTAGCCAGCAGATAAGCGAAATCAAGGTTAAAAACATTGTACTTTAAACCGGCGCCTACTGTGAAATACCTCCGGTCGCCTTTGGTTGGGGTTTCATAAAAATATCCCGAACGCAGGGCAAATTGCTTATTATACCAGTACTCGGTACCTAATGAATAGCTAAGCTCGCTAAACTCTTCCGAAAATCCGCCCGGAGCGTCACTGAACGAGCCGAAAATACCCGACGGAACAGAGCGGTCAGGATCTTTACCACTGATAATTTCGCCATCAATATTTCTGATGGGGCTTGTAGGGACCATTAACTTGTTCAGATCAAGGGCCACGGTAAACTGGCTAAGATCATCCAGGTTAAATGTTGAAGCCCCACCAAGTTTTAAATTGGTTGGGAGAAACGATCTGGCCCTTCCGTTTGAATAATTCATTTTTGTCCCGATATTTGAAATATTCAAGCCAAAAGCAAGCTCGGTATCTTTGCCGAACATCATCGTACCTCGCTTGAGGTATGCAGAAACATCTGCCGCCAGCGCCGTTGCCGGATTAATATCCTGGCCATTGAACTGCCCATTGCTTAAGCTTGAACGGATATATCTGACAGATGTCCCCAAAGAAAAATTATCGCCAAATTTCCTGGAGAAGGTTCCGTCTATAGAAAACTCATTCGGACTATACACTCCTATGTCGTTCTGGCTGTTATCCGTCAGTTGTATTGATCCGTAAGAAAAGTACCGCAAAGAGCCTCCAATAGTGTTCCGGTCGTCGAGCTGATGATAAATGGTCAGGTAACCCAGATCAACATCCGGCACAAGGTTTCTAAGCCAGGGGGTATAAGAGGCTGAAACACCTGTTGGCTGGTCCATAAATGCAAGTTTCGCAGGATTCCAGTGGCTGGAGTTAGCATCGGGAGATATCGCAACCCCCACATCGCCCATTGCGCCGGATCTTGCGTCAGGCGCGATCAGAAGAAAAGGGGCCGCAGTTTGAATCGTATTGCTGCGCTTGCCATCGCTTTGCGTATTTTGTCCTATTGCCAGATTGGGTAAACTGGCAACAAATGCTGTTATACAACAGCAAAACGAGAGTTTGCTAATCATCGATTGAAAATAAAACCTGCCTTCAAATTTATACTTTACCTGCATTAAATGTAAGCAATTTTACATGTAATTTAATCCCAAGCTTTATAGAACGCTTATTTTTGTGTTATTATATAGTCGAAGCAAACTATTTCTTAACCCAGAAGGGATCCATAAAATTTTAATTATCTGGATATTAGTCTTTTGTATATTTCCCCACCCGCGTCTGGTTTGAATTCGTATCTATATAAACGCTTTGTCATACTTATAATATTCAGCATAACAAAGCGTTTCAGATTGGGTTTCATATTAAGAATTGTAACCTTAACCCCGTGTTTTCCGTTTGAGTATATTAATAGCTCAAATGACCATAATATTGATGAGAAATATCCGTTGGGGATATTATTCAAATTTCGTATTTTTATAGAATTAATGCTCCAATTACATTGCAAGTAATGAAAAGAATACCGATAGTTTTTGCCACAGCCCTGGCCTTATTAGGCATATTGGCCTCGTGCAATAAAAAATCCAGTTCCTCTAAAACAGGGATGGCTTATAACGACAAGTACAATGGAGGATTCCAGGTAAATAATAAAGTAAAGGCGGGTCCGGGACCAGGTTTGGTAGCTATTGAAGGCGGGACTTTCGTTATGGGCGGCAGTCTTAATCAGGATCTTGGCTACGAATTCGATAATGTGCGCAGGAGGGTAACTGTCGCGTCGTTCTACATGGACGAAACCGAAGTTTCTAATGTTGACTGGCTGGAGTATCTCTACTGGATCAGACGCAACTATGTAAATGATGCAGAATATTATTACAATGCCCTTCCTGATACACTGGTTTGGAGACAACCACTATCTTATAATGAGCCTTATGTAAATAATTATCTTCGTCACCCGGCATTCCAGGATTATCCTGTCGTTGGAGTTACCTGGGAGCAAGCAAATGCATATTGCGAATGGCGTACAGACCGGGTTAATGAAGAGATCCTTCGAAGCCGCGGAATTTTGCTGGATTATAAAACTTTAGCCGGAGGGGCACAAACCGGGGGAACGGCCACTACAGTTTCTACGTCTACAGATCCTTTCAATACAGATATTTACCTGAACGGCCAGTACCGCGGCGAGGGTATCGACGGAAAGAAAATGCCAAAAGACCTTAATCCTAATACAAATGCGACTGGAGCAACTACTGGCAGTAAAGGTCCGACGCGTCCGGTACGCCTGGAAGATGGTGTATTGAAGCAACCTTATCGCTTACCTACGGAAGCGGAATGGGAGTATGCTGCATTATCCTTAGCAGGAAATACCGAATACGAAAATATCGCCGATGGAAAGATCTATCCATGGAATGGTCTGGGTGTTCGTTCTCCAAAAAAGAAGACTCAGGGTATGATATTAGCCAACTTCAAGCGCGGTGAAGGCGATAACATGGGTACCGGTGGCTATCTGAATGACAAGGCTGATATTACTGCACCGGTGAGCAGCTATGTTCCGAATGACTTCGGGCTTTTCAACATGGCGGGTAATGTGAATGAATGGACTGCTGATGTGTATCGTAAATTAAGTTTTGAAGATTTTAATGACTTTAATCCGTTCAGAGGAAACGAATTTGTAAACAAGCGCTTGGCCGACAGGGATAAAGGAATTTACGCGAAAGATAAGTACGGACGCCCTATCAAGGATCCCGCCAAAGCAGGAAAAAAACAAACATGGGCTGAGATGCAGAGCAATCAGGGAGCTCAGGATACGTCAGCAATTGCTGGTAAACCTTACAATCCGGATTTTCGGGGTCACCTTGACTCTGTAAATTCCAATTTATATGGAATAACGACCTTGGTCAATGACCGTTCACGTGTTTACAAAGGAGGTTCATGGAACGACCGGGCTTACTGGTTAAATCCTGCGACCAGACGGTTTATGCAGCAGGATGAAACAAGTGCAGAGATGGGATTCCGCTCAGCGATGACGCTTGTTGGTGCGCCAGAGATCATCTCTAAAGGCAAGCCACAGTTTACTCAGCCAAAATCAAAAGCCCCTAAAAAAGCTCGATAAGGTCCGGACTAATAAGTATGGATTAGCATCAGAAATTGTAATTCATACTTATTAACAGACTTCTCCCTACTGAGTTTATCCCGCTCCCATGAGTTCTGTAGTCACTATTAAGCAAGTTTTGCGCACTCAGGCCCAGGTGTATTGACTTAATATAGTAACCTGAATACATGTTAAAAGCCTTCCATCCCGGTGTTCCGCCTAAAGGTATACGGTTATCATCCTTATCTCCTGCTGCCAGTCGGTCCTGGGTATCTGCCCATGCCATTTCACCCTTCAGATAAAACCGGTTCAAGTTGTATTTTACAGAAACATGTCCGTTCAACGGCGGCACCCTCCTTAGTGGCTCCGATCTGGTCAGATTTTGCCCGTGATTGAAAGAAGCAAAACTGTTTAGGGCCAGACGGGAATTTATCTTCCATCCGAAATATCCCTCAAGCCCTTTTATGATCGCTATTTCGGTGTTTTCTTTCGTGTATACTTTATATCCTGCCAATTCCTGCCCTGTTGGTATCCGGGTGATGAGATCATTTAACCTGTTGTAATAAAAAGCCAGGCCTGCATTCCAGTTCTGCCCGGCATATTTATAGCCGAGCTCCGTGTTGTAGCTTTTCTCTGGTTTGAGGCTATATGCTGGCAATTCATATCTGAAATCAACTATTCCGAGCGTGCCCATATCGTCTATGTTCGGGGCACGATAGCCGCTATTGAAAGAAGTATAGAAATGATGCGCATGAAGCGTATAATTTACACCGGCATTTAAAACAAAAGCATGCGGGGAAACGCGGATGCTGCCCAGATCCTTATCCTTTAATGATGCATTGAGCCAATTGTATCTCGCGCCGGCTTCCACATTGAAATTTCCAAACCTGATGTGATGAAGGGTATAGGCGGATGTATTTGTATAAACTGAATTATCGGGGTATAAGCCGCGAAGGTCTTCAACTGATCCATCCATCGTGTTAGTATTCCCGCGCTTGCTTCTGATCCTATCCTGATAAAATTCAGCTCCACTATTGGCTGTCCAGCTCTTGCTCAGAGTAGAAAAGAGCTCAGCGGAGAGATTTGATGTCCCTACCCTATCTGTTTCCCGGCTAAGGTTAACACTTGCATTCCTCTGGCTATTCCTTTCTTCCCGGGTGGCATTCAGCGAAGCAATGATATTAACCTGTTCGAATAAAGGCCTGGAACTTTTGATTTTCATTTTCAGGTAAGAAAGATTTCTGGTTTGCAAGCCCATTTCATTGATATTATAATTTTCCAGAGCGACTTTGTGAAAAACATCAACACTGTTTTGCTGCACAAATTGATTAGCAAAAGTAATCTCTGCTGACTCCGAGAGTTTCCATTTCGCCTTAAAATGAGCGTCAGCTTCGGTATACCCGGATGGAGTTTGCCTGCCGGTAGTATCACCTCCAATCAGATCACCAAAATCTTTGAGACTCACTACTGCAGATAAAGCCACTTTTGACGATGAAAATCCAAATTCACCGCTGCCTGTTTTCTCCATGCCTCCACTACCATACCTTCCGGTTAGAGTTCCATTAAACCTTCGCTGCTCAGAAAAGGCCTGTTCTTTAGTAAATACCTGGATCACACCTCCCAATGCGTCTGAACCGTACTGAACGGAACCGCTACCCCTAAGCACTTCAATCTGCCTGATAGAAAAGAGATCAATAGTATTTAAATATTGATTTGGGCCATATCTGAAAGTTGAATTATTCATCCTGATCCCATCGATCATGATTAAAGTTTGATTCCCCGTCAATCCCCTGATGAAAGGTGAACCACCCCCATGGTTGGTTTTCTGAACGAAAACACCGGGAATTACATTTAGCGCCTCCGGAGTGGATCGGGGAATATTGTCGGAGTGGGCAGGCTGATTCAGAACACTCAGCGCATGGGGTAAGGTAAGCTCAGATGATTCACGGCGTGAGGCCGAAATAACCTGTACCTCGGGCAGCTCGTTAACAGAATTTTCCAGTGATACTTCTAAAAAAACAGTATCCTGTCGTAATTCCAGTTCCTCAATATAGGGTTTAAACCCAATCAGACTGATTTTTAAACGGTATGATCCTGAAGGGACTTGTTTAAAACGGAACTCACCTTTTCCATCCGAGAAAGCGTTTCTGGAAATCCCGCCTTCCAGTATGATTGTCGCTCCGGTCAGTGATCGTCCCGTAGCGCTGTCTAAGATCCTGCCCTGGATATTCTGAGCGGCAACAGATGAGAAACAGGCAAGCAACAAGAATGTAAGTAAATAATTTTTCATGAACAGCTACATAACCAGGTCGGGAAAATATTGTATCTCGTTTTGCAATGATAGCTTTTTTCCCAGCTATCGTTTAAACTAATCATCCTCTTTTTTCTGCTCCAGGATAACAAATGCGCTTCTGCGCGGGGCGGGCATAATTGAAGCCTCGCCTTTTACCGATTTCCAAACCACTTCGTTCAGATCAATATCTGGCGCTGCATCCTCCCTTGCGAAATTCCATTTCCCCGAACGCTCTGCACTTTCATTAAAGGCCAGGTTGCGTTCGTCCAGGTTTACATTTGCAGCTTTTACTTTGTACGGTTTTAAGTCCGGTACCGAAGTAAAGCAGTCGGACAATGGAATCGCTGCTGCATCATATTGGCTCATAGGAGGCAATCCCAATATCAGCTCCATGGTCCGGAGTATTCCTGAAGTGGAATACATGGTGTGGATTACTGAGTTGCGCTTGGTGTAGGGACTGATCACGAAGGCCGGGGACCGATGAGCATCGACATGATCAGGGCCGTTTTGAGCATCATCCTCTAAAACGAAAATCGCCGATTCTCTCCAGATCGAACTGTTTGAAATGTGTTCGACCAGTTGACCCAAAGCGAGGTCGTTATCAGCCACCGCCGCAGTTGGACTGATCTTACCAATACGCTGCCCGCTTGTATGATCATTCCCTATACGCAGCGTATTAAACTGAGGTACAGCGTTTCGGGCCAATAATGAATCAAAATCTGTTTTAAATATGGATATACGCTCAATATCCTTTATATCCAGGTTATATCCGGGATATTTGGCAGCAATATGCCCTTTCAAAGACGGCAGCGTAGCCTTACCATCGCCTGCAAATTCTCCATAGCTCCGGTAACTAACACCCGCCCGCTGACAATAGTCCCAGATATAACCATCGCGGGGATATGCAATTTTCCTGCTGCCTTCGTAATCGTATGTTCCTCCCCTTCCGCCATAACTGGTAGGCCAGGTTTTTTCTGTATAATCGGTAGCATAAGCTGCCATACTCCAGTTATGGCCATCGGCGCTGACCTCAGCATCGACATAAAAATTGTCAAGCAAAACAAATTCACGTGCAAGCGCGTGATGGTTAGGTGTCGTTTTTTCAGGAAAAATACATAGGTTAGGGTGCCCGTTTCCCTCCTTCATATCTCCAAGGACCTGATCATACGTGCGGTTTTCCTTAATCACATAAAACACATATTTGATAGGGGACTTTGCTCCCTGGACCTGCGGTACGGGATTGTTCCCCGCCCCTTTAGAAATGGTTTCCAATTGCTTGTTGAATGGGGTATTGGCATACACCTGCTTGGAAAATGCCTTCAGTTCGGATGCTCCCGGCTGATCTATAATGGATAATGTTCCTTTGAATAAACCACCAATGTATTGCACGTCACTCTGCTGGGTAACGCCGGTATGTGTTCCGCTGTTATCAGTTTTTTTAATCGGCTGGGGGCCGCGGGGATTAGCCATTGAATTAAAGCCTTTACCATTGGCTACAAATATCTTTTTACCGATGATACGAACATTGGTAGGGTACCATCCTGTGGGAATAAAGCCCATCGAGCTGCTCTTCCCCGGACTGGTAACGTTAAATACCGCCAGGCAATTGTTATTTGCATTAGCAATGTACAAGGTTTTTTCATCTGCCGACAATGCGAGGCCATTCGTAGTGGAACCTGTTAGTTTGGTGGGGAAAAGGGCAGCTGAAATAACTTCAATAACCTTTAGAGACCTGGTATCAATAACTGAAACAGAATTATCATTTGCATTTGCGACAAACAAATATTTTCCGCTTTTATTTAGGATCATTTCATTGGGATGGCTTTCTGTGGCAATCTGTGCCTTAATTTGCTGAGTTTTTGTATCATAAACAGCAATCTTGTCGCCTCCCCATAATGAAATATACAATTCAGTTTTATCTGGCGACAATAAACAAGAATATGCTTCATGCCCAATGCTTGTTTTTTTAATAAGTTTTTTCGATCTCAGGTCAAATACATACAATGAATTATCCTCTTTGGTTACCGTGTACAAACGGCCGGCTTTATCATCAACATCTATACCTGTAGGTCCAATTTTTTCAGCCGGCCAGCCTTTTCCTAAAACAAGGGTATCGGCAGGTCCTAATTTTCTATTGATGACCGGATAAACTAAAATAATATTATCGTTTGCCCCCGAGGCGTATAGCTTTTTCCCATCGGCGCTGAATTTCAATCCGTACCATGATTTCCCAATCGGCTTGTCGTCAAGGATGGTTTCATTAACAGGGTCTATCAACTGTATAGTTTGCTTGCTCTGGCCATTGTTTGTAACAGCCATTAATTTTTGAGATGGAGAAACCTGGATATTTAAAGGCAGGTCGCCCAGGGGCAAAGATCTTCCTGCGGGACTTAATGACCACCCATTAGGTAAGAGCACATTAGATGGATTTGAGCTATCAGGCCCTGTCTGAGCCAGCAGCCCTGTTGTGGAAATGGTAAGCGCAAAAATAACTGTAAAAACTGATACCGGAATTGTGATGGGAAGTTTCATGGGTAATTAAATAGTGTTAAAAGAGATTGCTAAAATGACCCATTATATGTGAAGTGCATATTAAGAGTATGTTACCATTCACCAACAGCACAGATAGGTAATCAATTCGCGTGGCTAGGTATCCCAGGTCATTATTTTACCCCTGTCTTCTGCTTTCAGACATTGTTCAAGTGTCTTAGCATCATATTCTAATCCATACTGCTTTAAAACGTCGTCAGGAACCCCATCCCAGGCATTAGGCTGATTCCCTTTGTAGCCCATATCCTCTATCCCGATCTTACTGGTAAAAAACCCAGTGGCTGTAAGACCACGCATGGTATTGAAAAAACTAACTCCTTGGGCATTTTCCGGCAAAGCTTTATCAGGATATGCTATCAAATCAACAAGTTGTATTTGCTGTTCCTTACTGGAATCTGAAAATGATTTTTTAAATAGCTTATATGATTTAATATCCAGCCATTTTAATCCTCCTCTTAAAGGTATTTGGAGCGCTGGCTGGTCTTTGACCATAAATTCGATAAAGTCAGTAACTTTTGCATCACTTGCACTGCCGGAATGTGAATCCTTTGGAATGATAATATCCCCTAATATGGTGATCGTCATAAGTTCTACAGGGGAGAAGAACTTTTCAGTTACTAGCTTCTTATCATTACTCTTTTCTTCGGCTGTACGCCCGTAAGCTCCGGACTCCCCGGCTGATGAGGCCTGCTTTTCGCCTTTTTTATCACACGATGATAATAAAGTGCTGACGCTAACGGTACCAACGGCGAGCGCCTTGAGTGAATCCCTTCTATTCATCGATTAAACATTTTGTTTTTTTACCTGGTCAATAATATATTCTGAAGCGCGCATGGAGAGTGCAAGTATGGTCCACGTAGGATTTTTATCCGCCTGTGATACAAAAGCGCCGCCATCAACTACAAAAAGATTGTTTACGTCATGGGCCTGGTTATACTTATTCAGCACTGACGTAGCTTTGTCATTACCCATCCGCGTGGTTCCTACCTCGTGAATGATCCTTCCGGGAGCGAGCAATCCATATTTTTGGTCCGCCCCTGGCTTATCTCCATTTGCAACCCCTCCCATAGAGTCAATGATCTCTTCAAAAGTATCCTGCATGTGCCTGGCTTGCTTAACTTCCTCATCGGTCCAGTTGTAATTAAATCTTAACACCGGAATACCAAATTTATCTACCGCACCAGGGTCGATCTCACAGTAATTTTCAACACGGGGAATACTTTCACCACGGCCTGCAAAGCCTACTGTTGAACCGTAATACCGGCGATAATCATCCTTCAACGCAGCGCCATATCCCCCGGCATCTTTCATCTTTCCATCCGGACCTGGGTACTTGCCATTTGTTTTTTCTATCCCAAATCCAAAGCCGTATGCTGGCATTCCCATACCTCCGCCGAACTCGATATGATACCCTCGGGCAAAATCAAGCTTTTTATTATCCAGCCACCATGGAATATACATATGAAGGCCGCCGACCCCATCTTCATTATATCTTTTACGGTCCATTAACTGCGGAATAAATGCACTTCTCGAAGCGCCGGTAGAATCGTGAAGATACTTTCCCACCATTCCGCTTGAATTTGCCAAGCCATTTGGATGGGCAGAAGATTTTGAATTCAGCAAAAGTCTTGCAGACTCGCAGGCACTTGCAGCTAATACTACAATCTTTGCATTCACCTGATATTCCTGCATGTCAGTCTTATCGACAAAAGAGATCCCGGTTGCTCTGCCCTCTTTATCAGTAAGCACTTCACGAGCCATTGCATTCACATAAACATCTGCGTTCCCGGTCTTTCTTGCCGGCTTTACAAGACAGGTGGAAGAAGAAAAATCGGCATGCACGGAACATCCGCGGTTACACTGGGCACAGAAAAAGCAAGAACCCCGGTCTTTGTTTACCGGCCTTGTTAAAATAGATAGTCTCGAAGGTATCACCGGGATACCAACTTTTCCGGCGGCTTTTTTGATCATCAACTCGTGAAGTCTCGGTTTCGGGGGTGGCAGGAAAAAGCCGTCAGGCTCATTATATATTCCTTCTTTGGTGCCAAACACACCAATCATTTTATCTACGCGATCATAGTATGGCTTTACATCATTATATCCGATAGGCCAGTTATCCCCAAGTCCATCAAAATCCTTCCTTCTGAAATCGTTCGGCCCGAAACGGAGAGAGATCCTGCCCCAATGATTGGTACGTCCACCCAGCATGCGTGAGCGGAACCAGTCGAACTCAGTACCTTTAGTTTTGGTATACGGCTCTCCTTCGATCTCCCAGCCACCGTAAGCAGCATCGAAATCACCAAAAGGACGATGGGTACCTGCCCCTCTTCTAGGTGATTCATAAGGCCATTTTAATTGTGTCTGCTGTTCCGGATTCGCAGGATCATAATCGGGGCCTGCCTCAAGCAAAGCCACTTTTAATCCGGCTTCAGTGAGTATTTTCACCGCCATTCCACCTCCTGCGCCGGAGCCTACAATACATACATCGTATAGCTCTCCCTTAGTTTTGATTTCTATACCCATTGGTTAAACTTTAGTAAACAGCCTTGAAAATAAACAATATTTTGGCGCAGAAAGAATTAAATTTCTTAACTAAGAGATGACCGGAAGAAATAAATGCGGAGAAAATATTTAGCTAAAAACGATCATTACCTGATTTTTTTCAACCTTATCAGAAGGCTTTACTTTTACCGATTTTATCACAACATCTGCCGGACTTTTGATAATGTTCTCCATTTTCATTGCTTCAAGTACAAGAAGGCTGGCGCCCTTTAAAACCTCATCGCCTTCAGCTACGAGAAGTTTCAAAACCAGTCCGGGCATCGGGGCCTTTAACTCGGAAACTTTAAGAGCATTCATATTATCCATTCCGAGCTGGTGAAGAAGTTCATCGAACTGATCAGTGAGGGACATTGAATATATACTGGTATTGACCCTGAAAGAACAGGTCTTTCCCACTCTGTCCACCCCGGTCATCTCAGCATTAAACGACCTGTTCTGATAAAGTATATGAAAAGAGTTTGAGCCTATCCGTTGAATATCAAGGCTCAGCGGGATGCCGTTTACTAAAGTTTGGTCCTTATCGGAAAGCACTTCGAAATCATACTTATTGTTTACCCTGACCTTATACATTCTACTGTGTTAATGCGTATTGAATGAGATTTGCGCCCATTTTAAGGGCTCTCTCGCGTGTCTCTTCCGAATCGCCAGCATAAGTGCCCGCAACTTCCCAGCCATTCCCCAGATCACACTCATAAGAGTAATAACATACTATCCTTCCTTTATAAATTAATGCAAGGCCTTGTGGCCGCTTGCCGTCATGCTCATGGATTTTTGGAAGCCCGGTAGGAAACTTAAATTTCTGGTGATAAATAGCATGACCGGGAGGCAGTTCTGCAAAATCCAGTTCCGGAAAAACTTTTTTCATCTGGGGCCGGATAAATTTATCCAGGCCATAATTATCGTCAAGATGTAAAAATCCTCCACCGAGTAAATATTTTCGAAGGTTTTCAGCTTCCTGGTCATTGAAAACAATATTACCGTGACCGGTGAGGTAGATAAACGGATAATTAAATATATCCGAGCTGCCCGCTTCAACGATAACCTCGTCCCGGTCAAAATTAGTTCCCAGGTTTTTGTTGCAGAAACTGATCAGGTTGGGGAGGGCTGTACGATTTGCATACCAATCGCCTCCGCCGTTATATTTCATTTTAGCAATTTTATAGCTGGGCGCTACAAATGATACAGATATCCAGGCGCACAGAACAAAGAAAGCAAAGCTTATTTTCCCAAATTTCATTAGTACGGTTTCATCAGGTTTCATCCGTTAAGAAAGTTTATCTCAAAACATGCTGCCAGGGCAGCGGTTTCAGTCCTTAACCTTGAATTTCCGAGTGTTAAAGGCAAAAAATTTGCTTTCAGTGCATCATCTATTTCCAAAGGGGTAAAATCACCCTCCGGGCCAATTAGGACAAGATAATCAGAATTAAGCTTTATACTATCTTTTAACGTTGCTTTTTCGCTTTCTATACAATGGGCAATATATTTATAAGAACCTGAAGCATTCCGGATAAAATCTTTAAAGCGCTGAGGCTCGTTAAGCTTGGGATGATAGGCTTTTATCGATTGTTTTACGGCGGATGTGATGACTTTATTCAGGCGCTCAACCTTAAGATCTCTACGCTCAGACCGGTCGCAAATGATCGGGGTGATCTCATCGATACCAATTTCAGTGGCTTTTTCTAAAAGCCACTCCATTCGCTCTATATTTTTAGTTGGTGCTACGGCGATGTGAAGGCGGTGATTGCGCTTGCCGTATTCTCTCTGCACGCTTAAAATTTCCAGCTTGCAGCTTTTGGGATGAGGGTCACAAATTACCGCTTCGTAAAGGCCGCCTTTACCATCTACTAGTTGGAGAGTGCTTCCCTGCTGGAGGCGCAGCACTTTAATACTGTGTTTGCTCTCCTCTTCATTGAGATAATAAGTGTCTGTCAGTATATCCGGCGTATAGAAAATATGCATAGGACGTTCTCCGGTTAATGGATATCAACAACGTCATCACTATTGATCACTAATTCCAGTTTGACAGATTCTACATTCTGGTCTGCTTTTTTAAGTATAGTAATATTATAACCGTTGTATTCCCTGGCCTCGCCAACTTCCGGTATCCTGCCAAAAATCTCACTAACCAAACCGGCAACAGTATCGTAATCGCCATCCTCAGGCAGATCGTGCGGCAGGTATTCATTTACGTCATAAATAGACGCTGTTGCGTCTATCACGAACTCAGACGAGGACACCTTTTCAACTATCGGCTTTTCTTCATCATATTCATCCTGGATCTCACCAACCAACTCTTCCACAATATCCTCGAGAGTAACCATACCTGCAGTTCCTCCAAACTCATCCAGCACAATAGCAATCTGGATACGCTTTAGCTGAAGATCGCTGAGCAGGTCATTGATTTTCTTGGTCTCAGGGATGAAGTAAGGTTTGCGGATAATGTCTTTCAATATGCATTCTTTATTGTCTGCTAGAAGGGGAAGAATGTCTTTTGCGTGAACTATGCCTACAATCTTATCAATTGTTTCATCATACACCGGTACTCTGGAATATCCTTCACGTATAATTAGATCCAGCACTTCACGGTGAGGTGAATTCAATTCAATGCCCGATATTTTAGTCCGGGGAACCATGATGTTCTTAACTACACGCTCATTAAAATCAAATACATTTTTAATAAGTTCATGCTCATTTGTCTCCAAAGCGCCACTTTCCTTACCCTGGTCAAGTAAATACTGGAGCTCCTCGGAGCTATGATGTGCCTCATGACCACTTATCGTACTAATCCCTAAAAGTTTAAGTAAAAAATTCGCAAATCCGTTAAGTAACCAGATGAATGGCCTGAACACCAGGTAGAAGAAATGAAGTGGTAAGGCTATTGCCATGGTAGTTCCGATTGGGCGCTGAATAGCGAGAGACTTAGGAGCAAGCTCCCCGAAAACAATATGGAGTACGGTAATGATCGCAAATGCAAGGACATGTCCGATATTAGTAGCCACTGTTGTAGACATATCCACGCTGAAGAGGTGAAAGAAACGTGTAACTATATCGGTCATTACTTCCTCTCCAACCCAGCCAAGTCCGAGCGATGCAAGCGTAATACCCAATTGCGTGGCAGCCAGGTAACCGTCGAGGTGCTGGGTCATATGCTTCGCTATTTTAGCGACCCGGCTGCCAGTCTTGGCTTTTATCTCGATCTGCGAAGCCCTGACTTTTACAAGGGCAAATTCGGCAGCAACAAAAAAACCATTCAGAAAAACCAGGAAAAATGTGAAAAATAAAGCGAGACCCATATTTGATTACTTGTTTATAAATGTGGCCTTATACAATTCCAAACTCTCCCTGATAACCTTATAAGCGTAGCTTTTCCCCAAAAGGTGTTCAATGGTGACATTTTTATGCTCCAAAGCTTTGTAATCCTGAAAAAACCGGACAATCTCAGTCATGGTATGCGGGGGTAATTCCTTTAGATCTTCAATATAATTAACAGACATGTCGTTTTTAGCAACGGCAATAATTTTATCATCCTGCTCCCCGTTATCGACCATGTGCATTACCCCAACAACCTTTGCTTCAACAATAGATAAAGGATACACATCGACCGAACACAGGACCAAAATATCCAGCGGGTCACTATCATCACAATAAGTCTGCGGAATAAAGCCGTAATTAGCAGGATACATCACAGACGAAAACAACACACGGTCAAGCCGGATAAGACCTGAATCTTTGTCAATTTCATATTTTGCCTTGGAGCCTTTTGGAATTTCAATGATCGCATTTACGATCGAAGGGATATCTTCGCCAGGGGACACGTCATGCCAGGGATTCACTTTAATCATTTTTCAATAACGGTTTAACTCTTCCTCATCATCTTTGTCTGTCGCGATCTTCCGTTTTAAATAAGTGAATATCAGCGGAATAGTAGTAATGAGAATAAAACCTATAATAATGTATAACAAGTAATCATCTATTTCTTTCTCAAATTTTCGGCCAAGGAAGAAACCGAGTAAAGTTAAGGATGTAATCCATAAGAAAGCCCCGCTTATGTTATATAATGCAAATTTCCTTTGATCAAGGCGGACAATGCCTGCAATGATCGGCGCAAACGTACGGACGATAGGAATAAAGCGGCCCATTATCAATGCAAATGCACCCTGTTTCTTATAGTAATTCTCGGCGGCACGGAGAAATCTCTTTTTAAAAAAGAAAGAGTCCTCTCGTTGATAGAATACAGGACCGGTCTTCTTCCCGAACCAATACCCAACGAAATTACCAGCAACCGCAGCAGCGATAAGTCCTGCGATCAGTACATAGATCGATACATCCAGTTTATCGGTCGCTACAAACATGCCAGCAAGAAACAACAGGTAATCCCCGGGTAGAAAAAAACCAAAAAACAATCCTGTCTCTGCAAATACAACAAATAAGAGAACGTAAAATCCTCCCTCACGAAGTAGTTTTACAGGATCAACAAGGTGTTGCAGGGAGTCCCAGATCTCGTGCATAAAATTAATATGCGTAAAGCTACAATATTTAAGTAATAGTTGGGCTTAGAAAAGGCTTGATATGAAACCAGGATATACTCCGGCAACAACGGTAAGAAGAGCGGATAAGCCAAGCACAAAGTTAAAGTAGGGAGAAGAATGGATCTCGCTTCTTTCAGTTTCTTTGAAATACATCGCAACGATAACCCTGAAATAATAGAAAATACCGATCACGGCATTAACTACTGCCAGCACGACCAGCAATACCTGGTATTCTAATAAAGCTGTAGAAAACATCATGAATTTTCCAATAAATCCGGCCGTAAGAGGTATACCAGCCAATGAAAGCATAGCTATGGTAAGCGATAAAGCTATATAAGGATTTTTCTTCGCCAGGCCATTAAAGCTGTCGAAATTATCAGATCCGGTTTGGCGCTTTACTAAGATCAAAACCGCGAAAGCGATGATCGAAGCAATAGAATAAGCTGTAGCATATACAAATACCGAATTACTGGAATCGGCGCCCAGTGCAACAATCGCAAATAACATATAGCCCACGTGCGAGATACTGGAGAATGCAAGCATGCGTTTGAAGCTATGCTGGTAGAGGGCTGTTACATTGCCGATAAACAATGTGATTACTGAGATGACCAGCAGCGCAGGCATCCAGAAATCATGCAAGGGGGCAAAACACATCAGGAATAAGCGCAGAAACGCCGCAAAACCTGCCGTCTTTACGACAGTGCTCATAAAGGCTGTTATAAGGGTTGGAGAACCTTCATAAACATCCGGTGTCCAGAAGTGAAAAGGTGCAGCGCCTACCTTAAAACATAATCCAATGATCATTAACATGATGCCGCTGTAAAAGAGCGGCGAAATTTCCATTGGATTAGCGATGACATAATTTTTGATCTCACCCAGATCAAATGTTCCGGTGGCCCCATATAATAATGCGATACCGAACAATAGGAAGCCGGTAGAGAACGCACCCATTAAAAAGTACTTTAATGCCGCTTCATTCGACTTGAAATCGTTCTTTCTGATACCTGCCAGAATGTATAAGCTCACCGACATGATCTCTATCCCTATGAAAAGCATCGAGAGATTATGGTAGGAAACCATGACAAGTATCCCCACCAGGGAAAATAAAATAATAGTGTAATATTCAGCGACGTGCTCACTGATATGCTCAAAATAATCTTTTGATATCAGGAGGATCAGCATGGTAGAGAATATGCAGATCGAAGTGAAGGCAACAGCAAAATTGTCAAAGAGCATCATTCCACTGTAAATTGGCTGCGCTCCGCTGTTCCATTCCAGAATAGTGAGAACAAGACTGCCGGCAAGACCTAGTAAAGTGACAGGCAGCAATGCATTCTTCGCCTTATACAAGCCTAAGTAAAGAACCAAAATGGCTAAAACAGATAAGGTTATTAATGCATTCATGCTTTACTTAACTAAGATCTTTTGTTGAACCTGCTCTATCAGGTTTGTAACCGCAGCCTCAGAAATATGGAGGACAGGCTGGGGATAAATTCCAATAACAATAATAAGTGCTGAGATTATAAACAGAACTGATTTCTCTGTACCGTCAAGATCAGCGAATAATGCCGTACGTTCATTCGTTTCACCAAGCATCACTCGCTGATACATCCTGAGCATGTACACCGCTCCCAAAATAATCGTTAGGCCGGCAGCTGCCGAATAATAAATACTATAATTATAAATTCCCATTAACAACAGGAATTCACCAATGAATCCATTGGTCAAAGGCAACGCGACCGTCCCCAGTAAGATGACGAGAAAACCTATGGCCAGTTTCGGTGCAGGTTTGGCAATGCCGCCCAAATGGTTCATTTCCCGCGTGTTCATTCTGCGAATAATAATATCAGCAACAAAAAACAGCCCGATCACGTTGATACCATGATTGAGCATCTGGATCATTGCTCCCTGTACACCCTGAACGTTCCAGGAAAAAACGCCGGCAGCTATAATTCCGACATGAGCAATGGAAGAATAGGCGATCAAACGCTTGATATCATTTTGCGTGAATGCGATTATTGAAGCATACACAATACCGATAACGGACAAGATCAACGCTGTCTGGCCCCATACTGCGAATCCGAGCGGAGCGACGGGTATCAGCCAGCGAATGACTCCATAAATACCCATTTTAAGCATTATCCCGGATAGAAGCATCGTGCCGGCCGTTGGCGCTTCCGTATAGGTATCCGGTTGCCAGGTGTGAAATGGAAAGACCGGCATTTTTATCGCAAAAGCAAGAAAAAATGCCCAGAAGATCCATGTCTGAGTTCGGGCATCCAAATTAAGATTATAAAATTCAGCCAGATCATAGCTGTTGTTAGGCGTCTGCAGATGCAGATAAATTATCGCCACGAGCATGATCAAGCTTCCGGCAGTGGTGTAAAGGAAAAATTTCAGGTTAACCCGGATCCGGTTCTCTCCGCCCCAAAGAGCGCAGATGAAATAGATCGGGATCAGTGCTGCTTCCCAGCCGATGTAAAACAAAAAGCCATCTAAAGCCGTAAAAACTACTAATAAACCACTCTGCATGAAGAATACTAATGCGTAAAAAGCATTTTGATTTTTAATATCCTGCTTAAAGCTGGAAAGGATAATAACAGGCACCAAAAGATTTGTAAGCAGCAGGAGAACCATACTTATTCCATCCACACCGGCTTTAAAATTGATACCAAATTGAGGGATCCACACATAATTGACCAGAAATTGTGTAGAAGCATCAGGGACAAAATTGATGTACAGGTATACCGTGATTGCCAACGGCAGAACAGACAGAATGCCTGCCAGGCCTTTAACGGTTTTACCTGAAATCAGAATGACGATTGCAGCGATCAGGGGAATAAAAATTTGTAACAGTAAAATATCCATTTATCGTTCTGCTCCTTGTTAAATTTTGTACATACTATAAACAAGTAAGGCAATAATACCTGTCACCATCATAAATATATAAAAGCCAACCATCCCGGATTGAAGCAATCTAAAACTTTTACTTGCCTCTAGTGCACCCTTACCAAATCCATTCACTAATCCGTCGACGCCTTTTTTATCTGCAACGCGGTAAAAAAAGTCGGATAACCTATCCAGAGGACGAGTGATCAGCGATGCATAAATTTCGTCGATATAATATTTATGATAAGAAAGGTTTGCAAGCGCACCGCGATGAGAACGATCCTCTGCGGGAACATGATTGTTCTTTACATAACGGCTATATGCGAAAATCATGGCTGCGAGGGCTCCAGCTACTGAAACCGCTATCAGGATAAACTCTGTAGTATGGTCTAATGTAAGATGCGGCATTTTACTATTTGATGCTTCGAATACGGGAGCAAGGAAATTTGCAAGCCAATGACTTCCACCAAAAATTTCCGGAATGCCGATGAATCCTCCAATTGCAGATAATACAGCAAGTACTATTAATGGAATTGTCATTGATGACGGAGATTCATGCAAATGATGCTGTTGATCTGAAGTTCCGCGGAAACTTCCATTAAATGTCAGGAACATCATACGGAACATATAAAATGACGTGAACACCGCGCCTATAACACCCAGGACCCAGAATAACTTATTATGCTCATACACATGAGCCAGAATTTCATCTTTAGAGAAAAAGCCTGAAAATGGAGGAAGTCCGGCGATGGCTATCGTACCGATCATCATGGTTAAGAACGTAATAGGTAATTTCTTTTTCAACCCGCCCATATTTCTCATATCCTGCTCATTACTCATCGCATGAATGACAGAACCTGCACCAAGGAACAGCAAGGCTTTGAAAAAAGCATGAGTAATAACATGAAAGAAAGCACCGGTATAAGCGCCTACGCCTAAACCCAGGAACATATACCCCAGTTGAGATACGGTAGAATATGCTAAAACCTTTTTGATATCGGTTTGCGAAACTGCTATTGTAGCAGCTAATAATAATGTAGCTAGGCCGATGATTGCTACCACATGAAGTGTCTGCGGGGCGAGGGTGAACAAAATATTAGAGCGGGCGATCATGTAGATACCTGCTGTTACCATGGTAGCCGCGTGGATCAGCGCTGAAACTGGCGTCGGCCCGGCCATCGCATCAGGCAGCCAGGTAAATAAAGGTATTTGTGCAGACTTTCCAATGGCTCCTATAAATAACAGGGCGGTAATGATAATAAAAACGCGATCTCCGGCCGGCATACTGGTAGCCTGAGGAAATATGGAAGCAAATTCTACACTATTGAACGTCGTGAATATCAGAAATATGGCGATCAGGAAACCCAGATCCCCGATGCGGTTCATAATAAAAGCTTTCTTTGCTGCGCTTGCATAAGACGAATTGGTGAACCAAAATCCTATCAGCAGATAAGAACATAGTCCTACTCCTTCCCATCCAATGAACATGATCACATAATTAGACCCCAATATCAAAAGCAGCATGAAAAATATGAACAGGTTCAAATAGGAAAAAAACTTTGCAAATCCGGGATCATGAGACATGTATCCGGTAGAGTAAAGATGGATCAGGAAGCCAATTCCGGTGATGATCAGTAACATTAAAGTACTCAGAGGATCTACCAGGAATGAAAAAGGGATGTTCACGGAACCCGCGCTTATCCAGTCAAAAAGCGGTATCAGGTGAGATTTGGTTCCCGAAGAATTTAGTTCAAAGAATATTCCAAGGCTTACGATAAATGAAGCTAATACGGCAAAACAACCTGTAAAACCTACGATCTTTTTAGAAAGGGTGTTGCGGCCTAACCCGTTGATCAGGAAACCCAACAGGGGAAACAACGGAACTAACCAAACTAAATTTATCATTCTTAACTATATATTGATCAGATTTTGGAATTGTCTTTTCTATTTTACAAAGAATTCCGATTCTCAACCATCACCATTTTAATTTATTTAAAACATTCACATCAGTGGAATTCGTGTTGCGGAAGATCATGACTATGATTGCAAGGCCAACAGCAACCTCTGCTGCGGCAAGCGCCATAATAAAAAATACAAAAACCTGCCCCGAAGCGTCGTTATGATGTACAGAAAACGCGGTAAGTAATAAATTCACTGCATTCAGCATCAGCTCTACCGACATAAAAATCACTATTGCATTTCTGCGGATCAGAACCCCCACCACGCCGATCGCAAATATAATCGTGCTCAGCAGGATATAATGATTTAAAGGTACTCCCTGAATTGCCTGAGTTACGTTTTCCATTATGCTTTTTTAACTTCTTTTTTTGCTAATAAAACTGCTCCTACCATGGCCGAAAGCAGGAGGATTGAGGAAACTTCAAAGGGTAAAAGGAATTTACTGAACAATACTTTACCCAGGCTTTTAACCAATCCGAGATCCTGTGTTTTCAATATCAATGGATCTGAAACATGCAGCGCCTTTACTGAACCGACAAGAGTAATGATTAAACACATGCCGGCAATAACACCAGCCGTTTTTAAAAGATTGGATTTCGATGAGCTCTGATTTTCATTCAAATTAAGCAGCATGAGCACAAAGAGGAACAATACCATAATAGCTCCCATATAAACAATGAAGTTTACAATGGCCAGGAACTGGGCATTTAATAAGATATAATGTATAGTGAAGGTAAAGAAGGTAACAATCAGGTATAAAACGCTATGAACGGGGTTCTTTGAAAAGATCACCAGCAAAGCGAAAAATATGGACAGAAAAGCAATAAAATAGAAAAGAGTCATGCTCGTTAAAATGTCTTTAAATCTTTACTCTGTTTGGGCGCAAAGGTATAATTTCTGCACAAATATTAGTTGACAGACTTCCAAGGTTTCTTTCCGATCTGCGATAGACTTTTGAAGTCTCAGATCCTATGATCAATCGGATCTTCCACAAGTTTATCCTTACCGTATATAAAATCTTTCCTTAAATAATCTGCCGGAACAATAGGTCCGTCAAGATAAATAGCTTCCTTCGGACAAGCTTCTTCGCATAAACCGCAAAAAATACAGCGCAGCATATTGATCTCATAGACCGCCGCGTATTTCTCTTCACGATATAAATGTTCTTCACCTTTCTGCCGTTCACCAGCAATCATGGTAATAGCTTCCGCGGGACAAGAAAGCGCACAGAGTCCGCAAGCAGTGCAGCGCTCCTTACCGTTTTCATCGCGTTTAAGTGAATGCAGACCTCTCCAGTTCTCAGAGAATTCACGCTCAACTTCCGGATAAAAAACAGTTTCCTTCTTTTTGAACATGTGTCTGAACGTTATGCCCATCCCCTGAAAAATTGCCGGAAGGTATAAACGCTCCCAGAAATTCATCGGCTTCTGTTCTAAAACTTTTTTTCTGTTACTTAATGGTTCCATAGACCCAAATCCTCTCAAATAGAGTTTAATAATGTATCAACCTGACTGCTCTATTACAGTATGGAAGATTAAAGTTTATCATAGATCGTGATCACAATTCCTGTGATTACGATATTCGCAATTGCTAAAGGAATTAATACTTTCCATCCCAAGTTCATCAACTGATCATAACGGAAACGTGGAACTGTCCACCTCACCCACATAAAGAAGAAGATAAAAACAAATATCTTAAGGAATAGCACACCCATTCCAATTAAAGGACCAAACAGCGGGCCGGTGATCCCGTTCACCCAGTCCATACCCGGATAATTATAGCCACCGAAATAGAGTGTAGACATAACGGTCGATGCAAGGAACATGTTCAGATACTCTGCAAACATGAATGCCCCCATTTTAAAGCCTGAATATTCGGTGTGATATCCACCGACAAGCTCCGTCTCACATTCAGGAAGATCAAATGGCGTACGGTTCGTTTCAGCAAATGAACAAACCAGGAAAATGAGAAAGCCAAGCGGCTGGTAAAGTATATTCCAGTTTGCACCATGCTGCTGTTCAGCAATTTCCTTCATGCTTAGGGTATTGGTCGCCATCAGCAAGGCAATAATGGATAAGCCCATCGGGATCTCATAACTAATACTCTGCGATGCTGCCCGTACAGCGCCCATCAACGAAAATTTATTATTTGAAGCCCAGCCACCAATCATGATTCCGTACACACCCAGTGAAACAACTCCGAAAATGTATAATACTCCAACATTTACATCCGTTACCTGCAAGCTGACCACGCGGTCGGCAATTACAATACTTTCGCCCCAGGGAATTACAGCGCTGCCGATACAGGCCGTTAACAATGCCAGAGATGGCCCCAGGATAAAAAGCGCAGCAGAGGAGTCTGTAGGAATGATTTCTTCCTTAAAGAACATTTTTAAACCATCTGCCAGAGGCTGGAACATCCCACCCGGGCCGGCTCTGTTCGGACCAACCCGATCCTGAAGATACCCAGCTATTTTACGTTCAGCAAGCGTTGAATAGGCTGCAACACCGAGACTGACCATGAAAATGACCGTGATTAAAATGAATTTCTCTATTATAAATGCTAGTTCCATCAGATCTTGGTTGCTCTGTCAAATTCTACCTTATTGGCTTCAATTAACAGCGGATTATGTTTAATAACTGGCACAGGCGTCGCTTCATAATGATTCGATGAGATCACAGACTTATCGGAAATTAACCTTGGACCTTCAATAACCCAATCGCTGGTATTTTTTGTTTCAAAACGGCAGGTATTACAGATAAAATCTTCAATCTCGCCAAACTGATCTTTTCGGCCGGTAACACGCAACACTTCTTCGCCTTTATACCATAAGGTTACTTTTCCTTTACAGGTAGGACAATCCCGGTGTGCATCAACAGGTTTTGTAAACCAAACTCTATTCTTAAAACGGAATGTTCTGTCGGTTAATGCTCCCACTGGACAAACATCAATCACATTTCCGGAAAAATCGTTATCAACGGCCTTCTCGATATATGTTGAAATTTCAGAAGCATCGCCCCTCCCCAGTATTCCATGCAGGCGATTATCGGTTATCTGATCAGCGACGTACACGCACCTGTAGCATAAAATACAGCGTGTCATGTGCAGTTGGATCTTATCCCCGATATCTATCCTGTCAAAAGTACGGCGCTCAAATTCATATCGTGTACTTGCGACACCATGCTCATAAGAAAGATCCTGCAAATGACATTCGCCCGCCTGGTCACACACCGGGCAGTCCAGAGGATGATTGATTAAAAGCATTTCAACTACTCCTTTCCGTGCTTCGATAACTTCGGGCGACGTAATATTCTGTACTTCCATACCATCCATTACGCCCGTCCGGCACGAAGCTACCAGCTTAGGCATAGGCCGCGGATCTTTTTCAGAACCCTTGTTTACCTTAACCAAACAGGTACGGCATTTCCCGCCACTTCCCTCAAGTTTTGAATAGTAGCACATAGCAGGCGGCACAATATCCCCTCCAATCTGACGTGCAGCATTGAGGATACTTGTACCCGGATCTACTTCAACCGTGATACCGTCTATTGTTACTTTAACTTTTTCTGTCATCTGTTAAAGATCTTTCTATTATGTAACCAGACTTCCGAAGTTTCTTTCCGCTTTGTCATAAACTTCGGAAGTCTCATAACTTTTTCTGTCATTGACCTATTTCCTCTAAATCGGAAAGAGGATCAGCATATTTTGCTAAACCATAATTCCGCTCCATCGCTTCCTTTGGATTGCTCACATGCCATTCAAATTCATCCCTGAAATGACGTATTGCACTTGCCACCGGCCATGCTGCGGCGTCTCCAAGCGGACAAATAGTATTTCCTTCAATTTTTTTAGCAACATCAACCAGCAGGTCGATATCACTCATTTTACCATGCCCGTATTCAAGCCGGTGTAATACCTTTTCCATCCAGCCGGTGCCCTCGCGGCATGGAGAACATTGTCCGCAGCTTTCGTGATGATAAAATCGAGCAAAGTTCCAGGTATTTCGTACAATACACTGATCCTCATCGAATGCGATCAGCCCGCCGGAACCTAACATAGACCCAGTCTGAAATCCACCATCGGCCAATGATTCGTAACTCATCAGACGAGCTTCACCATTTATAGTCTTAAGCATCAGGTTTGCCGGAAGGATCGGAACTGATGATCCGCCTGCAACCACGGCTTTCAACCGTTTACCATTTGCAATTCCACCACAGTATTCATCAGAATAAAGAAACTCCTCTACTGGAACTCCAAGATCGATTTCGTAAACCCCTGGCTTATTCAGATTCCCTGAAGCCGAGATCAGCTTGGTTCCAGTACTTCTGCCAATACCAATTTTGAAATATTCTTCTCCTCCATCATTAATGATCGGTACAACAGCCGCAATCGTTTCCACGTTATTTACCACTGTAGGGCAAGCCCAAACTCCTGAAATAGCAGGAAAAGGAGGTTTTATACGGGGATTACCACGCTTACCTTCTAAAGATTCGATCAGGGCAGTTTCTTCTCCACAGATATATGCTCCTCCACCCGGCTGCACATACAACTCTAGATCATATCCTGATCCCAAAATATTCTTACCTAAAAACCCTGCATTCTTTGCTTCAGCGATCGCGCGTTCCAGTATCCGTATCTGCGGCATCATTTCACCACGCACATATATATAGGATGTTTTGGCCCCTAAAGCAAAGCTGGAAACGATCATACCCTCGATCAAAAGATGAGGAATATAAGTCATTAAATAACGATCTTTAAAGGTTCCTGGCTCCGATTCATCGGCATTACAAACAAGATATCTTTCTTTACCTTCCGGTTTAGCAAGAAAGCTCCACTTCATACCTGTCGGGAAACCAGCTCCACCGCGGCCGCGCAAACCTGATGTTTTCACTTCTTCCACAATCGCTTCAGGCGACATCGTTTTTAAAGCCTTCTCAACAGAGCGGTATCCACCATGCTGACGATATACATCGAGAGTATGAATGTCCTGTACATTAATATGTTCTAATAATAATTTACGCGCCATATTATTTTAGATGCGAGATATGAGATGTGAGACCTGAGAAAATTTCCCGTCTCATATCTCACATCTCATTTCTCATATCCTATTTTTTAAATCCTCTATCAGTTGATCAACACTTTGTTCTGTCAGCTTTTCATAAAAAGTATATTCTGGTCCGATCTGTAAAACGGGAGCCATTCCGCATGCCGCAAGACATTCTACACCTCTCCAGCTAAATTTACCATCTGCGGTAACTTCACCTTCCTTCACACCCAATTTGCTTTCAATGTGGCTCATGATCTTTTCGGCTCCTACGAGGCAACATGGTCCTGTGCGGCATACTTCGAGCATATATTTACCCTGTGGACGAAGGAAAAACATGGTATAAAAAGTTGCTACTTCATACACTTCGATCGGCTGAATATGAAGGTAAGCAGCCACTTTGTCCATCGCTTCAGGACTTACCCAGCCGTATTCAGCCTGAACAAGGTGCAGAATTGGCAATAAGCCTGATTTGTGCTTTCCTTCAGGATACCGGGTCATTATTTCATCAAATTGACGGATCATGTCTGATGAAAATTCAATTTCTTTATGTTCGGTTACGCTAAGCATCTAATTCTCCAGCAATTACGTTCAAACTACTCATATTAAGAATGGCATCTGACAACAGCATACCGGCACTCATTGGTGCATACATCTGGTAGTTGATAAAACTTGGCCTTCGGAAATGCAGCCGGTAAGGTGACCTTCCGCCATCATTAACAAGGTAAAATCCCAGCTCGCCATTTCCACCCTCAACTGCATGATAAACTTCTGTTTTGGGGGTTTCGATCTCGCCCATTACAATTTTGAAATGGTAGATAAGCGCCTCCATATTATTATAAACTTCTTCTTTGGGAGGAAGATAAAATTCCGGCACATCCGCATGGAATACACCTTTCGGTTCTTTTTCTATTTTCTCCAGCGCCTGTTCTATGATTCGCAGGCTCTGCCACATTTCTTCATTCCGAACAATATAGCGATCGTACACATCACCTGAAGTTCCAACCGGAATCTCAAAATCAAAATCCTCGTAAGACGAATACGGTTCATTTACCCTCACATCATAATCAACGCCTGTTGCCCGAAGAATGGGTCCGCTCCAGCTATAATTTAAAGCAGTTTCCGGATCTACTGCTGCAACACCGGATGTACGCTCAATAAATATCCTGTTACGGTTAAATAGTGTTTCGAATTCTTTCAGGATCGGCGGAAATTTTACCAGGAATTTTTTGATTTTCGCAAAGGCAATATCATTAAAGTCGCGTTCAAATCCACCAATTCTACCAATATTGGTCGTCAGACGGGCGCCGCAGATCTCCTCATAGATCTCATAAATATGCTCCCGTTCTTCCATAAGATAAAGAAATCCGGAAAAAGCTCCGGTATCCACACCTAAAATCCCATTGCAGATCAGGTGATCTGAGATTCGCGCTAGTTCCATAACGATCACACGCAAATAATCAACTCTTTTGGGCGTCTGGATCTGAAGTAGTTTCTCAACCGTCATATGCCATCCCATGTTATTGATAGGAGATGAACAATAGTTCATACGGTCAGTCAGCGGGGTGATCTGGTAGAAGGGTCGGTGTTCTGCGATCTTCTCGAACGCACGATGAATATATCCTATGGTTGAAACACCGCTTACGATTCGCTCTCCGTCCATTTCCAGAATATTCTGAAATACACCATGTGTTGCAGGGTGCGTCGGACCAAGATTTAACGTAATGGTTTCCTTTTGGGGGTCGTTATCTGTAAGTACTGGGTGATTTATCATCTTCCGAAGAAATAATCCTTTTTATCAACACGGTTTGGATCCTCCAGCGGATATTCTCTTCTCATCGGAAAAACCGTCATTTCATCCACGTTTAAAATTCGCACTAGATTAGGGTGCCCTTCAAATATGATCCCGAAAAAATCATAAGTCTCGCGCTCCATCCAGTTGGCGCCTTCCCATAAATTTGTTGCGGTAGGGATCTTAGGTTCGTTACCGTCCATGAACACTTTAATCCTGACACGAACATTATTTTGAAGGCTGTGTAAATGATATATAACTCCGATAGAAAAATCCTGTTCAGGAAAATGAATACCCGTAATATCAGTCAGATAGTTGAACCGAAGTTCACTATCTTCCTTAAGAAACCGAAGTACTTCAGCTATATGTTCTACCGCAGTTTCAAAAGTTAGCAGTCCGAACGGTTCCGAAGGAATAGATATGCGATCCCCAAACCTGAGATTGATACTTTGCAGAACTTGCTGATTGCTTAATTTACCCATTACTGGATCCCGTATCTGTTTAATAATTCTTTATATTCCGGCGATTCTCTTCTGCGAAGAGACTCATTCCGCACAAGTTCCTGGATTTTGTTAAAACCATCAATGATTGCTTCTGGTCTTGGAGGGCATCCGGGAACATACACATCCACCGGAATGATCTCATCAATTCCCTGCATTACCGAATAGGTATCAAATATACCTCCGCTGCACGCACAGGCGCCAACTGCTATAACCCAACGTGGTTCTGCCATCTGTAAATAGACTTGCTTCAAAACAGGACCCATCTTCTTTGCGATCGTACCCATCACCATTAAAAGATCAGCCTGACGGGGAGAGAAGCTTGGTCTTTCAGAACCAAACCTTGCGAAATCATAATGAGATCCCATGGTTGCCATAAATTCAATGCCGCAGCATGACGTTGCAAATGGTAAGGGCCACAAGGAGTGAGACCGCGCCAACCCGACCACCTTTTCCATCGATGTTGCAAAGAACCCTGATCCTTCAATACCCGGAGGGGCTTCTACTATTTTTACATCACTCATAATCTTTCCAGCAAAGGTCAATTCAGGCACCCGGAATTGAACCGCAAATTTAAGAAATTTAACGTTTTCAATCAGCTAAACCATTATTTAGAACCAGTCTAAATGTCATTCCCAGTCCAGCGCTTTCTTCTTAATGATATAGATGAAGCCTAATAACAGAGTTCCCATAAAGATGAACATCTCAATCAGCCCGTTCACCCCAAATTCCCTGAAATTAACGGCCCATGGGTACATAAAAATCACTTCGATATCAAAAAGCACAAACAGAATAGCTACCAGAAAATATTTTATTGAAAAAGGCTGTCTGGCATTTCCCACAGACTTGATACCAGATTCGAATGCAATCAGCTTATCTGAGGTTTTGCGTTTTGGCCCTACCAAATGGGTTATGGTCATGGTCAATGCCACAAAACCAAAAGCAACCATCATTTGAAAAATTATTGGCAAGTAATTTACTGCTGTGCTCTGAGCTTCCATTTTTACATTTTACGGTGCAAAGATAATAAAAAAGAGCCCCTAAACAATGTTTAGAGGCTCCTGATTGTTATCTATTCAATATTTTACTTACTGCCACCAATGGCTTTGATCGCCTGTTGCGCTGTTGTATCATTAGGATCCAGTACGAGCACCTTATCGAAATACTGTTTGGCTTTTGTATTATTACCATCTCTTCTTGCCGCTACAGAACCAAGGTAAGAATAAGCTTCGATTAAACCTCTGCTATTTGCTGCAGCCAGTTCTGGCTTTTCTACCGTTACTATGTCGACGTACTTTTCAAAGTACGGTACACCTAAGCCTTGAGCATCACTATCACCATCGAGGAGACGGTTTATCCGTCCTCTAAATTGCCATGCTTCCTTGGTTGTAGGGGCACGCTGAACGAGGTAGCTAAAAGCGCTGTCCGCTTTAACAAGTAAATCGCGGGGAGGACTCATATTAGCTGTCTTCTGTGCGCCGTAATCAAAGTAATACGATGATCCAAGGTAGAAATAATCAAGCAATGCCCTTTCCGGGTTCTTTACAGATATCTCATAAGCCTTGGCGGCTTCAGTATACTTTCTTGCTTTATATAAAGCCAAACCTATCTCACCCATCACTGCTGCATTCGTAGAATCCATTTCCACAGCCTTTGTAATATTAGCCATTCCCTGTACCATTTGAGTGCTATCTTTCATTTGCGCCCTTCCCAGGTACAGATAATCCTGCGAAATCAAACGTGAAGGCTCTACTTTAGCCATGAAATCTTTTAAAGCCTGGGATGACACTGCGTAATTACCATTTTCAAACGCTGAATACGCCAGGTAACGCAATACCCTTGGATTTACTTTGTCAATCTTAGCCATTGCATTGGCTTCTACTTCCAGGGCTTTGAAATCCTTCGTCAGATATAAAAAGGCTGAGTGACGCAAACGGGAATCTAAGGAGCGATCGGTTAGATCCATATATTTCTCGTAATTACTTAAAGCCTGTTTCATGCGATTCTCATATTCCTTCTGGGATGTAAATGACCATAAATAATAAGTCTCAGCTAATTCACGATAAGCCGGGCCATAATTCGCATCAAGAGCAACCACACTGTTATATTCTGCTATGGATTCCGGAAAAGCTTTAGACAATTTATTGATTTTGCCTAACTCAACTTTAGATCTCAGTAATGTTTTATCCAGGTCAAATGCAGTCCTGTATGCGCTGAATGCCTCGCTGCTCTTCATTTGAGCGCGATATGCATCACCTAAGGCTAAAAATATTTGGGCATCTTTCTCGTTCAGGGACTTTGCCTTTTCCAGATGCGTTAACGCTAAAGGAACATTCGGAACCGGTGCGTAAGTATACGCTTTCCCGATATAAAGATCAGTGACATGATCTTTCTTTTTGGTCAGAGACATCGCTTTATCAAAGTTCACTTTAGGGTTGCCCTTTTTAGCAAGCTCGACAGCGCCAAGCCCGACAAAATTTAAAGCATATTCAGCATTCGCTGCTGCACCTTTCTCAAATGAAGCTTTCGCCGAATCGATATAATCAGGCCTCTCATTAAGAGAACTGGTTGTCAGGTAAAGATTACCTAAATAGAAAAAATTTTCAGCGTTTGTAGCTTGAGAGCTTGTTAATGTCTTTAAAATCGCTTTACCCTTTTGATACTGCTCCGCATCTATGGCTTTCCGGGCTTCAGCTAAACTTTGTGCAAAAACTGCTGAACCTACCAACATCAACCCGAGGGTCATCTTAACTGCCTTGTTCATCATGTTCATCTTATTTAATTTGTTTAATAATATTAATTTCCCGGGAAGGGATACTATCAGGTAAAAGTCCCGATTTTAGTACAATCCTTTGACCCCGTTCTCCTGCAATAAAAGATGCAAATCCTGTGCCCAAACCTGCGCCGCCTTCACAATTAATTATATACAAAGACCTGATGAGTGGATATAACTCTAAAGCGATATCGTTTTGATCAGGCTTGTAGTAAGCATCTGATCCCGGTTTACCCGCCAGGTTCTTTACTCCTAATATCTTCAAAGCGCTAACCTGCTTTTCCAAATCCACCGGCGGCTGAACCATCCAGTTTACCCCTACCACACCAATTGCCCCCGGATTATCATGGACATATTTAATAACCTCCAAATTTGATTTCATAGCGTAAACGCCCTTAGCAGGTAGTTCTTTAACGCCGGCCAGTTCCTTAAAGTATCTTACCGTACTCGAATTTGCATTATCAAACACAAGGCTGACAATACTGGAATTCTCTCCTTTTAATACCTTAATAAGGTCTTCTACGGTTGTTGTCGAATCCCTTGCTGAATCATGAATAATTAGCGCAATGCCATCAACGGCAAAACGATTTATGCGGATCTCAATTTTCTTATTTTCAAAATGTTTGCGCTCGTCAGAGCTAAGCAATCGCGACATTATCGCCACCTGGGCACTATCTTCAAGAAACATATTGACCAGCTCATTCTCAGATTTCATGATCAGTTCCAGCCTGGCATCAGAATACGAACTCTCAAATACATAGGCCTGATCTTCTACGATAGGGGCCAGCGACTCATCCACAAGGATCTTCTCCTTGCCGCTTGTATAAGACTGCACCTCTGATTTTTTCGGCTGGCATGAAGCCAGTAAAAAAATACAAAAAGCAGCAGAATAAGCAATTGACTTATACATAAAATGGATTAAGAGCGAAGTAAACGCACAAATCTTAAAAAGGAATAGCCTATTAACAATACCCCGAACGCAATTCTATAACCCTGGGACATGTCGATTGGAAAATCCTTCCAAAACATAATAATGATCCCAAGTACGAAATATAGTGTGAACATCCCAAGGCCTAAAATAAACAGAAATCGCTTTGCGGGCGATTTCTGTATTTTCTCTTGTTCTTTGATGAACGACATTACTGTCCAGCCAACTGGAAAAATATTGGCATAGTGTAAGCAACACGAACCGGACGTCCATTTTGTATACCCGGCTTCCAGGCAGGAGCATTAGCTAAAACACGCTTGGCTTCTTCATCACAGCCACCACCGATACCTCTCAGTACCTTGATATCTGTTAACTGACCATTCTTCTCAACTACAAAGCTCATAATTACACGGCCTGTAATGTTATTTTCACGAGCGATCGGAGGATATTTCAGGTTTTTCTGAAGGTATTTACCCCATCCCGCCATACCACCAGCAAACTCAGGTAATACTTCAACGCTGGCGAAATCCTTGATACTATTATCTTCAACTACAGCAACTTCTTTCGGAGCTTCCCCAACAGGTTCGTCGATCTTGATCTCCGCATTCGGATCACCCTCGATCGTTTTCTGACCAGGGTCAGAAACCTTAAGCTCTTCCACTGTTGGCGGCTCTTCATCCCGCACTTCTTCAGCAGGTACTACTACCGGAGGAGGGAATTTCACCTGGTCGATCTTTGGCTTAGGCGGCTCCGGCGGCGGCGGCGGAAGCTCTTCCTTATTGATTGGAGGAGGAGGAAGTAATACCACTTCCGTGATCTTCTCTTTTTCTGCTTCCGGTAATATCCCGGAAATATAGCGAATGATCAGAGGCAATGAAACCAATACTATAAAAAGTACTGAGCCAATGATCACCGCGCGACTTGTCGTTTTAGAGTTATCTCTCCTCAACTCATACGCACCATAAGTTTTATTCCTACCGGCGAACACCACATCAAGCCATTGCGGGTTGAATAAATCTATTTTTGACCCTAGCATAATTTTTCCTTTAGAGGGTTTATAATTGTGTTAACTTATTTATTTGTAAAGACCGTCTCGCTTTAATAAACCAATATCGGGATCTGAAATATCTACAACAGCATACTGAGCTATATTTGAAACCTTCATTTCATCCAGAATATCGACAAAGTTGCGGTAGTTTGATTGATCACTTGGCTTAATCAAAACAATTAATCCCTTTTTCGGATCACCTGTTGATGCAATCACCTTTTTGGAGTACTCCAATAAAGCTTTCCTAATGCCGTTTCTGCCAAAGTTATCCACCTGGGGAGGCGTTAATGGATTAGTAACCTGACCCATATACCATTCTAAACGATTATTCGCGCCAAGAAGTATCGTCATTGTTCTATTATCAGCAACAGTTAGCTCCTGTTGATCCTTTTCGTCTTTATCCGGCATAGCAACATCCATTGCCTGAGGTTTTGCCAATGTGGTGGTAAGCATAAAGAATGTGATCAGAAGGAAAGCCAAATCTACCATTGCGGTTAGATCCACCCGTGTAGACTGCTTCTTGCTTCTAACCTTCCCGCCTTTATTCTTACCCCCGCCGGAGGTATCTAATTCTGCCATCGTTTTTTTATTTAATTAAATTATACGAATTATTTTTCATCTGCTTTCAGCGAAGTGATCAGGCTAAACTTATTTACACCCTGACTTTGAAGGATACCTATGACTTTCTTCACAGAGGGATACTCTTCCTTGGAATCTCCTTTAATGCTGACCCGCATTTCAACGTTATGCAGTTCCTTAGTAGCAACCCTGGCAGAATAAATCCAATTGTGTAATTCAGAAGGATTAGCGCCGACAGAATCTACAGGTATACCCGGCTGAAGGCCTTCTTTATTCCTGTCATCCCCTTTCAGCATGATGATCTGTTTTAAGTTACCCACCGGAACTCCAAAGCTTTCAATTAATGAAAATCTTAGTTTTTCTTCTTCGCTGAATTGCATGTTATATTTTTCGCCCATTAATTCAAGGGTGCGCACACGGATGGGCTGCCCCGGAACACCAAAAAATACTTTGTCCTGGCCGATGGTCAATGTTGCGATATCTGTATCCGGCAATTTAAATTTAACTGTCGAAGCCGGGGTATCCACTGGTAGCGGTTCCGGCTGACGGGCTGTTGCTGTAAGGATAAAGAACGTAAGCAACAAAAACGCCACGTCGCACATCGCTGTCATGTCGATCGCTGTACTTTTTCTGGCAACTTTAATTCTTGGCATTGCTTAGTTTATAAAGTTTAATATTGAATTACTATATAGATGCAAATATTCCGGACTTTCCACAAAGTCCGGAATATTTTTTTATTTATGTGTACTGGCGTACGTCTGAACAATTGAGAAACCTGCTTCATCAATGGCATAGGTAAGTTTATCAATTTTAGAAGTAAACAAGTTGTACATGATGATTGCCAGGGCAGAAGTAGCAATACCTGTTGCGGTATTGATAAGCGCCTCCGAGATACCATTTGCCAACGCTGCCTGATCCGGGGAACCTGCTGTTGACAATGCCGCAAAAGCCTTGATCATACCTGTTACCGTTCCTAAGAGACCCATTAAAGTACCAATTGATACCAGGGTTGCTATAACCGTAAGGTTTTGCTCTAACATAGGCATTTCCAAAGCAGTTGCTTCTTCTATGTCCTTTTGAATAGCAAGACATTTTTGTTCGGTATCCATTTTAGTTTCAGATTCCATCTCCTTGTATTTTTTTAGTCCGGATTTGATCACGTTAGCTACTGAACCCTCTTGTTTATCACACTCGGCAATTGCTGAATCGATGTTGCCTGCACCAATAAATGACTGGATCTTTTTGACAAAAGCATCAATATTTCCTTTTCCTGTTGCTTTGCTGATCACGAAGAAACGCTCAAAAGAAAATACAATTACCATTAAAAACAGGCCCATCAATACTGGAACTACATATCCTCCTTTGTAAACCATTCCGAAATAATTACCCGGCAGAGGGTGGCCATTCTCAGGATCGCCGCCTTCAAAGTTCGATGGATCGCCCATGACGAATTTCCATAAAAGTACTCCTACAAGAATACAAAGCACAATAGATAGACTTG
>JBBJNR010000107.1:0-8756 GCA_037719315.1 Daejeonella sp.
TTCACGAATATCAGGGTAAAGCAATATTAAAAAGCTTCGGTGTCAGAGTTCAGGAGGGCATTGTAGCGCATACAGTTGGAGAAGCCGTGGAAGCCGCCAAGACTCTTAAAAAGGAATTCAATTCCGACTGGGTAGTAATTAAAGCGCAGATCCATGCCGGCGGACGCGGTAAAGGCGGAGGCGTTAAGCTTGCTAAAAATTTTGATGAAGTAAAAGAAAAAGCAGGTCAGATTATCGGCATGCAGCTTATCACTCCTCAAACCGGACCAGAAGGTAAAAAAGTAAGTAAGGTTTTGGTAGCCCAGGATGTTTATTACCCGGGTGAAAGTGAAACAAAAGAATTTTATATCAGTGTGCTGCTCGACCGTGCTAAGGGCCGCAACATTGTCATGTACTCCACGGAGGGCGGGATGGATATCGAAGAGGTCGCAGAGCATACGCCTCATTTGATTTTCAAAGAAGAGATTGATCCCAAAGTTGGCTTACAAGGCTTTCAGGCCCGTAAAATCGCATTTAACCTCGGTTTAAGCGGTGATGCCTTCAAAGACATGACCAAATTCATAGGGGCCTTATATAAGGCATACGATTCTACTGACTCGGCAATGTTTGAGATCAACCCGGTATTAAAAACCTCAGATAATAAGATCCTGGCTGTTGACGCAAAGGTTAACCTGGATGATAACGGGCTTTTCCGTCATAAGGAGTATGAAGCCATGCGTGATACCAACGAAGAAGATCCTACTGAGGTTGAAGCCAGTAAATCAAACCTGAATTATGTAAAGCTTGACGGTAACGTGGGTTGTATGGTAAACGGAGCCGGACTTGCCATGGCGACTATGGATATCATTAAGCTTGCAGGTGGTGAGCCGGCAAACTTCCTGGATGTTGGTGGAACTGCAAACGCTGAAACCGTTAAGGCAGGATTTAATATCATTTTGTCAGATCCGAATGTCAAAGCCATTTTGATCAATATTTTTGGAGGTATTGTACGTTGCGACCGTGTCGCTCAGGGTGTTATCGATGCGTATAAGGAGATCGGAAACATTCCGGTACCAATTATTGTACGTTTGCAGGGAACAAATGCTGTAGAAGCTAAAAAGCTGATTGATGAGTCTGGCTTACAGGTTTACTCAGCTATTTTGTTGAAAGAAGCAGCAGCGTTGGTAACGAAGGTGCTCGCAGAATAAGGAACAAAGAGCAAAAAACAAGGACGTCGTGGGTTAAATGCCAACGGCGTTTTTTGTTAGAATAAAGTTGAACGTTCTATAAGTCCGGGACGAGCAAGATCGGTGCCTAGTTTTTCATTAAGCTTTTTGATGGTATAGTCAGCCAGTATAGGGGTATCCTTTTCATCCTGCTGATGAAGGAAGAAATAGATCTTATTTAAGCCCTTATCTTTCCAATCTGCCAGGCGGTCTACCCAACTATCTATTCTGCTAAAATCTGTAGGATGTAAGCCATTACCAACAAATCGAATAAACGCATCAGGGGTTGTTAATTCCATGTGAACACAATCTCTCCTTCCGCTGGCGTCGGTAATGATCGATCCTTTCTTCAGATCACGCATCATTTCGAACAGGTCTTTTCTGACTGCCAGGTCGGCATACCAGTCTTTATGTCTCACTTCAACAAACACATCGTAATCCTTAGGTAAGTGTTCGAGATAATTTCTAAGTACATCGAAATTGTTAGGCCCAAAATTATCGCTTAGCTGCAGAAATGCGGGTCCAAGTGTATCTCCGAACTCCGAGATGCTGTCTAAATATTGCGAAGTTACCTCCTCAGCGCCCTTTAGCCGTTTCATATGGCTTATGCTTTGAGTGAACTTAGGGAAGAATTTGAAATCTGAACGTGATGCTTCCGCCTTTTCACGCCAGGCGTTTACCTGCTCCTTTTTAGGCATATTGTAAAACACGGCATTCAGTTCGATGCTGTTAAAATGCTTCACATACTCATCCAAAAAGTTAGCTTCCTTGGTTTTGGGCGGATAGATCATCCCTACCCATTCTTTTCTGCCCCATTTGGCGCAACCTACGTAAAGCTGCAGTTTTGCAAGTTTCTTAGATTCGCTTAATACCTGCTTTGTTAAAGCTGTATCTGCCGGCAATGTAAAATCTACCAGCGGGAATTCATTATCGGGTAAACGGCCAAAATCCATAATACTAATTTAAAAAAAACATCTTCCATGACCTGAAAGTCATTTATGTTTACCAAAAGCCATAAGCTCGGCTGGTAAACAGATCGGAAGAGTGGCTATTGCTTGTAAAATAAATTTCTTATCAAGAGTTATAAAATAGTCCATCTTATGCTGGATCGCAGTATAGTATTGCAGAGCATCTTCGATATCTTCCACAGGCGAATGCAGCGCGGTAACAATGAATTCCTGCGTAGCATCAATTATAATAAGATTATTTAATAACGTAAGAAGAATATGCTTTGCCTTCGCAGTGCCAAATTTTTTTTCAATCCAATAACTGCATATCTGTATCACGGAGACAGAGGTAAAAGCCCGGTATTTCCGATTCTCTATTTCAACAAATAAGGAATCGACTATTTCCGCTTGTTTTCTTCGCAAAATATACTCCAGGATAATATTGGCATCAAGAAAGATCTTAGAGGCCATATTTTTTACCCTTAGCCTCGTAATACTCCTTTTTCAAATCAAGATCGTCAGGAATATCCGGTTTTTTTAGACTTCTGACTAATTCAACAAAACTTTCCTTCTTTTTTGGCATTGTTATCACCCTGAAATAATCTTCAACTATTTCAGAGATACTTGTTTTCTGACGTAATGCATATTGCTTCATCTGATCCAGAATATCCTGCTCTATTGTTAAATTTAATTTCGCTTTCATGATACAAATATACGTATATAACCATATCATGCGCATAAACTTAGATATATAAAAATACATGATGAAAGTCAAATTCGTTCATTAGCGCATTTATATGCACTTTTAAATTAGTTAACGGTAGATATCATCACCGTGGGAACACCCGAAATCCCTTGAATTTCCGCCATATACCCAGAATAATCAGCCCCACAATCAGCCCGAGGCAAATCCCTTTCCACATAAATCCTTTCCTTTCCACCGAAGTAGACCTGTTCCCGGTTTTAGCCGTTACTTCTCTCGTCATTTTCCCTTCCGTCTCAGAAGTTAGTGAACCCGAAAATGTGGAGGTATCGGATATGCGGATTAGTTGGTTACTGAAACCTTTTACAACCACTTTCGATGCTTTGCCAATAAAACCATTTTGCAGGGAGAATTTAAATGTATCTGCCGGGAAAATGGTCAGTTGATAGCTTTGCCCGCTTGAGTCGGTTATCGTTTCGGAGCGTACATAACGATTGACTTCCCGTACACGGCTTTTCATATCAGATTGTTCTTCTACTGCGAGGCGAGTTTGTTGCCGGCTCGAAAATTTGCTGGTGCGGCATGCAGAATGGGTTAGGATGATGAGAATTAGGGCCGATATTTCAAATCTATTTTTCATGCTGATATTTTTTTTGTTGATTGTTGTTTGTTAGTTGCCAGTTGCCGGTTGCCTGTTTTCAGTTGTCAGTTGTCAGTTGTTAGGCTGGGCGGATCCGTATGGTACGTCCGGTGGAAGTCCTGGATCCTTGCTCCTTGTTCCTTGTTCCTCCTACCACTCCACATACCTCGCCACCTTATAAACCGACCGCACCAATCTCCGCTTTCGGTAAACGCCATCCCCCTCCCTGCTTCCTTTAAAGTTGGTGTTTCCTTCAACGGACGTTAGCCACGTTCCATCCCATTGATCGATAAAGCCGACGTGGGCAATCCTACCTTTTTCGGCGAAGAAGAGGCCGAAGATGTCGCCGGTAGAGGGAGTAGCTTCCATCAGTTGCCTGTTGCCAGTTGCCAGCCTGCCTGTCCGGTAGGCAGGTTGCCTGGCTACCGTAGGATTTGTCTTAAGCTTGCTGCTTATTTCACTTGTGAGGATCTGCTGAAAAATATGCGCCTTGCCGCTTTCAGCTTTCAGCTTTCCGCTTTCCGCCCTCTGCCAAACCACTTTACTATCAGGAAACAAATCTGGCGACCACCCCGTCCTCGGATTCCCTACCCCCGCCTGTCCATATACCCAGCATACAAATGCTGCGCACCAGGGATTTCCTTTCGGAAGGTTTACATAACGTAGATACTGTTCTACTGCGGGGCCTGCGTTTGGCTGCTTTTCGCGAATGCCTAGTTGTGAGGTATAGATATTACGGACTTTTTGTTGCAGGCTACTAGTTCGATTGATCTCATCTTTAAGATGTACTGGTTGCGCCTTAGCATAATGGCCATTGATTACGAAAAGGCAAAGAATATAAAAGACCGATAACTTTATTGCAAGCAGGATTAATGTGTCAGGATGTTGATTGAATGTTTTCATGATCGTTTGATTTGATGTGTTAGTACTTTTCCCATGTATCTGCTGTCGGAAAACGCTCGCCGGTCGTTTGAACGATAAGCAAGCCACACCTGGATTTCGTGTCCTATAAAAAATTCCGGTATCCGGATGGTACAGAATTCGTCGCCACGGCGAATACCCAGGCTGAGGTCGTACCAGAATTCATTTAGAGCGCTGCAGTGGATAAGAGGCCACAACTCATCGTTTAGCTTGTCGATGTATGGGTTAGCTTCTAACCAACTAAAGTCTAATTCATTCGACCCTGCGACATAGGTCATGGTGCCCCGCGGGGGATTCAGGTTTCCGCGAACCAGGTTGGTTTTGGAATAGTCTATTTCAAAGTTTGGATATTTGCCGATCAGGGCATGCTGCAGGATTTGATTGAAGGCCATTTTCGTGCCTGTTTTCTTGGGGTTTATTCTCCGGTAAGCTTCATTCAAAACCGATCTGATTGGAAAAAGGAAACCTGTTATTAGCGAGAATTTTGCCCTATGGATCAATTGTTTTTCGGTTGGAGCTTGGGTTGATTTCGTCGGCAGGCATCTTAAATACTGAACGCCATTTCGAACACAATATATTTTATCACCAATCCTGCCGGATATGGGATATAGAAGGCCTCGTTGTTGTGCCATGATTTCTATCTTTAGGTTTAATGAACTGGTTTAAATGAGCGCTGTTAAGACCATTACAAATGCATAGAGGATTAGCAAATAGAAGCCGAGGTAGATGTACACTTTCTGCCCGGATTGCATTGACCTGAAATTGCTTTCGAACTGGCGTTCCGAGTAGTCGGCAAACACAGGCCAGATCACTTTGATAAGCCACCAGGTCAGGGCTTTGAAAATAAGAATGGCTAATGCAGACAGGATAACAGCACTAATAATCCCCGGATCGATTGCTGCAGCGCTAACATCCAGTTTCCGAATGATGTATGGGAATAGGAAAAAGGCTATAACAACTACTAGTATACCCGTGAATTCCTTTCTTAAAGGAAAAAGCAAAGGGTGGTGGTATTTTTGAATGAGTTTCATTTTATTTGTTTTTATTTTGTTTAAATGACATGGTCAATTATTGTCGATAGGCCCTTATCCTTGTCAATGCGAGGGAACGAAGCAATCCCACATTAGATTGCTTCGTACCAACCCGCAAGGACAGGGTTTTAATAATCCCCAAGCCTGGTTAATTAGGCCACTTCAATTGTACCCGCATGCATGCTGGTGGAGAAGGTTGCTTTATCCGGTGTCATCGTTGCGATCCAGATCTGAACGGTATCGCCGGAAAATGCATCGGGTACGGCTAGTGTGGTCGTTGCTGCACTTCGGGCGGCTCCGTTTTCAATGCTGTACACGAACTTTGACTTAGACGGGTTGTAAATCAGGATTACAACTTTATCTGTTGCTTTGGCGGTGCCTATACCGGTGTTGTCCTGCCAGGCGAGAGTTATCTCCCCCGCTTCAGATGACGTGGCAACCGTGTTCCATACCACCTCCAGAGGCCCCTTACTGAACAAAACTTTGGTGTAATCGATGTCAAAGTCGGGGTATGTTCCGGTTAGTGCTTCGGCAATAACATGGGCAATCGCCATGTTAAACCCAGTTTTCTTAACCGCCTGGCTTCTAAAACCCAGGTTGATCAGCGATCCGACCGGACCGAGGAAGCCATTAGCAAAACCGAATTTTGCTCTTTGAATGAGCTGTAGGTCGGTGGGCGCCTTTGAGGACGGCCTGGGAAGGCTCCTCATGTAGTCGATCCCATTCCAGCTGCTCCCGATGACGGTTCCAACCTTTCCGGAAAAGCCGCCTAAAACTCCTTTAATGAATTTTCCCATAATTTTTAAATTTTAAGTGTAAAAAATGAATTGTTTGTTTACCGGTACAGTACAAACTTGGGAAGACGCCCTGAACAGGCGAAAATTTGACCGAAATTGACCGAAATTGACCGGTTGACCGGTCAAAACTGGATTCGGATTTGGATAATTATTAGGTTTTGTTCGTACCTTCTTCGTACGATGTTCGTATAACACCCCCTTTAGAGTACTGCCAGGCAAATATTGTACGAACATGGTACGAACTTGGACACTACTTGATACGAGGGAGGTAGCAGGATGAGGATTGGGAAGGTTCCGGCTTTCGCCCAATGTCATTAGGCTAAGGAAGTGGCGGTTCTGGCCCATGGTCATTTAGTTAAGAAGAAATCCATCTAGACGCTTATTGAAAAAGGGGTCGCGGCCTCCGCCCAATGTCATTATGTTAAGGGCAAAGTAGCTGAACGTTTTTGAAATCAGGGTAATTGAAACTAGGGGTCGCGGCCTCCGCCGCGATGACAAATTGGTTTTAGAATTTAGGAGATTCCGGCTCTGAGGCCGGAATAGGATGTACAAATAACGCTACTAAAATACAACTGAACGAAGTTTTTGCTTTTCAAAGCATTTCCATTGTTGTAGACAGATTCCGGCCTCTGCGCCGGAATCTCCCATTCTCCCAACAATGCGTTGTCATGGCGGCAAAAGCCGCCACCTCTTTGCATAATCAACGAACTACGTATCTCTAACTTAATGACATTGAGCTTTCGCTGGATCCGATAGCTATCGGATGACAAAACTTTTTACGGTAATAGGGAGATTCCAGCCTTCCTGGAATCTGTGTAAACAGTCAAATGGAACTATGAAATTACTTCAGGAAATGGTTTCTACGATTGTAGATGTCAGGAGCATAATAGAGGTAACTTCCTCCTATAGGGCGTGGAACCAGATCGCCCTTTTTACGCCTTCGATAGAGCGTGCTGGCACTGATATGCAATATCTCCTGCACCTCCAAGGAATCAATCCAGTCCTTCGGATTATAACCTGCTATAGCTAGAGCAAGATCATTGATACGAACCAGGATCATTTCCTGATTTGTCTGGATGATATCCAGCCTCCGGTTAATATGGTCAAAATCTGACATTGCGTACGTTCGCACCCCCCCTTGGTTTAAGGTCTTCCGCAGGACGAATAAATCTTAATATAAAAATCAGGACTCTGTCCGGCAACAGCCCTCACGATTAAAGACGTCTATCCAGTTTACTAACCTAAACGTTATAAAATGTGGGAGGCTGTTGTCTCCAAAACGGTATCTTGTTGCCATAACTAAATATAGCTCAACCAGGACCTTAGAGTTGTTAATGTGAGATTTTACTTAGTTGCCGGACAGAGTCCTCGGTTTTATGCGATGATTTAAAGAGCGCTACGCTGAACTCAAAACCAAGACGGGGTTAATTGCTGGTCAGCCCCGTAACTGAAGTGAATTGACAAACTAAAGTACAAGGGAATAAAAAAAACCAAATCGATATTCTTCCGGCAAATATAACAAACAGAGCAGATCGGGTAGCGTGCTTGTCCTGGGCGTTCGGGATCAGCCGTCATAAATAAACCTGCTGTTAGCGGAAGTTTATGCTTCCTGAATTAGCTTTTCTATTTCTAGTTTAAGTTTTGGAAGATGATTAATCAATATAGACCAAATATTTTCGTCGGATATATTATCGTAAGCATGAATTACTTGGTTTCTTAAGCCAACTATTGACTTGGCATTGGAGATTCTTTGCTGAAATTCATTATCTCTTGTCAAAATTCGGTTCATTGCCTCGCCAATGATTTCCAAGTCTCTTTCAATCGCTCTTTTTAGCATTAGGTTCTCACGATATTTTAAAAAATCCTTTGGATGCTCTAGAAAGTATCCATCAATTTCGTCTATTGCAATTTTAATGTCGTACAGCCATTTAAGAGTTCTCTCATCCATAAACAAGCTCTTTTGTTCTGTTTATCGATTTGATAAGTATTGGATTTTTCAATGCTTGTTCTTCTACAAGATCAATTTCGCGACCAAACAAGCTTTTTAGGTTTTCTTTGAAATCGATATAGTTCTCAAAATACTTGGATAGTTCTATAGATTTGAATTTTACGAGAAAATCTATATCACTTTTAGCGTTAAAATTAGAATTTAAAGCGGAACCAAAAAGATACATTTTATCGACATTGTAAGTGTTACAAAGTTCTGTCAGACTATCAATATGGTTATCAATCAATTCCATTATTCAAATTTACCAAATTTTTCTTATGTATGTTTGAGTGGTATAAATATAAAGCTGGAACGGTATACGATTGCTGCGTATACGTCCAGAATTGCCGCTAACGTTTTTATAATAATGAAAACTACCACAAGCCCCCCCTTGGTTAAGAGTTCGGCCCAGCGCTCTTAAATCAGATATAAAACAGAGGACTCCGTCCGGCAAAAAATACAACCCCTTCTTGGTTTAAGGTACTGTCTTTAAAAACAAATTTTCTTTAGCATTTTTTCACTTAT
>JBBJNR010000030.1:0-37983 GCA_037719315.1 Daejeonella sp.
TGTTTTATTATTTTTTATCCTCTATTTTTGATTATGTTAACCCTTGATTCGCATTACAACGTATAACTTACAAATACCTTATGAGCAACAAACTCCCATCTTCGTTTATCAGGTCCTTAATCGAAAACTATAATATTGAAGGTGAAGAGTTTATAAAATCCCACGAAAGTGGCGAACAGCTTACGTCTGTACGTTTGAATGACTTCAAGCCATCTGATCGTTTCAACGATGCCAATACGATTCCCTGGTGCAGCACTGGCCGTTACCTGGATGAAAGGCCTGTTTTTACTGCTGATCCATTATTCCACGCAGGATGTTATTATGTGCAAGAAGCTTCATCCATGTTTCTTGAGCAGGTGTTGAAACATTCAACCGATCTTTCAGGTAACCTTAAAGTATTAGACCTTTGCGCTGCTCCCGGCGGCAAGAGCACATTGATTAGTTCATTAATTAACAAGGATAGCCTCCTACTATCTAATGAGATTATCAAAACCCGGGTTCCTATACTCACTGACAACCTTACCAAATGGGGGCCTGAGAATACTTTTGTAAGCAATAACGATCCCAGGGATTTCAAACGATTAGGAGCCTATTTTGATGCAGTCGTTGTTGATGCGCCATGTTCGGGTTCGGGAATGTTCCGAAAAGACCCTGACGCTATTAATGAATGGTCTGAGAGTGCTGTGTTAATGTGCAGTCAGAGGCAACAGCGAATCCTTGCTGATGTCTATCCGGCCCTGAAACAAAATGGAACGCTTATATATTCTACCTGCTCTTATTCAAAGCAAGAGAATGAAGATATTTCGGATTGGCTCTGTGATACATTTGGCTTATCAACGGTTCAGATACCTTTAGAAACTGACTGGGGAATTGAAGAAACGCTGTCGGAAAAACATACATGTTATGGCTATCGATTCTACCCTCATAAGGTTAAAGGCGAAGGCTTCTTTATAGCCTGTTTCCGCAAGACCGAAGCTGAAAATGAAGCGCAGATCAGGAGGGCGAAGGAAGTTAAGGCGAACCAGAAGAGTGAAGAAATCATCAATAAATGGCTGAAAGCATCCGAGGGCATCAGCATATTAGACCTGCACGATGAACTATTTGCTATAAATAAGAAGCATGAAGCTGACCTGCAATATCTGCAGTCAAACCTTTATCTTAAGAAGTCCGGCATCCGCGTCGGCAAGGTTATGGGAAAGGACCTCGTTCCAAATCATGAGTTCGCGATGAGCCTGATATTAAACGAAGACATACCCCGGGTTAATCTTACCCGGGAACAAGCAATAACTTACCTGAAACGCTACGATCTGAAACTGGAAACCGGACAAAGGGGATGGGTATTGATATGTTATGAAGGATATGGGCTGGGATGGGCGAAGATGCTGGATAATAGAATGAATAATTATTTTCCGAAGGAAATGAGGATCACCAATCAGAATATTATGTAGAGACGCACAATTATGAGCCGCAATATGCGTCTCTACGGATCAATATTGTCCTGTTGATAGCATGACCAGCGTGCAAGCTTCCAGCGTTTCTATACCATTTTGCTCTGCTAATTCCTCCAGCTCCGGGTTTTCCGTTCCGGGGTTGAAAATGATGCGTTTGGGTTTGGAGTCAATGATATAATCGTAATACTGAGGCTGGTTCTGGGGGCCAAGATATAATGTGATGGTATCTAAATCTGCATGTATCTCGCCCGCCTTCTCAATTTCCACCCCGGCGGCCACGCCTGATTTTATTCCAATGTTAACTATCGGATGCCCATTTGCAACAAGCCTGTTAGCTGCAAGATTGGCGTAGCGCGATGGATTATCGGTAGCTCCTAATATGAGTGTTTTCTTCATTTTGTGATTGTTTAATTGTGCTGGCGTCAATTTTCCTTAAAATTTTTAAATACTGCTTCCGCACAGTTCATGCCATCTATCGCTGCGGACACTATTCCGCCGGCATAACCTGCTCCCTCGCCACACGGATAGAGGCCGGCAAGTTCTGTATGCTGTAGTGTTTCTTTGTCGCGTGGGATCCTTATCGGCGAGGAGGTTCTTGACTCAACGCCTACAAGGATGGCTTCATTTGTAAAATAGCCTTTCATTTTTTTCCCGAAAGAAGGTAAAGCTTTTTGCAAGCGGCTATGAATAAACTGAGGCAGAACCGTTCTCAAATCGGTGCTGTTTGTACCGGGGACATATGAATTTATGGGCAGGTCGGTAGATATCTTATTATTGACAAAGTCGATCATGCGTTGGGCTGGTGCAATTAAACGGCCGCCCCCAGCAATAAATGCCTTTTTTTCGATCTCGCCCTGAAAGTTCAGAAGCTTAAAAGGATCTTCAGCTGCACCCTGAACATCTTCAAGGTTAACCTGAACAACTGTGCCAGAGTTGGCAAAGGGGTTATTTCGTTTGGAAGGCGACCACCCATTCACCACTATTTCGTTCTGATCTGTTGAGCACGGTGCAATTATTCCACCAGGGCACATACAGAAGGAGAATACTCCTCTATTATCAACTTGGTCTACCAGGCTATAGTATGAAGGGGGAAGATGGGTGTCGCGAATGGTGCAATGATATTGTGCCTGATCAATGATTTCCTGCGGATGTTCTATTCTCACACCCAATGCAAACGGCTTTGCTTCTATCTGTAAATTATGCTTTTTCAGCAGGTAATAAACATCCCTTGCCGAATGGCCGGTCGCAAGAATTACAGCATCGGATTTAAACTCCTTTTCAGCGGCAGTAACGCCGGTTATTTTATTTCCGGAAATTATCAGGCCGCTAACACGGCAATCAAAATGGATGTCGCCACCGGCGTTTAATATACTTTCCCGGATGGATGTGATAATCCCCGGAAGCTTATTGGTTCCGATATGCGGACGGGCATCAACCAGGATATCTTCTGTCGCACCATGCGCAACCAAGACTTTCAGGATGTATTGAATATCGCCACGCTTATTAGATCTCGTGTATAACTTTCCGTCTGAGTAAGTCCCCGCGCCGCCTTCACCAAAGCAGTAATTTGAATCGGTATTGATCACACCTTCTTTATTGATAAGAGCCAGGTCCCTTCGTCTCTGCTTTACATCCTTCCCTCTTTCAATTATCACGGGCCTCATGCCAAGTTCAATACATCTGACCGCCGCGAATAACCCTGCAGGACCAGCGCCCACTATCAAGACTGGCTTTTTGTCGCTGACATTTTGATAATTAACGGCAAATATTTCAGGTACTGGTAACTCATCAATGTAAACACTGACCTTTAGCCGGTACACCACTCTCTTGCCGCGGGCATCTATGGAGCGTTTTAAAGATTTTATGTGTTTAATATGCCCTGATGCAATATTCAGAGCCTCGGAAGCCGCCTGCCTGATTGCTTTTTCATCGGCGGCCTGCTCCGGAAGAAGAACCAATTCGATCTCTTTTATCATAATTTTTGCCCGGTATTATCCAGGAGATGTAACAAAGGTATGAAAATTGAGTCCTATGATGTAGATTTAAAAAAGTAAACTCTTAAACATGAAAAGAATAATATTCACTGTTATTGGATTTTTCGCTGTGCTTTCCTTGAGCTCATGCGGGTACAACACAATGGTTCAATTAGACGAGCAGGTGACTTCTCAGTGGGCACAGGTTGAAAACGTTTACCAACGCCGTTCAGATTTGATCCCTAACCTTGTTGCTTCCGTTAAAGGGGCAGCCGAGTTTGAGAAAACAACACTTACCGATGTAATAGCGGCGCGTGCTAAAGCAACTTCAGTTACTGTTGATCCAACCAATCTGACCCCTGAATCAATAGCACAGTTCCAGGCTGCCCAGGGTCAGTTAAGCTCTTCTTTAGGAAGACTATTGGCAACCGTTGAAGCATATCCTGAGCTGAAAGCGAATCAGAACTTCCTTGAACTACAGTCGCAACTGGAAGGAGCTGAAAACCGTATAACCGTTGAACGTCAAAAGTTCAACACGGTAACACAGGACTATAATTCCAAGATCCGTACATTTCCAAATAACCTGACAGCCGGGATGTTTGGTTTCAAAACAAAAGGCTATTTCAAGGCAGACGCGGGAGCAAATAAGGCCCCTAAAGTTGAATTCTAAGAAATTATATTATTCTTCATATTGATAAATAATCGCCGGAATCAGGTTCCGGCGATTTAAATTTAAGCCATGGGAATTTTTAGTGAACAGGAGCAACAGCTTATTAGCAATGCCGTTGAATCAGCTGAGCGTTTTACATCCGGAGAGATCCGGATATGCATAGAGAAAACGTGCAGTGAGCCTGTTTTAGATCGTGCAGCTAATTACTTTAAGAAATTGGGCATGGATAAGACCGCTAAAAGAAATGGTGTTCTTATTTATGTCGCAACGAGTGATCACCAGTTTGCTATTATCGGTGATTCAGGTATGAACAGTCTTGTTCCCCACGATTTCTGGGACAGTACCAAAGAGGCCATGCTTACTCATTTTAAAAACGGCGACCTGGCAGGCGGGATTATTACCGGGGTCAAACTTGCCGGCGAGCAGCTTCAGGGCTTTTTCCCTTACCATGACAGTGATGTAGATGAGCTTCCGAATGATATATCCTACATGGATGGCAAATAAATGGATGCTACACCAAATACAACGAAGCTGGAAATGAAATTCAAAAATATTCTGTTAACCGCACTGTTTGTTTTATTAACCTCATTGCTATTTGCTCAAACCTTTCCTGCAAAACCAACCAGGTTAGTAAATGATTATACCCAGACACTAAGTACCGATCAGATAAGTAGCCTGGAGCAAAAATTGGTCGCGTTTGACGATTCTTCTTCCATTCAGGTTGCGGTAGTGATCATTAAATCACTTGAAGGATATGATGTTGCTGATTACGCCGTAAGACTGGCAGAAAGCTGGGGAATTGGAGGTTCCGAAAATAATAACGGTGTACTTCTTCTGGTTTCATTGGGCGATCGCAAAGTTACCATTCAAACGGGTTATGGCGTTGAGGGCGCATTACCGGATGCGATAGCCAGGCGTATCATAGAAAATGAGATCACACCCAATTTTAAATCAGGCGATTATTTCGCCGGCATAAACCAGGGTACAGACGCTATAATTTCTTATACAAAGGGAGAATATAAGAACGATACCCCCAAGAAACGTAAAAAGTCTAGCGGCGGAATGATACCTTTTATAGTCATATTCATAGTGATCATCCTGCTTGCGATAAAAAAAGGCGGGGGCAGCGGCGGAAGCCAGGTTATTGGCGGCCGTGGTAGTGCCAGTCCATTCTGGTGGTTACTTTTAGGCTCTCAATTAGGCCGCGGTGGCGGTGGCGGATTTGGTGGATTCTCTGGAGGAGGAGGTGGATTCGGTGGTGGAGGCGGTGGCGGCTTCGGAGGTTTTGGCGGAGGAAGTTTTGGAGGTGGTGGAGCTAGCGGAAGCTGGTAAATCAGTTGCCAGTTACGGGTTGCCAGTTGCGAGGCTGGATGCTTAACATCGACTCTTTTTCAGTTTCAGTATTTTACCGATTCATGTAATTCCGTATATGGGCAATCTCGATTGGGAAAGGATCTCATCAAAATATCTTGTAAGAGCAGACTGGGCAACCTTGCGGGTAGATACCTGCAGGATGCCGGATGGAACAGTTATACCTGATTATTATGTACTGGAATACCCGGATTGGGTGAATGTAATTGCTCTGACTGAAGATAACGAAGTTATTTTAGTAAGACAATACAGACACGCCGCTGGAGAGGAGATGTTAGAGCTTCCCGGAGGATGTATAGAAAAAGGAGAAAGTACCGAGCAGGCGGCTCGCAGAGAGCTTCTTGAAGAAACCGGGTATGAGTTTCAACATTTGGAGTTTCTCTCAGAATTATATGCTAACCCGGCAACCGCAACTAATAAAACGCATTGTTTTTTAGCAACAGGTGGAAGGAAAGTTGCTGATCAAAACCTGGACAAGGGAGAAGAAATAATCGTTGAACTTGTCAGTCTGGAGATTTTAAAAGAGCTTGTCATAAATAATAAATTTGGACACGCATTGCATACGAGCGGGATCTTTTATGCCCTGGTAAAGCTTGGCCTTATCGCCTAATAACCAAAAGATCCCAGAGGCGTTCACCTGCAGGATCCTGGTTAATATTTCAAAGAAATTCCTTTAGCTCATTTTTAGCTTTTTCTGAATATCAGCTACATATCCTTTAAACTTTTTGTCTGTATCTATAAGATCATCAACAGTTTGGCAGGCATATATAACAGTAGAATGATCACGTCCCCCAAAGAATGCCCCTATTGATTTCAATGAGGTTTTGGTATGAAGCTTAGCAAGATACATTGATATCTGGCGCGCCTGAACGATCTCACGTTTCCGTGTTTTTGATTTAACCATTTCAATGGGCACCTCAAAATACTCGCAGACCAGCTTTTGGATATATTCCATGGAGATCTCCTTGCTGGAGTTCTTGATGAAATTTTTAAGCATTGATTTGGCCAGGTTGAGATCTATTTCTTTCTTGTTCAGGGTAGACTGGGCCAACAGGGATACCATGGCCCCTTCCAGCTCACGCACATTATTGTCTATGTTGTGGGCCACGTACTCAATAACTTCGCCCGGTAGCTCGATACCGTCAGAATACATCTTCTTCTTAAGAATTGCCATCCTGGTCTCCAGGTCAGGAATTTGAAGATCTGCAGATAAGCCCCATTTAAATCTTGAGAGTAAGCGTTCCTCAAGGCCGGAAAGGTCTTTTGGCGGTTTATCGGAAGTTATAATAAGCTGCTTACCGGACTGGTGCAGGTGGTTGAAAATATGAAAGAAGATATCCTGTGTTTTTTCTTTTCCGGCGAAATTATGCACATCATCCATGATGAGGACATCCATTGCCTGGTAGAAATTCACAAAGTCGTTAATATTGTTATTTTTTAAAGCATCAACAAATTGCTGCGTAAACTTTTCACAGGATACATACAGAACCAGTTTATCGGTGAGTGTACGTTTGATCTCATTACCTATTGCCTGGGCCAGGTGGGTCTTTCCCAAACCAACTCCCCCGTAGATCATTAAAGGGTTAAATGACGTACCACCGGGCTTACCTGCAACAGCATATCCGGCCGAACGGGCAAGGCGGTTGCAGTCACCTTCAATAAAATTCTCGAAAGTATAGTTCTGGTTTAGCTGAGGATCGACCTGAAGCTTTTTTAATCCCGGAATTACGAAGGGATTTTTGATGTCTTTATTCAAAGAGATCGGCATGGGCATCGACTGATTTTTGCCCTCTGCGCCGTTGCCATTTGAAGGCATATTGGTCGTATATGGAATACTGTTCGAAGACTTTTCCACAACGATGTTATATTCAAGTCTTCCCTCCTCTCCCAACTGCTTTTTTACAGTCTTCCGGAGCAGTCCGACATAATGCTCTTCCAGCCACTCGTAAAAGAACAAACTCGGCACCTGTATAGTTAACACGTTACCCTCTAGACGTAAGGCTTTTATAGGCTCAAACCAGGTTTTAAAACTCTGAGCCGGGATATTATCCTTGATGATCTGGAGGCAGTTATTCCATACATGTGTACAAGTTATTTCCATATAATTTTACTAATAATCTGATTTACAACCGATGCCGTGAGAAATGTTAATAACTCTTTGGAACATCGAATATTCAGAAAAAAATCCGATTAAAAAACTAAATTTCGAAATTAGTTTTAACCAATTGTATCTCAGAAGAATAAGTTATTTTTTGGAGGGTTTTTCTTTGAAAAATAAAATCAATTCGGCCCCGATTTACACCCGCGAAAACTGTCGGATTTATGAGGCTTTCGGCGTCTTTTCAGGCCCTTTTTTTCGTGCGGTTTAACGATGAAAGTATAAGGGTGCAGCAATCAATGGCCAGGCAATAAAATTTGTTCTTCAGACCAGCGGCATCTCAGATATTTTTATGCTTTGGCAACCGGCAACTCATAACCTTCTCCTATAGCTATTAATATTCCCCGAATTCCCTTCTGAGAATATCGGCAATCTCTCCGAGAGTGGCGTAAGCCTCAACAGCAGCAAGGATATGAGGCATCGTATTACTGCCATCCCGGGCTGAAACAGAAAGTGCGGACAACGCTTTTTCCACGTGCGACGCATCGCGCTCTGACTTAAGCTTTGTAAGTTTATCCATCTGTAATTTACGTATCGAATCGTCTACGCGAAATACCTCAGGGCTCAAGCCCTGGGCGTCCAGATACTTATTTACACCTACCAGGATGCGCCCGGAACTTTCAATATCTTTCTGATACTGGTAAGCTGAATTTGCTATTTCATTCTGGATATAACCTTCTTCAATAGCCGCCACAGATCCCCCCTTCGCATCGATAATATCAATGTACTTCCAGGCAGCTGATTCAATATCATCCGTGAGCGACTCAATAAAATAGGACCCTGCCAGCGGATCGACCGTATCAGTAACACCGCTTTCAAATGCGATAATTTGCTGGGTACGTAGAGCAACCTTTGCTGCGGCTTCAGTAGGCAAGGAAAGCGCCTCATCGTACCCATTCGTATGAAGGGATTGAGTCCCTCCCAGCACTGCAGCCATTGCCTGGTTTGTTACCCTGATCACGTTATTCAATGGTTGCTGGGCAGTCAATGTCGAGCCTCCTGTTTGTGTGTGAAAACGGAGCTTCTGCGCCCCGGGATGCGTTGCGCCTAATGACCTGGTAATTTCCGCCCACATTCTTCGTGCAGCCCTGAACTTGGCAATCTCCTCAAAGAAATTGTTGTGACAATTAAAAAAGAAAGACACTCTTTTAGCAAAAACATTAATATCTAAACCCTTACTTAAGGCTGCATTTAGATATTCTTTGCCATTCGCCAGTGTAAAAGCGAGTTCCTGCACCGCTGTTGAACCTGCTTCCCGGATATGGTAACCGGAAATGGATATGGTATTCCACTTCGGGACCTCCCTGCTGCAGTACTCGAAAATGTCTGTGATCAAACGCATGGATGCTTTAGGAGGATAAATATAGGTGCCGCGCGCTGCATATTCTTTTAGGATATCATTCTGTATGGTGCCTGAAATCTGGCTCAAGTCAGCATTTTGCTTTTTAGCAAGGCTGATATACATCGCTAAAAGGATCGGAGCTGTTGCATTGATCGTCATGGAACTGGTAACTTTCTGAAGATCAATCCCCTTAAACAAAATTTCCATATCTTCCAAAGAATCTATAGCCACGCCCACTTTACCTACCTCTCCATCAGACATATCATGATCAGAATCGTATCCTATTTGTGTGGGAAGATCGAATGCTACCGATAAGCCCGTTGTCCCTTGAGAGAGAAGATAATGATACCGTTTGTTAGATTCCTCTGCAGTGGAGAAGCCCGCGTATTGCCTCATTGTCCACATCCTGCCCCTATACATATCTTTCTGAATTCCACGGGTAAATGGAAATTCTCCAGGCTGCTCCAGTTTTCGGGGCTCAGAGTAAACTTCTTTTATTTCTATTCCAGAGGACGTGTAAACTTTCTTTTCGCTCATATCACTAAAATAAAGACTGGACATCGTGTTTAACGATACTCAGAGCTATATCATATGGGTTTTCTGTTTCAAGTCCTGCCAGATGAATCAATATTGATTTGCTAAGATCTGCCGAAGTTGCATGCTCAGGCAATACATTTACTGCACTATTCACTATGCTGATCGTATCTTCTTTAATTTTTTTTACCACATTCCAGGTATTATCACGCACATAGATCTGCTGAGAGATGTTGTGCTGATACTCGGCCCGGATGTCTGAAATTATAACGGCCTGCATCTCCCTGGCGCTCATGCCCGGCACATGAAGCCTGATCAGCAGATTTGCAGGATTAACTCTTTCAAGGAATAAAACTGTTCTTTCATAAGCTTGAAGACGAAGTGGCAGAGTGTGTTTAAGGCCCTCTTTCCTGCTTTCGAGAATTTTGAAATTAAACCTCTGATCCAGATATGTTTTGACAAAGAACCAAGCTGTAAAGAATATGATCAGGCCTGCCAGTGTAAATTTCAATATTTCCAGTAGGTAAGTAATTGGGTCCATGATGGGTGTATTTGTTAACAGATGGTCAAAAAGCCGGCAGCCAGAACAAAAGTGAGCAATTTCACGTATATTTGTTATATCATTTTAAAAGAATTATGAGTACAGAAATTGCGGCTGCCACAGCACCTGTAACCCTTACAGACGGCGCAAAAAAAGAGATTAAAAAACTTATTCAGCAGCAGGAACTTGGTGGAGCTTATGGGTTGCGTCTTGGAGTTGAGGGAGGGGGCTGTGCAGGCATGAACTATATTTTAGGATTCGACGAGCAGAAAGAAGGTGACCAGGAATATTTTATTGATGGCATTAAAGTATTTATGCACAAAGCACACGGCCTCTACCTTGCTGGGATGCAGGTTGATTTCCAGGATGGACTGAATGCCCGGGGTTTTACATTTAGCAACCCTAATGCCAGCAGCACCTGCGGATGCGGTACATCTTTCGCCGTTTAATAAAAAAATTGTAACAAATCACAAAGTCCTGCAGTCAAACTTGCAGGACTTTTTATATTTATACTATGGCGAAGATGAATTATTCTGAGAATGTTAAGGTAGCTATGCAATCCGTAAAAGGCAATAAGCTCCGTACATTTCTGACTGCCATTATCATCGCCATAGGATTAACAGCACTGGTAGGTATTCTTACATCTATTGATGCCATAGAAGGCTCTCTGAATAATACATTCTCCAGCATGGGCGCTAATTCCTTTACGATAAGGAACAGGGGCATAGGAATCAGGATAGGAGGAGGCGGACAAAGGCCAAAACGTTATAAAGCTATTGATTACCGCCAGGCGACCGAATTTAAACGAAGCTTTGATTTTCCTGCTGTGATCTCCGTTAACGTATTTGCTTCTTTCGGCGGAACCGTGAAGTACGGTAATGAAAAGACCAATCCCAATATTTCCGTTCTGGGCGCTGATGAAAACTATATGATGTCCGCAGGTTACAAGCTCGCATCAGGCCGTAATTTTTCTCAGTCGGAACTCGATTACGGCACCAGCGTGGTTATCATCGGGGATGAAATTAAAACCCGTTTATTTCCTGGTACGGATCCAGTGAACAAAGTTATTAGCATTGGCAATAATAAATTCCGGATCATAGGGGTATTATTAGCTAAAGGCTCCAGTGTGGGATTTGGCGGCGATAAAGTAAGCGTTATACCCCTGCTTCGCGCAAAGCAGGTAATGACCCTTTCAAATCCATCCTATACCATTTCGGTTATGAGTGATGATCCTGCCCAAATGGAGGCGGCTATAGGTGAGGCAACAGCCCTTTTCAGAAACGTCAGAAACCTGAAGGTCAATGACGAAAATAATTTCGAAATCTCTAAGAGCGATGCAATTGCCCAAACTCTTGTTGAGAACCTGAAATTTGTCAGGATCGGAGGAATAGTGATCGGTGCAATCACGTTAATTGGAGCTGCGATAGCCCTGATGAACATCATGATCGTTTCGGTAACAGAGCGAACACGGGAAATCGGCATACGTAAAGCTATTGGAGCTACTCCAATTGTGATCAGGCGTCAGTTCCTTATTGAAGCCATAGTGATCTGCCTGATGGGAGGCTTTACAGGCGTCTTCCTGGGAATCCTGATCGGCAATCTATTATCCTTGGTTATGGGCGGAGCATTTATTATGCCTTGGGCATGGACTATTCTGGGGCTGACGCTTTGTATCGGAGTTGGCCTTATTTCGGGCCTATACCCTGCTATTAAGGCTTCCAAGTTAGATCCGGTTGAATCCTTAAGATACGAATAGCGTCCAATTTTACCATCGTTTCAAACCTATTCCCATTTATATTTGAACTCCCATATAATTTAAACATTATCTTCGCCGGGATAAGAATTAAGTCTCCATGCTTTTTTTGTACGATCTAGGTATTCAATTCTACAAGTTCCTGATTCTTCTGGCTTCCCTGAAAAGTAAAAAGGCCGAGGCCTGGATCCAGGGCAGAAAGAACCTGCTCCTTGAGATCGAAGACCAGCTGGATAAAACAAAACGACCCATCTGGTTTCACTTCGCTTCACTTGGAGAGTTTGAGCAGGGAAGGACAGTGTTGGAAGAATTAAAAGCCCGTCAACCGGGATCATCTATATTTATCACCTTCTTTTCCCCCTCCGGCTATGAGATCAGGAAAGACTACAATTTTGCTGATCATGTATTTTACCTGCCTCTGGATACTAAAAAAAACGCCAGGGAGTTTATCAGGATCGTAAGGCCTTCGATAGCCATTTTTACAAAATACGAATACTGGTATCATTACTTTGCCGAACTGCATAGAAATAACGTTCCTCTGTTTATGATTTCTGCAATATTCAGGCAAAACCAGCCATTTTTTAAATGGTATGGAAGCTTACATCGCAGGATGTTAGCCATGGTGTCTCATTTTTTTGTGCAAAACCAACTGAGTAAAGATCTTCTGAATACTTCAGGTTTTAAAAATGTCAGCATTGCAGGCGACACACGTTTTGACAGGGTGGTAAAGAATGCCAGCCAGGTAAAGACTATAGATCAGGTAAAGGAATTCTGCGGAGATGATAGGATATTTATTGCCGGGAGTACATGGCTTGAAGATGAAACCCTGATCACTTCACTCACAGAAAAATATCCGGACTGGAAATTCATTATCGCTCCTCATGAGATCAGACCAGAGCGGATCGGAGAGGTAGAAAACTTATACCCTGATCCTGTTAAATTTTCAGCATGTAGTCCCTCCGTTAATAATTATCGAATACTTATAATTGATAATATAGGAATGCTATCAAGCCTGTATCAGTACGCCGATGTAGCCTATATTGGGGGTGGATTTGGTGTAGGGATTCACAATACCCAGGAAGCTGCCGCGTTTAATCTACCGGTTATTTTTGGTCCCAATTATCACAAATTTAGTGAAGCGTGTGCACTCATAGATGCTGGAGCGGCATTCAGCGTTAAGAATAACAAAGAATTAATGCATGTCATGAGTAGTTTGCAGGATCGCGCTTTCCGTGAAGAAACAGGCAAAATTGGAGGTGAGTATATCAGGTCTAATATTGGAGCGACAGAAACTATCGTGAATTATATACATAAATATTCGATGTAATATTTAACTCAAGGTTTTAGATAACTCTTGTACTCTTAATGCTCGCTAATTGATTCTTGAAATTAATTCATTAACGTTTAATACGATCATCGAAAACAAACGGTTCTGTCTTTAAATGCCTTATTTTGCTGAAATCTGCATGAGCCGGGTTAATCAAATAATTAAATTCCGATGGTATGATCGAGGATGGGACACGGAAAGTCAGGGCTTTGTTGTCATTTATCCACTTATCCCCAATATTCTGTGTGATGTGCATAAGTTCAAAAGTATTCCAGTTTTCCGGAAGTTCTTTTAAATCCTGATTAAGAATCCTGGTTCCGTCAGGGATTTCAATCGTGAGTACACTAAAATTACCAGATAAGCCCAACTGACTTCTATGCACCACATTCTCTAAACATGCCAAAGATCGGGAAGAAGAAGTGTAAATGACCTTCATATCGTTAGAATTCCACCTTGCTGCCATACCCGAGGCGATTAGCCCAGTGGCATACTTTGCCAGACCAATTCTGAATACCAGCATCAGGCAAGATCTCCGTATGAGATGCGGGTAAGCTCTTCTTCTATTAATGAAATGCCGGTTATGGTATCCATTAAACTGAAAGGAATTTGATTGCCTAAACCGTAAGCAGAAGTATTCAGCCAAGTGTGGAAGGCCTTGGGAGACCCGAACAGCTCAATGCCCTGGTTAAACAATGCGAAAGACTTAAGCAGCTTTTCGCTGAGGGCTGCATCGAGTTTCATACCCTGCAAGGCATAGTTCTGTATAGTTTTTACAGTGGTTTTAAAAATTTCCTGGAACTCCTGATAGGAAAAACCTGAGACAGTTATAAAATCCAGGGCTGCTTTAGCACCCAATCCTTTTTTTGAATAAGTTAACAGCGCAATATCATTGGTATACATCGCCTGGTACTGAACCATTGTTTCAGTAACTAAAGAAATATGATCATCAGAAGCACGGTAAGGTTTGGCAGGTATATTTTTACTATCATTATTTTTCATAACACTAAGATAGAGAATTTTTTCTTTATGTTAAAGAATTTTTTCCGCTTTAGGTTATGAATAATTAGGAACCTGAGATTTGTATAAAGGATAGAATACGACGTTTTTCAAATTGCTTTAATCTCTGACCATCCCTGCCAGCGCTTCAATAAACAATGGATGATCATTTAAACTTTCAACCAGCTGGACATGCTCGCCGCCTGATTTTCTAAACTCCTCGCCGTATTCTACGGTTACCTCGTATACGGTTTCCAGGCAATCAGCAACAAAAGCCGGACAGAAAACTAGTAAACGCTTGACTCCTCTTTTCGCAAGATTTTCTATGACCACGCTCGTGTAAGGCTGTACCCATGGATCTTTCCCCAAACGTGACTGAAAACACACAGTGAATTTCTCCGCAGGAAGGGGTAGTTTCTCCGCGATCAGGCGTGCCGTATGATGACATTGAGCCGAGTAGCATAATTTATTATCATCAGTCAGTGTGGAACAGCAATTATCTTTTTTGAGACAATGCCTGCCGGAATGATCCGATTTAATTAATTGCCGTTGAGGTAACCCGTGAAAACTAAATAATATGTGATCGTACGTCTCCGGATGGTGTTTTTTGCCATTCTCAACAAAAACATCAATCATCAGCTCATTATCGTGAAAGGAATTTACGAACGAAATGGATGGTATAGTTTGCCATTTGCTGACTAATTCCATCACTTTTTGAAGAACAGACCCCGAACTCGCTGAAGCATAGTGCGGAAACAATGGTATCACTTTTATACTGATTACCTGTGCGTCCTTCAGTTTATTCAATGCTGATTCTACGGAGGGGCTCTGATATCGCATGGCCAGTTCTACATGGTATTCAGCACCAAGCTTTGCCTTCAGCAGATCTAATTGAAGGAGACTATAGTGCATCAAAGGAGATCCGGTTGTATCATCCCATATCTCTTTATATAATTTAGCAGTTTTAGGGCTTCTGAAAGGAACGATAATACCTTTCACCAATAGATTTCTGTTAAAAGCGGGAATATCTATAACCCTTTCGTCCATTAAGAACTCCTTAAGATATTTTCTAACATCGGCCGTTGAAGGACTGTCAGGGGTTCCTAAATTAACCAGTAATACGCCTTTTTTATTCATATACTTTTAACAAACGGCAAAGATAGGCTTGGTAGGCCTCAGAAAAAAACTGAACTTAGTATTTGACTTAACAGAAACAAACTACCTGGCTGAACTCTTCAATTTCCATAGTTTCCACCATGGAGTTCCTGGAGAATCATGATGCTCATAGTGATAACCAAAAAAGTAGCATGAAAGAAATGCTAACAAGTGATTCTTATCTTGTGTCCTGGAATGATACTGATTATCATGATCTCCATGATGAGGCAGCCAGGTACCAAAATAAAATAACTGTAGGGTGCTCAGTAAAGATGGTAAGACCCAGAATAGAAGAAGATTTAATTCGGAAACCCAGAGCTTCAAAACATTGAAGATAACAGCCATCAACACTATTTGCCACCAGATGATATATTCCCTGATAAAATTAAAATACCAGGTAAAAAAACCTCCTGTATGATAATCCGGGTCCATTTCGGTATGTACGTGCCTGTGATGCTCATGATGTTTTGTATAGAGCTTTTTAAACGGGAAACATGCATATAAGATCGTGCAGACCTGACCGATTACATTGTTGAGCGTGCTGTTGTTAGCAACTGTACCATGCATGGCATCATGTGCCGTAATAAATAACCCCGTGTATAAATGCATCTGCACAAGGATCATTATATAAAGCAGAGGGCTACTCAAGCTTATTTCCCAGCTCATCAACAACAGCAAGCAGATAAGCCATGCACTGATAATAGCAAAGGCTGCAAATATTCCAATATTTGACTTGATTGAACTCATGATTTTATTTATCAGAATGCTTCAAGAGCTTTTTTAACCTGGGTCATGAGCCACATGGGCGTGGACGTAGCGCCGCAGATTCCCACCCTGTCGCCCGGATTAAACATTTCCTTCGTTAATCCGTCTTCATTTGAAACGAAGTAAGTATTGGGATTGTGCTGGAGACAAACCTCAAATAGCACTTTTCCATTTGAAGATTTCTTTCCAGAAACAAACACGATACGATCAAAATTCATAACGAACTTTCTTAAGTCTTCATCCCGGTTGGATACCTGCCTGCAAATTGTATCATTCGCCTTAATATCATACCCCCTGTTGATCAGCTCTTCCTTGATCTGATAGAACTTTGCAGTGCTTTTAGTGGTCTGACTATAGAGCGTGAATTTATCTGGCAAGTCCACATCTTCCAGTTCGGCGATATCCTGGAAAACGATCGCCTCATTGTTGGTCTGCCCCTGGAGCGCAATCACTTCTGCATGACCATGCTTTCCGAAAATCAATACTTTTTCCTGACTGTCGTGAGAATTTTTTATCCTGTTCTGGAGTTTTAATACGACGGGACATGACGCATCGATTAAGGTGATATTATTTGCCAGCGCTATTTTGTACGTTTCGGGAGCTTCTCCATGAGCACGGATCAGAACCTTCTCATTTTTAATCTCTGCAAGGTCGTCGTGGGAAATGATCTGCAGGCCCTTCGCTTTAAGACGGGTAACTTCCTCATCATTATGAACGATATCCCCAAGACAATACAGGTATCCATCTTCGGCAAGGATCTCTTCAGCCATATCAATTGCGTACACCACTCCGAAACAAAATCCGGAATCCTGGTCAATAGATACGTTAAGGTTATACTTCATTCGCTAAACGGTCTCGTTTATACAAAAATACGAAATTCTTTTCAGGTACCCCATACATTCAGGCCCATAAAGAAGCATACCTGCGAAATCAAAAGAACGACTGCAGCGGAGTTCTGTTTTTTAAATTCAATAGAGAAGAATACCAGAAACAGGCAAAAAGACACCAAAAACCATCCGGAATAATTTTGAAAAGGGATGGGTCCGTCTAACCATTGCCAGTAATCATATTTCACGGCAACAGGTTCTATCAGGATGTCAATCATTACGAGTATTGCAGCTCCGGTAAGCGCAAAGATAAAACGGTTCAACTTATACTTTCCCAGGAGAATTCCAGTACAATACACCAGCAGAAGCCAATTAACGCCGATAAGCAAAGGGGTTTCCCATAACTTAATTCCAAGGGTGCTGCCGTAAGAATATCTTCCAAAGATCAGTCCGCTGTTCACGCCAGCAACTTCAATTAAAAAGCCGGCCGAGTAAACTATACATGCAAACATCAGGATACCCGCAGATCGGTCATAGCCGGAGATCACAAGCAGTAGAAGCATTGACAGCAAATGGAGAGGGACCAGTTCTATAAAAAGCGGAGTTAATTCGGGCGATAGAAATCCCCATAATCCAACCAGGTGAAACAATACAACGATCGCACTGATGATATGCTGCTTTGTAACCATTAGCTTCTAATTATCCTGCCTTTCCATACAATGGTTTTCGTAAGATACTTTTTAACAGAGGCAACAGCGATTACTACCATTAACAGTAATTGCAGCGGATGCAATAAGATATTCAGCCAGACATTCTGTCCGGACATCAGTGAGATCATTACCCTGCTCAAAACGATGAGGGCCAACGCGAAGAATAGCAGTTCGGGGCTTAATATATAGGCTATGGCAATCGGCCCAAGTACGACCAGCATGAGGTAAAAAAACAACCCGGCAATGCTGTTGTTAAAACCTGCGAGCAGATTTTTACTGAAACCATTGAATGCTTCATCCATATTTTTATACATCCGGCAGAAGATGTAACCGTTCGCTAGCAGCGTTTCGGCCTTATAACCATATCCCTTCACCAACTTCATTATTTCGATGTCTTCAACAACTTTGTTTTTTACCTGCTCATGCCACTGGTTTTCCTTGTAGTTCTCTGCGCTAAACAACATAAATTGTCCGCTTGCCGCAGAAAAAGCCGGGTTCTTAGATAATCTGACCAATCTTAGCGGCAGCAAATTCAAAAGAACAAAATGCATTAATGGCACGATCAAGCGCTCCCCCCAGGTGATCATCACCTGGTTGGTAAACAGGCTTAGTAAGTCCAGACGGTAAAACTTAATTCTATGAACGGTATTATTTATCAGGCCGCTGGAGATGGTTTCATCTGCGTCAAGGAACATCAGAAAGCTTCCCTTTGATTCTGCCGCCAGCTGATAACAGGCATAATTTTTACCCAGCCATTCCTTAGGAAGCTCTTTGCCTGCAAGCACACGGAACCGCTTTTCGGAACTGCAAAACTTATCACAGATTTCCCTGGTGTTATCGGCCGAATGATCATCTAATATAATTACCTCATAGTTTTGATAATCCTGCCCCCTGATTGATTCAAGCAGGTTCAAAATGTTATGTTCCTCATCCCGCACAGGAATGAGTATAGAAACCAGGTCGGTGTATTCCCTGGAGGATTTAGTAAGCTTTGGGTTTGATATAAAGTTGAAAACAGTTACTGCGAACCGGATAATAAGAAACAGAAAAATGAAGTAAATTAGAATCATATTTAAACCGTGGCCGAGCTCTGCTGTTGCCGGGATGCCTCATAATGCTTATTATATGCACTTTTTATTAACTGTAAACTTGTAAATTCAGCTCCTTCCCATTCCTGAAGGTAGCAGGTGACTGAGGCCTTACGATGTTCAAAGTAATCAACGAAATTAGCTGAAAAAATGTATTGGAATTTTTTTGAAGACGTATTGATCATATTCATAAGGCCTTTTTGAAACTGTATTTGGTCGATATGGCCTGAATTGAGCTGCCCCTGCGGAAATATGAGCACTAAATTGCGAGGATCATCTAATAAATTTCCGGCATACCCAAGGGTTTCTATGATGCTCCTGGAATTTTTCTTAACAGAAAAGCTTCCAAGATATTTTAGGAACCATACCTTCTTGTAATTTTCTTCGGTGATCATCACATGAAATCTTTTTTTAAAGTGGAGCCGGTTAATTTGAAATATCCAAAACCCATCCCACCAGGATAAATGATTTGATAAAATTAATACAGCGCGCTTTTCATCGAAATCTACCTTGTTAAAATCAAACCTTCGGAAATCTGCGCGAATTAAATAGCCGATCACCCATGAAAAGAAGGAGTGGATTATTTTGTTCCGGCGGGGTGCAAGCATGTCATAAAGATATAATTTTTACACGTTTAGTCATTAGCCGCTCTTCGGTGGCTGTTTTACAATACCAGCAATGATCTTTGCTGACAGCAAGGCTAGCGGGATCCCACCGCCGGGATGGACGGTTCCTCCGGCAAAATATAAGCCTTTTACCTTCGATGAAAAGTTGGCGTGCCTCAGGAAGGCGGCAAACTGGCTGTTTGAACTGTTCCCATAAAGAGATCCTTTATAAGAATTGGTGTTCGTATCGATTCCCCTTGGATCCAGGACGCTTTCCGTCAATATCAGCTTGCGGATGTCTTCACCAAGGCTGTTTGAAAGCTTTCTTAATATATTTTCCTTTGTCCTTATGATCAGATCATCCCAATCCTGGCCCGAATTTGAAGGAACATTGATCATAGTAAACCAGTTTTCACATCCTTCTGGTGCATCATCTGCTTTTATTTTGGAACTTATATTGAGATAGATGGTTGGATCATGATAAATATCTTTGGACTGCCAGATATGCCTGAACTCTTCTTTATAATCTTCAGTAAAGAAAATATTATGAATATCGAGGCCCGGGAAGGTTTTATTGATTCCCCAATAGAATATCAGGGCTGAACTGCTTCGCTCCTGGTGAAGTACGCGTTCGGGGGCCGGATGTTCCTTAAGCAGTTTCCTGTAAGTATACCAAACGTCCATATTTGACACCACCACGGCAGACTGATGTACAGCATCACCTATCTGCACGCCGGCAATGGTTTTGTTCTTTGCGATGATCTTGTCGACGTAAGTATTAAAATGGAACTTAACTCCGCAATCCAATGCCAGCTGATTAAGGGATCTGACTATCGAATACATTCCTCCTTCAGGGAAATAAGCCCCGAAATGCTGCTCGAAGTGTGGGATAACATTCAGCGTTGCGGGTGCCTGGTAAGGATCTGAACCATTGTATGTGGCATATCGGTTGAATAGCTGTACGGTTTTGGGATCTTTGAACCTGGTTGAATTAGCCTTGTCCATAGATCTGAAAGAATCAATCTGCAGAAACCTAAGTGCAGATCTAAGTGTGGTTACGCTGAAATAACATTTTAATTTATGAAGCGATCTTTGCAGGAAAACCGGATTTGTAATATCATAGATTTGTTCACTTTTTACCAGGAAATCCAATACCGATACGGCTGGATCAATCGTATTATTCTCTATTTCAGAAGCGAATTTATTCCTGTCAGAAAATGCAGTGATCCGGGTACCATCTTCGTAAAAGTACTTACACGCCTGATCAAGGTGTTTATACCTGAAGTAATCTCCTGGAATTTTTCCAGCAAGCAGAAAAAGCTCATCTATATATTGCGGCATGGTCAGCAAACTCGGACCCGCATCGAATCGAAAATCTCCCGACCTTATCTCAGCGAGCTTACCCCCCGGCTCATTCCCAGCCTCAAATACTTCTACAGAATAGCCTTTAACGGCCAGCCTGATAGCAGCAGCAATACCGGCTATTCCTGCACCAATTATGATAGCTTTAGGGGCAGCCGGCATGAGGAGTCAGATTTAGGAATAGTGACACTTTCTATTTCAGCACATTAAGAACGTTAAATAATTTTTGTCGTACAGCCGTGCTGCTCCCGCTGTAATTGTTTATCATAAACGAGAATACAAGCGGCGTACCGGAAGAAGTGACCTGATAACCTGTATAAGCAATCACATCGCTTATACTTCCGCTCTTCATTTTCATATTGTTATATACCGGCAGACTGTCATAAAAGCTATCAAACCAAGGCTCTTTTTTAATGGACTGCAGGACCTGAGCCATAACAAGAGTTGTGATCCGGTTTGCAGGAGATAAGCCACTGCCATCAGAAATGTTCATTGCGTTTGGATCAACACCCAGCTTCTTACTCCAGAAATCCTTTATAACATCTACCCCCTGCGGTGTGGTAATATCTTTCCCTCGTTTCCATGCAAGAGTTTTAACAAGGTGCTCCCCATAGAGATTAACACTTTTCTGATTAAACCAATAAACTATTTTCCCGAGTGCCGGTGAACTGTAAGTGTCTATAACTTTCAAAGGAAGCGGAAATTTCTCCATCGTCATTGCTAATTTCCGGCCTGTGGTGAATCCTTTTTCTGCAACGATGCCGGATGCTTTTAATTTATTGGCCAGGCTGAAGGCCGCATCGAATGCAGGATCTGGCACTGAGGCTGAGATTGCCTTTTTCAGGTCTATCCCATACGTGCCCCTCAGATAAATAACCTCAGAATAGGGGGCAGAAAATGCGTACACATTATCACCACTTCCAGGTCTGCCGGTAGTAACTTCATTTACGATGTTCAGGTAACTAAGCGCAGGTTCCGTACGAACAAGCTGGGCCGCTTCACCAACTTTCCCGGGGCTGAAAATCAGGTCAAACTGATTTTCGCGCCATGTTAGTGCCGAAGGACCTGCTCCATAATAATTGCCTATATCATTCCAGGTCCACCCGCCGGGTAGGGTTTGGGTACCAAACAGCCGGTCATCGGAAATAATCCGGCCGGTAATTCTTTTGACGCCTGCTTTTATTAATGCGTCAGTCCATCTTTTTAATACCGTTCCACTTTTAGACTGCTCAAAACGCTCGCTGCCGAGACTTGGATCCCCGCCCCCGGTAATAATTACATCCCCATCGAGTACTCCGCCGGCTGATATAGATCCGGTATAAGCCAATGTAGTTTCCCAGGAAAAGTCTGTTCCCAACAGGTGATAAGCAGTAGCGGCTGTAATGGTTTTCAGCGTCGACGCCGAAGCCATCCCCGTATTTCCATTTCCGGAGAATATTACCTCACCGGTTCCGGCGTTTAAAACAGTAAGGGAAGATATTCCATATGCAAGCTGTTTGTCTGCTTCAAAACGTTTGTAGGCAGTTTCAATCTTCTGCTGCAGTGATTGAGCGGATGTTTGGGTAATAAAAAGTATCAGGAAAAAGAAAAGGAAGTTCTTCATTTAAATGAATATTGGAATTGAATAATTCTGAAAGGTACTAAGCTGTAAAATTAATTATTTGTTTGATCGAACGGCGCATAAATTCCCGATCAGAGTTCCTGTCCGAACGAGGTTAGACCTGGTGTCTTCCATTGCTTTGTTCAGATCGGCTGGCTGATGTCCAATGGCCAGCAAAACATCAAAGTAAGTATTCATATCATAATTTTTGGTCAGCGGTACTTTTCCAGCGATCCCTACCACCGGAATATTTTTCGTCTTTGCCGATTTAGCGACAGCGAAAGGAGCTTTTCCCTGAAGTGTTTGCTCATCCAGGCTGCCTTCGCCAGTGATTAGCAGGTCGCATCGTTTCACGCTTTCCTCAAAGCTGGCCAGGTGGAGGAAATATTCTGCTCCATTTACCAGTTCAGCGTTAAAAAATGAATACAGAGAAGCAGCGATACCTCCTGCGGCCCCGCCATGCTTCACGCCATCCATCCTTCTTTTAGTTTGCTTAAAAGCCGAATCGGATATGTTCCGAAGAACCTTCTCAAGCGTAGGAAGATCTGAGGCTTTAGCGCCTTTCTGTGGCCCAAAAGTTGCAGCGGCGCCCTCATCTCCCAGCAGATAGTTGTCCACGTCGCACAGCACAGTGATCTTACACCGGAACATTCGCTCATCCACGCGGGAAATGTCAATGTGGTCAAGCTTGACAAGGTTTTCAGGTATTGGCTTTAATTCTGTCCCACGTTTATCCAGAAATCTCGCGCCCAACGCGCTCAACAGACCTGCCCCCCCATCTACTGTTGCAGAACCTCCCAATCCTATAATGATACGATCAACATTTCTTTCTAATGCTGACCTTAACAATTCCCCGGTACCGAAAGAAGATGTTTTTAAAGGATCGAGCTCAGCAGTCTCTAACAAACGGAGACCGGAGGCGTCGGCCATTTCAATTACGGCAGTTTTGCCGTTACCTATTAACCCAAACGCTGTTTCTATTTTTCTTCCCAGCGGATCATTAACGGTTACATGGATCTTGTCCCCATTAAATTTTTCCAGTATTAGCTGCGCTGTGCCATCTCCTCCATCCCCGATGGGGAAACATTCACAGGTGCAATTAAGCCTACTATCAAGTAAGCCTTCCTGTATCGCTAATGCAGCTTCTGTGGCACTAAGACTGTTTTTAAAAGCGTTGGGGGATATTAGAATATGCATAGATATAGTTTCCACGCAATATACTCCAAATCATATTCATAAAAATCCAGCATGTGTAATTTATCCAATTCTGCTTTACCGAGTTTAACTTTATGAAATGAGAAAAATAAATGGTAAATATGTTTAAAACTTTCCCTCGAATTTAATGGACACAATACTCGTAGACAAAAGCTATTTAGACGCACTAAGCACTATTGAAAGAAAAAAGTACCTGCAGAAGGTCAAATTGGTTAAACTACTGCACGCTGAAGGTGCAAAATCAAATGCAGATGTGTGCCGGATCTTAAATATCAGCTCTCCCACATCGCTGGTATTAATAAACGAATTGCTTGGGGAAGGTCTGGTTGAAAAAAGCGGGAAAGGAAAGTCCGTGGGAGGGAGAAAACCGGAGTTGTATTCACTTCGTGATCATTCTTTTTTTGTGCTCTGCATAGAAATGGAAAGATTCAAAACAGAAATTGCCATTCTTGATAATAACAACAACAACATCACCGGTACCCATAGTTTTCCGCTCCCTATGACTAAAGACGAGGGGGCTATTACTCAACTTCATGAATTTGCCGAACAGGTAATTCGCCTGTCGGGTATCCATACTAGGAAGCTGGTCGGTGTCGGAATTAGTATGCCCGGTCTCGTCGATAAAAATGCCGGGAAAAATTATACTTATTTGTTATCAACCAATGAATCAAAGACCTTGCAGAACACCCTGGAAGAGAAGTTCGGCAAGCCTGTGTATATTCAAAACGATGTTAAGACCAATGCCTTAGCTGAGTGGCGGTTTGGACTGGCAGCTGGGAAAAAAGATGTATTGGTGCTACTTATGGACTGGGGCATCGGCTTAGGAATTATCATGGACGGTAAATTACAAAGCGGAATGTCGGGGTTTGCTGGCGAAATAGGACATATCCCATTTGTTAATGATGGAGAGCTCTGTTATTGCGGCAAGCGGGGCTGTCTTGAAACAGTGGCGTCGGGTATTGCATTGGCCAGGCTAGCTAAACAGGGGATACAGTCGGGAGAAAGTTCGCTGCTAAACAACCTGTCGGAAGAAGAGATTGATCAGATCGAACCTCATATTGTAATTGAAGCCGCCAATAAAGGAGACCAATATGCCATCAGCATCCTTTCTGATATTGGCCATAACCTGGGTAAAGCTGTATCAACGCTCATTCAATTATTTAATCCCGAACTGATTATACTCGGCGGTAAAATTGCTGAGGCGCGCCAATACATAACCATACCGATAAAACAGTCCATCAATGCATATTGCATGACGATGTTAAGGGAAAATACGCAGATAGTTCTTTCGGACCTCGGGATCGATGCCGGATTACTTGGCTCTGCAAGTATTGTGATGGAGAATACTTTTGAAAAGCAGATCGAACTGGCCAGTTACCGCCCGGCAGTGTCGTCCGAATCATACAGTAAAGCCAGCTGAGAACAAAAAAACCAGGCAATTACCTGGCTTGGAATGTCCTTTAATAGGTTATATCAATTTGTTTTTCACCAGATATTCAGCAATCTGAACAGCATTGGTTGCAGCCCCTTTACGCAGGTTGTCTGCAACGATCCAAAGATTCAAGCTGTTATCCTGGGATTCATCACGCCGGATACGCCCTACAAATACCTCATCTTTTTCGTGAGCGTCTTTAGGCATCGGGTACTTCAGGTTGGCCGGATCGTCAACAACTATAATTCCTTCTTCACCGTCCAAAATTGAACGCACTTCAGCAAGATCAAAATCATTTTCAAATTCGATGTTAACCGATTCTGAATGTCCCCCCATAACCGGTATACGAACAGTTGTTGCAGTTAGCCGGATTGAATCATCACCCATAATCTTTTTTGTCTCAAGGACCATTTTCATTTCTTCCTTAGTGTATCCATTATCCTGGAATACATCGATCTGGGGGATCACATTCAGATCAATCCGATAGGCATAGGCCATTGGTCCGTCAATTCCTTTACGCTCATTCATCATCTGCTCCACGGCTTTCACTCCTGTCCCTGTAACGGATTGATAAGTAGAGACCACAACACGTTTAATTTTATATTTTTCATGAAGCGGCTTTAATACCACTACCATTTGAATAGTCGAGCAATTTGGATTGGCTATTATTTTATCGCCTGAGGTCAGCACATGTGCATTTACCTCAGTAACTACCAGCTTTTTATCAGGATCCATTCTCCACGCTGACGAATTATCTATAACGGTCGTTCCAGCTTCAGCAAAACGCGGTGCATGTTCCAAAGAAGTACTTCCGCCCGCTGAGAATAAGGCGACATCAGGTTTCATCGCGATAGCATCGTCCATAGTTACCACAGTGTATTTTTTTCCCTTGAACTCGATCTGTTTGCCAGCGCTCTTGGCTGATGCTACGGGGATCAATTCACTTACCGGGAAATTGCGCTCTGCTAAAACTTTTAACATCACCGAACCTACGAGACCGGTTGCGCCTACTACTGCGACTTTCATTTTTCTTATTTGTTTAGTTAGAAATAAATATTCCCAGGCAAATATGGCAAATTGTTTGGGTTTTCAGCGTATTAAACCTAAAAAGCCCCCTGAATGGCAATAAGCTCAACGCAATGGCTTCAATTGCTGAAATAGATCCGCAAATCAGTTCAGATATACCGTATACTAACTAAGCCGAAATGTATTTAGTTCTTTCCTGATCTTTAGCTGCCTTTAACTCGGTTATGAGACATTATCTTTTTATTCTTCTACTTCTTATGCAAAGTCTGGGTTATGCCCAGCTTAACGAAGATTTTTCTGATGGGAATTTCAACGTCAACCCGGTCTGGACAGGCAGCAACGCCAGCGTCGACTTCATTATATCCAGCGCACAACTGAGGTCGAATTCTGTTCAGTCCGGCAGCAGCTTTTATATCAGTACAGAGAATACATTAGCGCTGAATGCAAAATGGGAATTCCAGGTAAACCTTCAGTTCAGCACGTCCGGATCGAACTACACGGATGTCTATTTGATATCGGACAAAGCCGATCTTAAAAGCACCCTCATTAATGGATATTTTGTCCGGATCGGGAATACTGATGATGAAATAAGCCTGTATAAAAGATCTGGTACATCAGGCAGCAGCATTAAAATAATTGACGGTATCAATAGCTCTGTCGCAGCCGCAGCTAATACGGTCAGGGTAAAAGTAAGTCGAAGTAATTCTGGCCTTTTCAAGCTCGAAAGGGACATTATAAGTGTCAATTCTGCTTTTGTCACTGAGGGAAGTGCCACAGACGTGTCGTTCACAGCATCAACTCATTTTGGGATAGTCATTCAGCAGTCGACAGCATCATTCTTCCAAAAGCATTTCTTTGACAATTTCAAAATTGATCCGATAGTTACAGATACTATTCCACCGGTATTGAATTCTGCTGCGTCGATAGATTCCAATACTATTGAGCTTTCATTCAGTGAAATCATGGATAGTGTAAGTGTTAAAGCAATTTCCAATTTCTCTATAAGTAATAATATCATCATCAGCCAGATCCTGACTACAGCAGATCCCACCAGGTTCCGGATTAAACTATTAAATAGCCTGAATACTGCAACGTACCGTATATCTCTCCAAAATGTTAATGACATCCATGGAAATGTTATCGGAGCAAATAATACAGCCTCATTCAGTTTTATACGACCCTACCTGGCAAAATATGGGGACATTGTTATCAACGAGATATTTCCGGATCCATCGCCGCAACTAGACCTTCCCTCGGTAGAGTTTGTCGAGCTCCGTAATAACACAGAATATGCCATTCCCCTTAAAAACTGGAAATTTTCCGACCCGGGTAGTTCATCCAACTTTGGCGACATTAGTATTGATCCTGATTCATTCCTGATCTTATGTGCAAAAGCTGATACAGCAGAGTTTAAGCGATTTGGAAAGGTGCTTGGCGTATCGCCCTGGCCATCGTTGAATAATAGCGGCGACGCGATTAAACTGGTAAATTCACAAAATGCGTTAATCGACTCTGTGAGTTATTCGGACAGCTGGTACCGTAATGCCGCTAAAAAACAGGGAGGCTGGACACTTGAAAGGATAGATCCTAAGTCAACCTGTCAAGGCTTTTTTAATTGGACGACATCCGTGGATTCATCAGGAGGAACCCCGGGCAGGAAAAATTCGTCGTATGTGTCGGGTTACGATCAGATCCTGTTGAAAGCTGATAGCCTGAAGCAAGTTTCTGATACAACGTTAAAAGTCTACTTCAACAAACATCTAAACAACGCAACACTTATCCCTGAAAATTTCAAGTTGCTCCCTTCATCAGGATCGATCAAAAAGATAATGTCTGACACCGAATTTAAAGAATTGGTGTTAGTTTACGATCATAAATTCCTGCCAGATACGGATTACCAGCTTTCTATATCAGATCTCAAAGATTGCAGTGGAGCTGTTGTACAAAATTCAACCAGGCTCAGCTTCAAAACGGCAAAATTACCGGCACCTGTTCCAGAGAGGAGTGATAGTGGAAGAATTATCATTACAGAGATATTTGCAGACCCATCCCCAGAGGTAGGACTTCCTCTTACAGAATTCATCGAGCTATTCAATCCCTCAAAAGATACCGTAGACCTAGACAGGTGGACAATTAACGATCCCACAACTAAAGCGACCTTAAGCAATCAAAATATATTACCTCAGCAATATATTATTTTATGTCCGGCAGCCGATACGCTGGCCTATAGGTTCTATGGTAAAACGTTGGGAATCAGTCCCTGGCCATCTTTGGGGAACACCAGTGATGAAATCGTTCTAAAGAGCTTTAAAAAAAGAGTCGTGGATTCTGTTGCTTATGCTGACACATGGTATCGTAATACAGCCAAAAAACAGGGCGGCTGGACTCTGGAAAAAATCGACCTAAACTCGATATGTGAAGGACTTTTTAACTGGACCGCATCGAAAGATACATCCGGCGGGACACCTGGAAGGAAAAATTCAGTTTATCTGTCCGGATATGATCTCCTTCCATTAAGAGCAGATATTCTAAAACAAATCTCAGACAGCACGATCAAAGTATATTTTAATAAACACCTTAATAGCTCCACGCTAGTTGCTGAGAACTTCAATCTTTTTCCAAATAGCGGGCTCATTACGAAAATAACCGCCAATGCAGAAGTCAATGAGATCACCCTGGCATATGCTCAAAAATTCAAATCCGGAACTGAGTTTGCGCTAAGCTTTTCCAACTTGAAAGATTGCAGCAAGGCACTTATCAGCAATTCAAATCCCCTGACATTTAATACGCCGAAGCAGCCCGCTCCAATACCTGAAAGGGCCGATACGTCAACTATTATTATAACTGAGATATTTGCGGATCCGTCGCCTGAAATAGGACTCCCTTTATCAGAATTTATTGAAATATTCAATCCTTCAAAAGATACCGTCAATCTCGACAAATGGACAGTTAATGATCCCACAACTAGATCAATCCTCCCTAACAGGAAGATATTGCCTTATGAATATCTGATACTTTGTCCGGCTGCTGATACGGTACATTATAAACCATTCGGAAAAACGATCGGACTTAACCCCTGGCCATCCCTCAACAACAGCGCTGATCAGATCGTACTAAAAAGCTTTAAAAACCGGGTAGTAGATTCTATAGCTTATTCAGATGCATGGTATCATAATACATTCAAGAAACAGGGGGGCTGGAGCCTGGAAAAAATTGATCTGAATTCTGCTTGTGAAGATTTTTTTAACTGGACCGCTTCGAAAGACACCTCCGGCGGCACACCCGGAAGGAAGAATTCGGTTTATGTTTCCGGATATGACCTTCTTCCTCTAGCTGCTGACAGCCTGAAACAACTCTCAGATACAACGATAAAGATCTATTTTAATAAACACCTTGATAGCTCCACCCTCATTGCGGAAAACTTCAGCCTTTCAACCTTTACAGGAGCGGTAAAGAAGATCATCGCCGATGCGGAAGTAAAGGAGCTTACACTAATTTATGACCGTGAATTCTCACCTGCGACTAAATACCAATTAGTCATATCTCATATAAAAGACTGCAGTCGAGCGGTCATCAGTACAGTTAGCAATAAATTGACTTTTCAAACAGCGAAATTATCGCTCCCAATTCCCGCCAGGGCTGATACTTCTGTTATTGTTATAAACGAAATTTTTGCTGACCCATCCCCGGAAATTGGACTGCCACTTGCCGAATTTATAGAGATTTTTAACCCATCGACTGATACTGTAGACTTGAATAAATGGCTGTTAAGCGATGGGAGCACGAAGTCCCTGATTACAAATTCTACCATTGCACCAGGTGAATTTCTTATTCTTTGTCCGCTTGCCGACACGCTGGTGTATAAGCCATTTGGTAGAGCAAAAGGCATAGCGCCGTGGCCGTCCTTAGGTAATAGTAGCGACCAGGTCACATTAAAAAGCTTTAAACAGCGATTAGTTGATTCGGTTGCCTATTCGGATAAATGGTATAAAGATCCGGTTAAAAAAAACGGCGGCTGGTCGCTGGAAAAAATTGATCCACTGAATAACGCATGCGATGGTTTTTATAATTGGACTGTATCAACAGATCTGTCGGGGGGTACACCGGGTCGCATCAACAGTTTAAACAAACCTGGTCAACTCAGTCAGCAGCTACGGATTGATTCTGCTTACGCTTCGTCAGACAGTACTCTCACCGTGTATCTAAATTCCACCCCTGATACATCCTATCTAAAACCATCTCAGTTCACGATCGATAACGGGCTTATAAAGACGAAAACCGTCTCCTATGATAACAGTTTTAAGAAACTTTACCTTGTGGTTGATTCGAAATTCCAGGAAGGCCGTAGCTATATGTTCAGGGCTGATTCACTTTTTAACTGCGGCGGCGGGGTGATTATCAATCCATATAACCAGGTTTCGTTCAGCATTCCACTTATTCCTGAGATCGAATATCCAATAGTCATAAATGAAATATTCGCTGATCCAACACCATCCGCAGGCTTGCCGGAACTAGAATTTGTTGAGCTGTATAATCCTTCAGAAATGCAAGTTTCCTTAAAAGGATTGAGTTATGGGAACGAAAAAACGATGTATAAATTTAAATCAGGCGTAATACCTGCTGGTTCATATCTTATACTTTGCGCCGAAAAAGATACTTTGAATTTCTCTGGATTTGGGAAGGTGACCGGCCTGCCGGTTTGGCCTTCTTTAAACAATGATAAAGACATTCTTATCCTAAAAAATAATAAAGGTCTTGAGATCGGGCGAGTTGCATATAACTCTTCGTGGTACAAAGATAAAGAGAAACAAAAGGGAGGTTTTTCATTGGAAATGATTGACCCCGCATCGACCTGTGCCGGGATTCAAAACTGGCGTGCCAGTAATGATCCAGCAGGAGGAAGTCCGGGAAAGCAAAACACGGTTTATAATGCCGGTGTTTTGCAGCCTTTAAAATTGATTGATGCAGTTTTCACAGATAGTATAACCCTGATAATTACTTTTAATAGAGCCGTAGATAGCTTAACAGCATCGATAGCAGCCAATTTTAGCCTCAATAACGGAGTGGGTGAACCGGCTTCTTCAATTCCGCTATCTCCTGACTTTGACAAGGTCCTTATCACGTTTAGAAAAGCTCCGACGAGGGGTTATATTTATAAAATTGATGTCAAAAACGTAACAGACTGCAAAGGTTCCCTGATTGATATAAATTTTAATTCAAAAGATATATTATTAACTCATAAAATATTAAAAGATGACATTCTCATTAGTGAGATACTATTCAATCCTCGGTCGGGTGGCGCGGACTTCGTTGAGGTGTATAACAATACCGCTCATGCTCTCGACCTGCAGGAACTTTCCCTTGCGACTATCGTGGGGGACACAGTCAGCAACCCGAAATCTTTAAGTAAAAACCAATTATTACTGGGGTCAGATCAATACCTGGTGATATCCTCTGATCCTGAAAATATTAAAAAAGAGTATCGCACTGACAACCCTGATCGATTTCTAAAAATCACCTCGCTACCACAATTCAATGATGATATGGGTACAGTAGTATTGCACGCTAATAAAATTATAACAGACCGATTCACGTATACGGAAAAAATGCATTTCCAGCTACTGAAAAACTTTGAAGGGATATCGCTCGAGAGAAGCAACTTCAAGCTAAAAGCAAATGAGTCAGGGAATTTCAGATCTGCAACCGCTGCATCTGGCTTCGCAACACCAGGATACAAAAATTCTCAGCAAAGTAGCACTCCTGCCGGAAATGAGGAATTCCAGCTCAGCTCCAAAACTTTTTCTCCTGACAATGATGGATTTGAAGATTTGCTTCAGATAAACTATCACCTCGATAAACCAGGGATGATCGCCAATGTTACCATATTTAATGATGCGGGGACGATAGTCAAAAAATTGCTTAAAAATTTTACCCTGGATTCAGAAGGAGTTTTCACCTGGGACGGTCTAAACGAATTTCAGTCGATATCTCACAGCGGGATTTATATTATGTACGCAGAAATATTCGACATCGATGGTAACGTTAAACGATTCCGAAAGTCCTTTGCACTTGCAGTAAAATTGTAGGCACGACGCTTTTATCAGATTAAAAACAGCAGCAGACAGAAAATTTCTACCTTTGCTCAAAACTAGCTATTATGCAGGATACAATAGTTGTCATGGGCTCTAACGGCCAAATTGGGACTGAACTGGTAAACGAATTACGAAAGATCTATGGTGACGGGCATGTCATAGCTTGCGATATACGACGGCCTGATTACGACATAAAGAACGCCGGGCCGTTTGAGTTTGTGAATGTCCTGGAAAAGGACATCCTGAAAAATATTTTTCAGAAATATCAGCCTACGCAGGTTTATTTATTAGCGGCATTGCTATCGGCTACGGGGGAACAAAACCCTAAACTGGCCTGGGACCTAAACATGAACGGTCTGTTGAATGTTCTTGACCTCGCTTTGGAATTTAAAACCCGGAAGATTTACTGGCCCAGTTCCATAGCAGTTTTTGGTCCGAATTCCCCCAAAGACCAAACTCCCCAATATTGCGTGATGGATCCTAATACGGTTTACGGGATCAGTAAATTAGCCGGGGAGCGCTGGTGCGAATACTATTTCCAGCGATACGGAATTGATGTCAGAAGCATTCGCTATCCGGGACTTATAAGCTGGAAGGCTGCCCCAGGTGGAGGAACTACTGACTATGCTATTCATATTTTCCATGAAGCGTTAAAAAAAGCCAGTTATCAGTCATTCCTGTCGGCTGAGACAGAGCTTCCTATGATGTATATGGATGATGCCATCAGGGGAACGATTGAACTGATGGATGCTCCCTCATCAAGTATCAATATCCGCTCGTCGTATAATTTTACTGGAATGAGCTTTACACCGGAAACACTGGCAACAGAGATCAGGAAACATATTCCGGATTTTAAATTATCCTACGCTGAATATGATCAGCGTCAGGCCATCGCTTCAAGCTGGCCAAGATCTATTGATGACAGCCAGGCCCAGACGGACTGGAACTGGAAGCCTGAATTTGACATGGCCAAAATGACTGCGGATATGTTTAAGAATTTGAAAAGATAAATAATCACCTTAGCTTTAAATACAAGCAACAAATATCAATACACTATGGGGAGAGCATTCGAATTCCGTAAAGAAAGAAAATTCAAGCGCTGGGCGAAGATGGCTGTGCAATTTACACGTCTTGGGAAAGAGATCGTAATGGCTGTAAAAGACGGCGGTTCCAATCCGGATGCAAACTCCCGCTTAAGAACAGCCATGCAGAATGCGAAAGCAGTGAACATGCCCAAGCATACCGTTGAAGCTGCCATAAAAAGGGCAAGTAATAAAGACGAAAGCAATTACGAAGAAATAGTTTATGAAGGTTATGCTCCGCATGGTGTGGCTGTACTGATAGAAACTGCAACAGACAATACGAACAGAACTGTGGCGAATGTTAGAAGTTATTTTAACAAGACAAATGGAACATTAGGTAAAACCGGCTCACTTGATTTTATCTTTACACGGAAATCTGTATTCCGTTTCGACCCCGGTGATATGGAGCTGGATGAGCTGGAATTGGAACTCATAGATGCTGGGCTGGAAGATCTGTATGTTGAGGAAGATGAAACAGGTAAAGACGTTGGCGTTATCCATACTTCCTTTGAAGATTTCGGCAAAATGCAGAAGGCTTTAGAAGAAAAGAGCACTACTGTGATCAGCGCAAAACTGGAAAGGGTATCCGAATCAACAACTGACGTGACAGAAGATCAAGCCGCAGACGTTTTTAAACTTATCGATAAGCTTGAAGAAGATGATGATGTTCAGGCAGTGTATCATAATATGGCCGAATAAGTAAAAACATCATGACCTTTGAAGAATTTCTGATCAAGAAAAAAATAGATCCCGTTCAGCTTAAGATGGCGGAGCCCGCATTATTTTCAGAATTCAATAATCACTATGGTCAAATGGGCGAAAAAAGCTTCGACCACAGTAAAAAATTCTGGTTTAATAAATTGAGAAGGGCCTATCACCTGAAGGAAGAGCCTAAACCGGATAAAGAGATTGTAGAAATAAACCAATTGGCATCCCAGGCCGAACCCTTAATTTCCCCAACGCTGGAAGCTACAGGCTATAAGCCGCGGTTTAGATCAAGTGCTTCTTCCCTTCCGGCCCCTCCTCAGTCTGACGAAAAAACGGCCAGGGCTGATATTGCTAAACCTGCCTACAAACCCCGGTTTAAAGCTCCAATTTCCGAGGCTGCTGAAGAAAAAAAGACGGAAGAAAAAACAGAAAACACAACTTCAGAAGAACCGCCGAAGGCAGCTTACAAGCCTAGATTTAAGCCTTCAATTATTAAGCCTCCGCAAAAAGAAGACTAGCTACTTTTTGTGGGAGAACAGCCAGGATAAAAGCTCAGGTTCAGCAAATGCAGCATCCCAACTGTTATGATTAGCTTCGGGATAGATCGTTAATTTAACCGGAGTTTTCGTTCTTTCAAGTTCAGCCACTACTACTTTAGATTTTTCAGGCGGAACAACATTATCCTTGCCCCCATGGAAGAACCACAACGGAACGCGTTTATATTTTTTTGCGTTCTCGATATTATCGCCTCCGCAGATCGAGAAAGCAGCGGCGAACGCCTTCGGCTTTCTTCTCAGTAATTCAAGTGTGCCCATGCCTCCCATGGAAAGGCCTCCAACGTAAAATTTATCTTTATCCGCATACTTTAACGATTTGAAATGACTTAAAAGACCCGTGAGTAATTCCATAGACTTACCTGGCTCACCTCCTTTTTGAAAACCAAACCGGTCACCAGCATTATTCCCTATCTTAACATTCGCCCAGAAATCATTCTTGGGGCATTGAGGGAAAACTACAATTGCCGGATACTCTTTTCTAACTTTCTCGCTTAAAAAAAGCTTACTCCCATGTGTGAGTTGGGCTTCGTTGTCATTTCCTCTTTCTCCAGCTCCATGCAGAAAAAGCAGTACAGGATATTTCTTTGCCGGATCGAAATTTTCAGGAAGCAGCAATCGATATAAAAGGGTGTCCGCATCCTTGATGAATACTTCTTTCGAGTATAAGACCCTGTCCTGCGCTGCTAGCGTTTGATGCATAAGTAATGCAAGAATTGTATAATATAAATACTGTTTCATCCCGATTTATTTGAGGGTGGATATAATTTATTCAGTTGATACTAATTCCGATCTCACAACCTCAGCCATGGAAGATACGCCATTTTCATTAATAGCTTCTATCCTGAAATAATAAGGTTTTTTGCTGTCCATAGATTTGAACCAATATTCATTTGCATCATGCACCATAATACAGTTGTATAATTTGCCCAGGTCTGTGCCCCAAGAGCAATAAAATGCCCGCCAATAGGGTTGTCCGAAGACGGAATCGATCCGGGAGTTCAAAAATAAGATTAACGATCATAGCGGATCATGATTACCAATATGCGGGGCTGAACTTTCATTCAAAAGAACAAATTCATTAATGATAATCATAAAATCGTCTTTGCAACGACCTTTTTCTTCAAATTAACCGCCTGAGGTACCTTGACATAATATCCCGTACCCTCATATACACGCTTCCGCGGATGGGATAAGCAAACTTCTGAACAAGTGCCCTCTAATTTCAAACCGCAATCATCACATTGTGTGAAGTGTTCATTGCACTCCGGATTAGCACAATTGATCATTTTAGTGGTATGGCCTCCACAATTTCGACATGTAGAAATAACCACCGGGTTTACCGTATTAATATCAACAGCAACCCGGTTGTCAAAAACATAACATTTACCTTCGAAATCCTGTCCGCCTGCTTCCTTTCCATATTTGATAATACCGCCGTGCAGCTGATAGACATTTTCGAAACCTTCATGAAGCAATAAGGCTGAAGCTTTTTCACATTTGATCCCACCTGTACAATAGGTAATAATCTTTTTATCCTTGTACCGGGCAAGCTCATTGATTTTCTGAGGGAAATCGCGGAAATTCTCTATGTCAAGGGTAATCGCATTTTTAAATTTCCCCATAGAATGCTCGTAATCTGAACGTACGTCCAGGATAACGACATCGTCATTATCCTTAATTTCGATAAATTCCTTTGCATTTAAATGAATACCTGTTTTCAGCTCCGGATTGATCAAATGAGGATCCCGCAGTCCTGAATGCACAATTTCCGACTTATAACGGCAGTGCATTTTGATGAAAGAAGGCTCCGAAACTTCATCAATCTTAAAATCAATTTTTGCGAAACGCAGGTCCGAAAGAACCGAATCCATGTACATTTTACAGGATTCCTCTGTACCTGAAACTGTGCCATTGAGACCTTCATCAGCTACAATAATACGGCCAACGAGGTTTAAAGACTTACAAAAGTGAAGATGATCTGACGCAAATTGTTCCGCGTTTTCTATTGTACTATAACAATAGTATAGAAGTGTCTGATAGTTTACCATAATTCATTGATACTGTTGCAAACAGCGTTTAATGCAGGGCAAAGATACGGAGGGGGATGGGGTTTTACAAATGCGATCCTGGAATAAGTAAACGGGTGATTAATGATCGGTGATCAGAAGCCCGGATCACGATTGGGATACTGGATTAAAATAGTGATCTTTAGTAAAGGATGATAGCGTGGCAGCAGTACAACCGGATGTGGGTGGCTTGCGGTGATGTTATGGCCGATACATATGAGTTAGCGGTAATTTTATGAGAGAGCGTTTAATCAACAATATAAATTCCAAAATAAAGTTAACAAGCCAAGAGGTTGATTTATTCAATGAATTTTGGAAAGAAAAGCGACTTGTAAAAAATGAATTTCTTTTTAGAAATGGAGAAATATGCCAATATGATAGTTTTGTAATTTCAGGAAGTTTCAAAGCTTTTTATATTCATCCTGATACAGGAAAAGAAGAAATTTTATTTTTCGCCATCGAAGATTGGTGGGCAACTGATTTAGATAGTTTTTCTAACCAAACGCCCTCAATTTATAATATCCAAGCATTTGAAAATTCTGTCTTACTTCAAATAAAACATCATTCTTTTGAGCAATTATTAACTGAAATTCCCAAATTAGAACGCTATTTTCGCCTAATCTTACAAGGTTATATTACTTCTATTCAAAAAAGAATAATCCTTACAAGTGCTCATATAGCAGAAGAACGTTATGCTGAATTTGTGAAACAGTATCCAAAAATTATTCAAAAAGTTCCTCGATATCTTATTGCCTCATATTTGGGAATCACACCGGAGTTTTTAAGTAAAATCAGCGGAAAAAAAAATTCAGATAATTCTTAATCTACATTAAGAAATGCTCAAAAACTTGCTAATATTTTTGCTCAAAAAATAAAGCAATGAGAAAAATTTTAGTAATCAATGCGAGTACAAGAGATGAAAAATCGCATAGTAGATCATTAACAAAACTATTTATAGAAACTTGGTCTAAAAGTTACCCTGAAGACACGTACATTCATCGAGAAGTGGGTTTAACACCAATTCCGCACATTACAAGTGAATGGATTGCAGCATCATTTACTGAGGTAGAAAATCGAACAGAGGGAAATCAAAAACCTTTGGAGTTAAGCAATATACTTGTAAAAGAACTCAAAGAAGCTGACATTTTTGTTATAGCAACTCCAATGTATAATTGGTCTATCCCGAGTGGACTAAAATCATATATTGACCAAGTAATGAGAATAAACGAAACATGGAAATTTAGGTCAGGAAAACCTGATGGGGATTATGTCGGGTTATTAGAAAATAAAAAATTGTTTATTTTGTCAAGTAGAGGAGATAGTGGATATGGAGAAGGAGAAATCAATGCTCATATGAATTTTCAAACCAACTATCTAAAAACAATCTTCAATATTATGGGGGTTCAAGACGTTGAAATTATTTCACTTGACAACGAAGAATATGGTGGAGAGTTATTTGCTAAATCACAACGTGAAATATACAATCAAATAAAGGAATTACAATAAAAAAAAAAACGGGTGTGCATCATTTGGGGTATAGCTTAACTGAATTTTATCCGGATTATTCAGAAAGTTCA
>JBBJNR010000108.1:0-8702 GCA_037719315.1 Daejeonella sp.
AAGAAAGATGGTTCTTGCAAAATCGGGATAATTCACCAAAAGTGACGAAGAACCACTATGGAGCGGAATATCCAGATACATTAAGCTGATTAGCTGATACGTCTGCTAATTCAGCCTCTAATACCGCTATTCTTTTTTCACATTCATTCTTTATAGTTTTATAGTCTGCGGGATCAATATCACCGGTTAATAACAACTCCCTACCTTTGGTTATTTTATTACTTTGGTCAGTGATCTGATTGATTATTTGTTTCCTAACTCCGTTTTCTCCACTTGCCAGCTCTTTGTATTTTTTAAGTAAATCATCCTTAAAAACATTTTCAAATGCTGGGTTTAGGGAGAACTTTTTAAGCTCATTTAAGAATGCCTTGTTAGCTTCCTCAGCTTTAAATCTGCAACCGCAAGAAGCTGAACAGTGATAATAGTAATAATAGGCATGTCTCCCTTTGGATGCACTGCCTGTTAACATCCTGTTACAGTTTGGGCAATACATAAAACCACGGAGCGGAAGCTCATCATCGGAAACCATTCTTGTTTTTACACGGACTTTTCTCTTCTTTCCCTCTAGGATATCCTGAACTTTGTAAAACAAGGCTTGAGAGATAATAGGTTCGTGATCCCCCTTCCACGTAGGTAATATCTTCGTCTTTATGTTGAGCTACAGTGACTAGTCCACAATAAACAGGATTACGAATAAGTCGCCAAAAATGTTTTTTCACAGCATAAAGAGTTCCACCCTACAGAACAACGCGACGGAATTAGAACCAAAACCGGATTTTGAGCATGTGATCCAGAGTATCAAAAACCAACTCGTTAAACCCGAAACCTATATTACCCATCGGGCGGATTTTAATAACGTAAAGGAGCGGTTTGGGGGTTGGATCGATCCGAAGAACAGTGTTATAAAAGCAATAGTAGAATTTGAATGATAGTTGTTGAGCTTGCGGGACCCGGCAATTCGTTTTCCGGCTACACCACGGCAGACTTCATACCGGGGTATACCAGTTCCTTATTGAACATTGTTCTGTTTTAGCCAGATATAAAGAGTTTTACGGCTAATATTCAATGCCTTTGCGGTTTTAGCTTTATTAAACTCATTCTTTTTCAGTGTGCTTTGAGCCCGTTGGTATCTATCGCTGTATTTTTGTGCAGGTATATTAGCAGCCATTGTACTGTCGGGCAAATTCCCTTTTAATACCGGATCTTCTTCAATGAGAGCGTGCCTGGTGATAACTTGTTCGAGCTCTCTGACATTACCGGCCCAATAATTCTCTTTCAGGCGCTTCATGAAATCATCGGTAACTCCAACTAATTTTTTATTAAACTTCATCGAGAGTTTTGAAAGGATGTTGGCTACAAGCAATGGGATGTCATTCTTTCGTTCCCGCAGCGGCGGGATATTGATTATGATCGTATTTAACCGGAAATATAGATCGACTCTGAATTTGCCTTCATCCACAAGCTTTTCAAGATTCTGATTAGACGCACAAACAATCCGGACATCTACCTGGATCGGCTTCTGCCCCCCTAAAGTAACTACCTCTCCCTGTTGTATCACCCGCAGCAATGCAGCCTGGGCATGGGGGCTCAGATCAGCGATTTCGTCCAGAAAAAGAGTTCCTTTATTTGCGAGTTCAAATTTGCCGAGCTTTCTATAGTTAGCCCCTGTAAACGCCCCTTTTTCATAGCCAAAAAATTCGCTCTCCACTAAGGTATCAGGTATTGCACCGCAATTGACCGTGATGAAAGGATTATTTTTCCTATGGCTGAGCATGTGGATTTCTGCAGCTACTAATTCCTTGCCTGTGCCCGACTCGCCATCTATACAAATATTTACGTCAAATGGTGCAACTTGCTGTATAAGTCTGAAGAGATCTTTCATTTGACTTGACGAGCCAATGAGGTTTCCGAATTTCGGGATCAGGTTTGCGCGCGTACCTTTAAGCGAGATACCCTTAAAGCTTTTCACTGTCGACCTCACAGATTCCATCACCGGGAACCGGTCAAAAACCGACCCTCCGGCGTAACCATGGATAGGCACCTGCCGGATAAATTCATCAAAATCTTCTGCATTGGTAATAAATCCGCCATAGATAAATGAAACCGGAGTATTTTTAGATTTATGCACGGCGGTCAGCATTTTCTTAGCTTTGGTGATAGATAACTGGAGCTGATCGCGCTTTTCTATTGTATCCTGTATTTCGAATGTTAATCCCACATTTAATATCAGAGCATCTACCCCATTTTTAGCAAAGAGGTGCGCGTCACCGGCAGATAGCGTGAAGCCAAATGTTACAAATCCCATATCTTTTGCCTGGATCAGCATCTCAATTTCTGCTGATATTCCCATTCCTTCAGCTTCCAGAAGTTCCCTGAAAGCACCATCTATAAATCCCACAGCAGGCCAGTTTGTTATTCCCTGAACTCCCATACTTTTCAGCGTTTCCAGCCGCGATTTTATGGATTGATTCGGATCAGATGCGAACAGGCCGGCAACCACGGGTGTTGAGCCGCTTTGGGGAATCACGTGCTTTCGAAGTAACTGTTCAGTCTGGTCGTTTGCGTTGCCGTAGGGCATGAAAGCGGCTAATGAGCCATATCCCATGTTCCTGTAATAGCCCGCGTTGAGCGCAATAATCAAATCCGTGCCTGCAGCCGAGGCAGATCTTACTATCTGGCCGCTTCCGGCGACCACTGCTATCAGCGGGGATGAGAGAGTGCTGCTATTGCTTATCAGATTTTTGAGACTCATCATTTTATTGGTTAGAAATACGCGCTAATATCATGATTTTTTCGATGATCACCTCCTGAATAACTCATCTTATGTAACCTTATTGCATATTGAGTAACACTATGTTTCATTTTGTTACACCAACGGGCGTAGAATAATCGTGTTAACCATATCAATTTATAATATAATACCCTCATTGTTAGACCGGTATGTCGATCAGCAAGCTATTGGCATCCTAATTGTCTAAAGCCCCTCAACAAATACGAAACCTTAAAGAAAAATGATTACACACACCAGATCTAAAATCATACAGAATCTCCAGGAGAAAATTGCACGCGGTGAGCCGATTATTGGCGGAGGCGCAGGAACCGGAATATCAGCCCAATGTGAAGAAGCGGGCGGGATAGATCTGATAGTGATTTATAATTCGGGCCGGTATAGGATGGCTGGAAGAGGTTCGCTGGCAGGGCTCTTATCTTATGGCAATGCGAACGAGATTGTGAAAGAGATGGCCTACGAAATTCTTCCGGCAGTGAAGTTTACACCTGTAATAGCCGGAGTATGCGGCACGGATCCTTTTATGCTTCGCGGGCCGTTCCTGCAGGAGCTTAAGAACATGGGTTTCGCCGGCATTCAAAATTTTCCTACGGTTGGTCTGATAGATGGAATGTTCAGAGCAAATCTGGAAGAAACCGGGATGAGCTACCAATTAGAAGTGGAGTGTATTGAAGCTGCACATGACCTGGACATGCTTACAACACCATATGTATTTAATACCAGTGAAGCTAAACTGATGACTAAAGCTGGCGCTGATATTATTGTGGCGCACATGGGTCTTACAACCAGCGGGAAAATAGGAGCTAAAACCTCAAAGACAATGGATGAATGCATAATTGAAATCCAGGCTATTACAGACACATGTAAGAGTATCAATAGCAAGGTGATCGTACTTTGCCATGGTGGTCCGATAGCTTCGCCGGAGGATGCACAGTATGTGTTGGACCGGGTAGCAGGAGTTGACGGCTTTTACGGAGCAAGCTCAATGGAGAGGCTGCCTACCGAAATTGCGATTACAGACCAAATAAAGAAATTCAAACAGCTGACTTTCATGTTCAAACTCGTATAAAAATGGCAAAAGTTATTGTTATAGGTGCTTTTGATACCAAAACAGCAGAGTATAAATTTATTATTGACCTGCTACGGGAATTTGGGCATGATATAACTACTATAAACACAGGCGTTTTAGAATTCGAAAAACTGTTTAATATCGATATCTCGTCCGCTGAAGTTTCCCAGGCCGGTGGATGGGATATTAAAGATCTCCGGAATGCGAATGACCGGGGCCAGGCTATTAAAGTCATGTCTGAAGGAGCAGCCCTGATTGTAAAAGAGCTGTCTCAAAAAGAGGGCTTTGACGGCATAATAGGAATGGGTGGAACTGCAGGTACCTACATGGTTACGGCCGGAATGCGGGACTTGCCTTACGGGCTGCCGAAAATTTGTTTATCAACGGTGGCTTCGGGGGATGTTTCTCCCTATGTAGGAATAAGCGACATTATTATGATTCCCTCGCTGACTGATATAGCGGGAATAAATTCACTAAGCAAGGTCATTCTAAGCAATGCTGTGGCGGCACTTTCAGGAATGTTAAGCCTTGACTCAGAGCCGGAGCAGAAAAGGACAACGGTCGCCGCGTCCATGTTTGGCAATACAACCCCATGTATAGATCGCTGCCGGGAGAATTTAACTGACAGCGGGTATGAAGTTTTGGTTTTCCATGCCACCGGCGCCGGCGGAAGAACTATGGAGAAACTAGTTGCTGAAGGGCTTATTCAGGGTGTTCTGGATATTACCACTACGGAATGGGCAGACACCGTATGTGACGGTGTTTTCAATGCCGGAACTGAAAGACTGGATGCACCGGGAAAAATGGGTATCCCGCACCTGATAGCGCCCGGCTGCATTGACATGTGTAATTTCGGAAGCCCCGACAGCATCCCTGCTAAGTATAAGCACCGCCTTTTTTATCAGTGGAATCCAAACGTCACACTAATGCGAACGACCGTGGCTGAAAATGAAAAAATGGGCGAAATATTTGCGCAAAAAGCAAATGCATCCAAAGGAAAAGTAGCATTTCTGATACCCCTGAGAGGGTTTTCTATGCTGGATTCGATTAATGAAGAAGGAGTTCCCCAGATTTTTTGGGATCCATCGGCAGATCAGGCCTTTTTAAAAGGGTTAAAGAACAAATTAAAGCCTCAAATTGAAATCGTTGAAGTTGACGCGAACATAAATGATGGATTATTCGCCGCCAGGGCTGTCGAACTGTTTCAGGTTATGATGTAAAACTTGAATAAAATATTATATGGAAACTATCTTATCAACTACTCAAAAATCACTACAACAACCGTTTGCAAGTAATAAAAAGGTCTTGTCTTTTCTTGCATTTGTAGTGTGCTGTTTTATAATAAGCTTGTCCAGCTTACGGCTTCATGAGCCGCAAAGCTCGCAGCCGGGTGCAAATTCTGTTTTTTCTTTAGTTCAGCAGGAGGAGGTGATTCGTCCGGTGCAGGTTTTTCTTCCCGGTTTCACCGTTAAAGAGATACCTCTGGACTTGTCTAATCTGAATGCTGTCAGGTATGGCCCTGATGGCCGGCTGTACGGGCTGGCTTATGACGGACATATTTATGTACTGACAGACACTGACGGAGACGGAGTGGAAGATAAAGCAGAGTATTGGTGGGATAAGAATCTTTTTGTCGCGCCAGTGGCTATGGCCGTTACCGCAGAGGGTATATACGTTACTTCATTGAATAAATTATCACTTATCAGGGATGTCGACAAAGACGGAAAAGCTGAAACAGAAGAAATAATAGCAACCGACTGGGAAAAGCCCGGCAAGTATACTGGTAATTCCGCAGGAGGTGTAGATGCTATGGGAGTTGCCAAAGACGAACAGGGCAATATCTTTTTTGCGTTAGGCACCGCAGACTTTACTAATGGCTACCTGATCGATTCATTGGGGAAATCTCATTATGACATTAAAAGCCACCGGGGTACTGTCTTAAAACTTGCGCCCGGGAGTAAAAAAGCAGAGATCTATTGTACAGGAACCCGTTTCCCGGTAGCCATGGCCTTTAACCAGGAAGGGGATCTTTTTGCTTCAGAACAGGAAGGGGCAACTTGGCTTCCTAATGGAAATCCCTATGACGAGCTGCTTCACCTTGAAAAAGATCGTCATTATGGCTTTCCTCCAAGACACCCGGAATACCTTCCGGACGTTATTGATGAACCAAGTGTGTACGACTACAAACCGCAGCACCAGTCGACCTGCGGATTGAATTTTAATCTTCCGGTTAATGGGGGTCCTGTTTTTGGACCTGCGTTCTGGAAGGGCGACGCCATTATGAGCGGTTATTCCAGGGGAAAAATTTACCGTACAAAACTGATTAAGACACCTTCTGGATATGTGGCCGATAATGCCATTATAGCTTCCGTTTCCTCACTAACTGTTGATGCTTGTGTATCACCGAAGGGTGATCTGGTAGTAGCAACCCATGCAGGTTTTCCGGACTGGGGTTTTGGACCCCAGGCAAAGGGTAAGCTGTACAAGATCATTTATACAAATAAAGAGGTGCCAATGCCCGTTTCTATTTGGCTGCCTAAACCGGATCAGGTTAAAATTTCCTTTGACAAACCTGTTAACCGAGGCTATTTGGCCGGTCTGGCAGATAAAATAAAAATTGAGTACGGTGAATATGTGGAAGCTGGAGGTCAGTTCGAAGTACTGCGCCCCGGATACAAAGCGGTAGAGCGCCAACAGTCGTTTTCAGTACAAAGCTTAAAGGTGAACGCAGCTGAATTATCAGGAGATGGGCGTACGTTAACATTGAATACGTTTACTCATACCGCTCCGGTAACCTACGCAATAACATTACCGGCTTTCACGGAGGATAAGAAATCTGCAAAGAGTATCTCTCAGGCCCCGGTTATCGAACTCGCCTACAAATTGCAGGGAACAGCAGTTACCTGGCAGGGTGATTCTAAAGGTGATAAATGGAACGGATGGCTTCCGCATTTAGATCTGATCGTAAGCAAGACACTCCTGGAACCTACTGCCGGGGCGAGTAATTTTAACGAGATCTTAAACAAACCTGGAAAAATAACCTGGAAGTCGAAGCTGGATCTCTGGAATATGTTGCGTCCGAACACGCAGCCCGAGTCAACGCTGGAGTATACCCCGGCAGCTGAAGATGTAAACCTGATCTTCAGATCCTCGGAACCTTTAGCTTTTATAGCTGCTGGTGCAAGCGTTTCTCAATCTGTGGCGAAGAATAAATTATACGAAACGGTGCTCACGTTCAAGGATGTCATGAAAAAAGCATATGATATCGAGGTGTCGATGAAAACCAGCGCTAAGGCTACGGTATTCGAGGTCTTTTATTCCACAAAAGAAGATCCCCGGCCACGGGCCCTGCAATTACACCGGTTTTTTGTGCCCTGGGTTGAAGATATCTATAACCATGAAGTGTCACATGCGAAGGAAAACCCTGAACTTGCAGGAGGCAACTGGGAAAGAGGGAAGCAGCTTTTCTTTGGCGGCGCTATATGCGGGAACTGCCATACGTTCGGGGGAAGAGGTAAATCCATAGGCCCCGACCTGTCAAACCTGGTGTTCCGGGATTACAACTCCGTGTTGCGGGATATCCAGGATCCCAGTGCAGCGATCAACCCGGATTATCTGGCTCACACGGTTACTCTAAAGAATAAGGAAACCCTTACAGGGATGCTGTCTTATAAGACAGATTCAATGATTGTCCGGGACATTGCGGGTAACAGAACAATCATTGCTACAAAGAATGTTGCAAGCACCAAAGCAATTTCGAATTCCCTGATGCCTCCGGGCCTGGATAAGATGCTCGGTGAGCAGAAGCTGAAAGATCTGATGACTTACATGCTTACATCAATTAAGCCTACAACATATAGTCGCAATTTCGGTCTCAGCCAAATACGGAAGACCGAGGAAGTGAGGGCGGTTCTGGGTAAAGAAAATTCCGAAACTGCCATAAAGCAAACCCCGAAATTATTGAAGATATTATGGGTGTCTGGTCCGAAAGATCATGGAGAAGATGAGCATGATTATCCGCTCCAGCAAAAGAGATGGAAGGAGCTGCTTTCTTTGGCAGACCAGGTGAATATAACTCAGGCTAACAAATGGCCTACCCAGGCGCAGTTTGATGATGCCGATGTTGTTGTGTTTTTCTGGAAGTATGCTCAATTTAGTGAAGATAACGGCAAGCAGTTGGATAGCTTCCTTCAACGGGGGGGAGGAGCTGTTTATCTTCATTTCGCAGTTGACGGCACGGATAACCCTCAGGCCCTTGCGAACCGGATCGGGCTAGCCTGGAAGAAAGGTACCTCGAAGTTCCGGCACGGCTTCCTCACTTTGAAATTCACGGGGGAAGAACATCCTATCACCACAGGATTTTCCGAAACAATGTTCAGGGATGAAAGCTATTGGAATCTGGTAAAAGGCACTAAGGAAATAAACGTTCTGGCTACTGCTAATGAAGATGGAAGTGACAGACCTATGATCTGGACTGCTACGCAAGGCAGGGGGCGAATTTTTGTAAACATTCTCGGCCATTATAACTGGACTTTCGATGATCCCTTATTCCGCATTCTGGTGCTGCGCGGTATTGCATGGACCGGAAATCAGCCGGCCAACCGACTTGAAGATTTAGCCACCATTGGAGCAAGAGTTAGCAAGTAATAGTTAAGAAGCAGGTATTGCATTACTGTGCATCACGCACTGGTTTTCAAGCATCAATTACACCCGACAGCAGGTTTAAACGGTAGACCTGACCAATTGCCTCCCGGATAAATAAGAATTAACTAACCAAAAAAAGAATAATATTATTGAAATAGGCGGTTAATTGATAATCATTTTATAGGTGCAGGGCATATTTTC
>JBBJNR010000031.1:0-11224 GCA_037719315.1 Daejeonella sp.
GTATGGGAGCTGAAAACTTAAAATCTGTTGTTACAGGTGTTGAGATGTTCCGTAAAATATTAGATAGAGGTGAAGCTGGAGATAACGTAGGTTTATTATTACGTGGTATTGAGAAGACTGATATCCGTCGTGGTATGGTTATCTGTAAGCCAGGTTCTGTAACTCCTCATACTGATTTCAAAGCTGAGATCTATGTATTATCGAAAGCAGAAGGTGGACGTCATACTCCATTCTTCAACAAATACCGTCCGCAGTTCTATTTCCGTACAACAGACGTAACAGGTGAAATTACACTTGCTGAAGGAGTAGAAATGGTTATGCCGGGTGATAACGTTACCATCAGTGTGAAACTGATCAATGCTATTGCGATGGAAAAAGGTCTTCGTTTCGCTATCCGTGAAGGTGGCAGAACGGTAGGCGCCGGACAGGTTACTGAAATTGTAAAGTAATCAATTTCATATAAGGTTAATTGGATAACATAAGTCCCTTTTTGCGGACTTATGTTTTCTTATAATACACGGGCTGAGTTTCATAAAGAAACACGGTTTTATAAACGGGAATAGTTCAATGGTAGAATAGAGGTCTCCAAAACCTTTGATCAGGGTTCGAATCCTTGTTCCCGTGCTTACGCTAAATAGAAAATGGCTAACGTAGTAGAATTTATTAAAGAATCATATATCGAAATGACCCAGAAGGTTACCTGGCCTACATGGGTAGAATTACAAAATTCAGCTGTATTGGTGTTAATAGCATCCATAATCATATCACTTGTGATTCTGGCTATGGATGAAACTGCTGGCAGAGCATTAAAGATATTTTATAATTCTCTTGCATAACTTAAGCACTATGAGCGATCAATTAAAATGGTATGTGGTTAGGGCGGTTAGCGGAAAAGAGAAAAAGGTTAAGCAATACTTAGAAGCAGAGGTTAACCGTTTAGGGCTTTCACACCTGCTGCCTCAGGTACTTATACCGATGGAGAAGTTCTATCAGATGAAGGACGGTAAGAAAATCGCTAAAGAGCGTAATTTTTACCCGGGATATGTTCTGGTAGAGGCGGCCCTGGATGGAGAACTTGAGCATGTGATCAAAGGTATCAATAGTGTTATTGGTTTCTTAGGCGACAAAGGCGGCAATGCCGTTCCAATGAGAACAGCAGAGGTTAACCGCATCCTTGGTAAGGTTGATGAAATGGCTGAGCAGGGCGAATCCATGAATGTTCCGTATTACGTCGGTGAAAATGTGAAGGTAATGGATGGCCCGTTCAACGGATTTACAGGCGTTATCGAAGAAGTAAATGAAGAGAAAAAGAAACTTAAGGTAATGGTTAAGATCTTCGGAAGAAGGACACCTCTTGAGTTGAATTATATGCAGGTCGAAAAGGAGTAATACGTTATACGTTGTACGTTATACGTCGCATGCGACACTTATAACGTACAACTTATAACTTATAACGTACAACGTATAACTTAAAAGTCTTAAATGTTACATAGCTTCCACTACTAACATTGAGTTACAAATAAATCAATAAAAATGGCAAAAGAAGTCGGTGCTTTAATAAAATTACAGATCAAAGGCGGCGCTGCTAATCCATCCCCACCAGTTGGTCCCGCGTTGGGAGCAAAAGGTGTCAACATTATGGAGTTTTGCAAGCAGTTTAATGCGCGTACCCAAGATAAGCCAGGTAAAGTTTTACCGGTTGTAATTACTGTCTATGTAGACAAGTCATTCGATTTTATCATTAAAACACCTCCTGTAGCTATCCAGTTATTAGATGCAACAGGGTTAAAGAGTGGTTCTGCAGAACCTAACCGTAAAAAGGTATCCAGTGTAAGCTGGGATCAGGTAGAAGGCATTGCAAAAGATAAAATGACCGACTTGAATGCATTTACTGTCGAGTCAGCCATGAAAATGGTTGCAGGTACAGCACGCAGTATGGGAATTACCGTTAGCGGTGATGCACCCTGGAACAATTAATTATACAAAATCAGTTTAAGAAGTGGCTAGATTAACAAAAAATCAAAAACAGGCACATTCCAAAATTGAGGCTGGGAAAGCATATTCATTAACTGCGGCCGCGGCTCTGGTTAAAGATATCACTACTACCAAATTTGATGCTTCGGTTGACCTGGATGTACGCTTAGGCGTAGATCCGCGTAAAGCGAACCAAATGGTACGTGGCATTGCAACTCTACCTCATGGAACCGGTAAAACTGTCCGTGTTTTAGTTTTATGTACTCCTGATAAGGAAGCAGAAGCAAAAGCAGCAGGAGCAGATTACGTAGGTTTGGATGAATATATTGCCAAAATAGAAGGTGGGTGGACTGACGTTGACATCATTATTACTATGCCTAGCGTTATGGCTAAAGTAGGTAAGCTCGGACGAGTTTTAGGTCCGCGTAACCTGATGCCTAACCCTAAATCTGGGACTGTTACCACAGATGTTGGTAAGGCAGTTACAGATGTAAAAGGTGGTAAGATCGATTTCAAGGTTGACAAAACCGGTATCATCCATGCATCTATTGGAAAAGTATCATTTGATGCGGATAAGATTTATGAGAATGCCCTGGAAGTTATCCAGGTTATTTCAAAATTAAAGCCTTCAGCAGCAAAAGGAACTTATTTCAAAAGCATACACATGTCTTCGACAATGAGTGCTGGAATCGAAATTGAAACTAAATCAGTAGCAGGGATCTAATCATGAAAAAAGAAGAAAAACACGACGTTGTTCTGGCTTTAACAGAGACGATTGCTGAGTATGGTAATTTTTATATTACAGATACCGCAAACCTGTCTGTTGCAAAAGTAAATGATATCCGGCGCAAATGTTTCGATAACGATATCAAAATGCAAGTCGCTAAGAATACCCTGATCAGAAAAGCTATGGAAGCTTCTTCAGGTGATTACAGCGAAATCTTTGACGTATTAAAAGGGTCTTCATCCATTTTATTCTCAAAATCAGCAAATGCCCCGGCGAAACTGATTAAACAATTGAGAAAAACAGGTGAAAAACCTATACTTAAAGCTGCATACATTGATTCGTCCGTATTCATTGGTGATCATCTGTTGGATGCTCTGGTAAGCCTTAAATCTAAGGAAGAACTGGTTGCAGACATCATTGCACTGCTTCAATCTCCGGCAAAAAATGTTATCTCTGGCCTACAGTCAGGCGGTAACAAGCTTGCAGGAATTGTTAAAACATTACAAGAAAGAGGTTAACGGACTACCTGAAAGTTCGATTAAATTATTCAAAGTACAGAAATTTTAAAATAAAATAAAATGGCAGATTTAAAATCGTTTGCTGAGCAATTAGTAAACTTAACAGTAAAAGAAGTTAACGAATTAGCTCAAATATTAAAAGATGAGTATGGTATCGAGCCAGCTGCGGCAGCAGTTGCAGCAGCCGGTCCTGCTAGTGGTGGCGATGCTCCAGCAGCAGCAGCAGAGCAGACTTCATTCGACGTGATCCTGAAAGAAGCAGGTGGTTCTAAATTAGGTGTTGTTAAATTGGTTAAAGATCTTACAGGCTTAGGCTTGAAAGAAGCTAAAGACCTTGTTGACAGTGCACCTAAAGAGGTAAAAACTGGTGTTGATAAAGCAGAAGCAGAAGCTTTGAAAAAACAACTGGAAGAAGCAGGAGCTACTGTTGAGATTAAGTAATCTTAGCTCATAAAATTATGGTATTAGACTCCGATTTTCATCGGGGTCTATTGCCATTTGTATTATACCCATTCGATGTAAGACTAACATTTCCGCTCCGGGCGGAAGAACAAGTCGCAGTTTATTTACTAAACTAAATTATCAGTCCCTTGGCAAACAAAATTAAGCACAACGAAAGAGTAAATTTTGCTACCAGTAAGCATGTGATGGATTATCCTGATTTTCTGGATGTTCAGTTGCAATCTTTCAAGGAATTTTTTCAACTGGAAACGACTTCAGACAACCGTCATCAGGAAGGTTTGTTCAAAGTGTTCTCTGAAAATTTTCCGATCTCTGACTCAAGAAACATCTTCGTTTTAGAATTTCTTGATTACTTCATTGATCCCCCGCGCTATGACATACATGAGTGTATCGAACGTGGTTTAACGTATAGCGTCCCGTTGAAGGCTAAGCTTCGCTTGTCCTGTAACGATGCGGAACATGAAGATTTTGAAACGATCGTTCAGGATGTTTATTTGGGAACTATCCCGTATATGACCCCCAAAGGAACATTTGTTATAAATGGCGCCGAGCGTGTAATTGTTTCGCAGCTTCACCGTTCTCCAGGTGTGTTCTTCGGCCAGAGCCGTCACACGAACGGAACTAAATTGTATTCAGCCCGTGTGATTCCGTTTAAGGGTTCCTGGATCGAGTTTGCAACAGACGTGAATAATGTCATGTATGCATACATTGACCGTAAGAAAAAATTCCCTGTAACTACATTGCTTCGTGCTATCGGTTATGATTCAGATAAGGATATCCTTGAACTATTTGAACTTGCCGATGAAGTAAAAGTAAGCAAGTCTGGCCTGAAAAAAGCCGTCGGCCGTAAGCTTGCGGCAAGAGTGTTGAAGAAATGGGTGGAAGATTTCGTGGATGAAGACACAGGTGAAGTGGTTTCAATTGACCGTAACGAAATCATTATGGAACGTGAAACCGTTTTAGAGGACGAACATATTGATATGATCATCGAAGCTGGCGTGAAAACCATTATCTTAACTAAAGATGATGCGATAAACAGCGGTGATTATACGATCATATATAATACCTTACAAAAAGATACTTCAAACTCTGAGAAAGAAGCGGTAGAACATATCTATCGCCAGTTACGTAACGCTGAACCACCTGATGAAGAAACAGCACGCGGTATCATTGACCGTTTGTTCTTCTCTGACAAGAGATACGATCTGGGAGATGTTGGCAGGTACCGTATTAACCGTAAGCTTAAGTTATCCACTCCTGTAGAAACAAAAGTTCTTACGAAGCAAGATATTATTGCTATAGTTAAATATTTGATCAAATTGATCAATTCTAAAGCTGAGGTGGATGATATTGATCACTTGTCAAACCGACGTGTTCGTACAGTCGGCGAGCAGCTATACGCCCAGTTTGGTGTTGGCCTTGCACGTATGGCGCGTACAATCCGTGAGCGGATGAATATCCGTGACAACGAGGTATTCACACCAACCGACCTTATAAATGCACGTACCCTGTCTTCTGTGATCAATTCGTTCTTCGGAACGAACCAGTTGTCACAGTTCATGGACCAAACCAATCCCCTGGCAGAGATCACGCACAAGCGTCGTCTGTCGGCCTTGGGCCCGGGTGGCCTGTCGCGTGAGCGTGCTGGTTTCGAGGTTCGTGACGTTCACTACACGCACTACGGTCGTCTATGTACGATCGAAACTCCCGAGGGACCGAACATCGGTCTGATCTCCTCACTTTGTGTGCACGCTAAGATCAACAACTTAGGTTTCATTGAAACACCTTATCGTAAGGTAGATCAGGGACGTGTTGTTGTGGAAGAGCCCGTAATTTATCTTTCTGCAGAAGATGAAGAAGGTAAGACGATCGGTCAGGCAAGTGCCCTGTATGATGATAAAGGTAATTTTGAAACCCCGCATGTAAAAGCGCGTTACGAAGGCGACTTCCCGGTAATTGAGCCAGTTAAGCTGGATCTAATGGATATTGCCCCTAACCAGATCACTTCAATTGCGGCGTCGCTGATTCCATTCCTGGAGCACGATGATGCCAACCGTGCATTGATGGGATCGAACATGCAGCGCCAGGCAGTACCCTTGTTACGCCCTGAATCCCCAATTGTTGGAACCGGATTAGAGGGCCGTGTTGCACGTGATTCACGTACACTGATCAATGCTGAAGGTACAGGAGTAGTTGAATATGTTGATGCAAATGAGATCCGTATCCGTTACGAAAGAAATGAAGATGATGTTCTTGTATCTTTTGAAGGCGAGGTTAAATCTTATCGCTTGATTAAATTCAAGAAAACCAATCAGAGTACTTGTATTAACCTGAAACCAATTGTAAGAAAAGGCCAGAAAGTTGAAAAAGGACAAGTTCTTTGTGAAGGTTATGCAACACAGGATGGAGAACTGGCATTAGGCAGGAACCTGAAAGTAGCATTCATGCCTTGGCAAGGGTTCAATTTCGAGGATGCGATCGTTATTTCTGAGCGTGTTGTCTCTCAGGATATATTTACATCACTTCACATTGAAGAGTTCGAGCTTGAAGTTCGTGACACTAAACGTGGTGAAGAAGAGCTTACTCCGGATATCCCTAACGTTTCTGAAGAAGCAACTAAGGACCTGGATGAGAACGGAATTATCCGTGTTGGGGCCGAGATCAAGGAAGGCGATATCCTTATCGGTAAGATCACACCGAAAGGAGAGTCTGATCCTTCACCGGAAGAAAAACTTTTACGTGCAATCTTTGGTGACAAAGCCGGTGATGTGAAAGATGCTTCCCTTAAGACTCCTCCATCTATTCATGGGGTGGTAATCGATACGAAGCTGTTCTCACGGGCCAAGAAAACTACGAAGCCGGAGGAGAAGGTGATGATCGAGAAATTAGATAGCAAACACAGTAAAGCAACCAAGGAATTGAAAGATACCTTGATTGATAAATTGTTCACTATTGTGAATGGTAAAACATCCCAGGGTGTTCACAATGTGTACAAAGAGCTATTAGTAGCGAAAGGTGTGAAGTTCACACAAAAGATCCTTACTGAGCTCGAGTACGCAAACGTCAACCCTACCAAATGGACTACTGATGAAGATAAAAACGAACTGATTAAACAAACCCTTCACAATTATAACATCAAGCTTAACGAAGAGCTCGGTGCGTACAAGCGTGATAAGTTTGCGATCAGTGTAGGGGATGAGCTTCCATCAGGAATTGTTCAGATGGCTAAAGTTTATGTTGCTAAAAAACGTAAACTGAAAGTTGGAGATAAGATGGCTGGACGTCACGGTAATAAGGGTATTGTTGCTCGTATCGTTCGTGACGAGGATATGCCATTCCTTGAAGACGGTACCCCGGTTGATATTGTATTGAACCCGCTGGGTGTGCCTTCACGTATGAACCTTGGACAGATCTACGAAACCGTCTTAGGATGGGCTGGTAAAGAACTTGGAATGAAGTTCGCTACGCCAATCTTTGATGGGGCTTCACATGATGAGGTTGAAGAGTGGGTTACTAAAGCAGGCGTACCAACATCTGGAAGAACTTATTTATATAATGGTTTAACCGGAGATCGTTTCGATCAGCAGACTACAGTAGGTATTATATACATGCTGAAATTAGGTCACATGGTCGACGATAAGATGCACGCACGTTCAATCGGACCATATTCATTAATTACGCAACAGCCATTGGGTGGTAAAGCTCAGTTTGGTGGTCAGCGTTTTGGTGAGATGGAGGTTTGGGCACTGGAAGCATTTGGTGCTGCTAACATACTTCAGGAGATATTAACAGTTAAGTCTGATGACGTTGTAGGACGTGCAAAAACCTACGAAGCGATCGTTAAAGGTGAAAACCTGCCAACTCCTTCAGTTCCGGAATCATTCAATGTATTGGTTCATGAGTTGAGAGGTTTGGGATTGGATATCACTTTAGACTAATTAAGCAGAAAGCTAAAAGCGAAAAGCAAAAAGCGAATCTATTCGCCTATGACTTTCAGCTTTCAGCTTTCAGCTTTAAACTTACAAAAAGCTATGTCTTACAAAAAGGATAATAAAATCAAAAGTAATTTCACCTCGATAACCATTAGTTTGGCTTCTCCGGAATCAATCCTGGAGCGTTCAAGCGGTGAGGTGTTAAAGCCGGAAACTATCAACTACCGGACTTACAAACCTGAGCGTGATGGCTTATTTTGCGAGCGGATCTTCGGTCCGGTAAAGGATTACGAATGCCATTGCGGTAAATACAAACGTATCCGTTATAAAGGTATTGTCTGCGACCGTTGCGGTGTTGAAGTAACCGAGAAAAAAGTACGTCGTGAGCGTATGGGACACATCAATTTGGTGGTTCCTGTGGCGCACATCTGGTATTTCCGTTCTCTTCCAAATAAGATCGGCTATCTTCTTGGCTTACCGACCAAAAAACTTGACCTCATTATTTATTATGAGCGTTATGTAGTTATTCAGGCAGGTTTGAAGGAAACCGACGGTATCCAGAAGATGGACTTCCTTACCGAAGAGGAATATCTTGATATCCTGGATACTTTACCAAAAGAGAATCAGTACCTGGACGATAAAGATCCTGAGAAATTCATCGCCAAGATGGGCGCCGAAGCACTTCAGGATTTATTAGGCCGTTTGGACCTGGATCAGCAGTCTTATGATCTTCGTCACCAGGCAGCAACCGAAACTTCACAGCAGCGTAAAACTGAGGCCTTAAAACGCCTTCAGGTTGTAGAAGCTTTCCGTGGTGCAAATACCCGTATTGAGAATAACCCCGAGTGGATGATCGTAAAGATCGTTCCTGTTATTCCACCGGAATTACGTCCTTTAGTTCCATTGGAAGGTGGCCGTTTTGCTACTTCCGATTTGAACGACCTTTACCGCCGTGTGATCATCCGTAACAACCGTTTGAAACGTTTGATCGAGATCAAGGCGCCAGAGGTTATTTTGCGTAATGAGAAACGGATGCTTCAGGAGTCTGTGGATTCCTTATTCGATAACTCGCGTAAAGTAAATGCTGTAAAAACCGAAGGTAACCGTGCTTTGAAGTCTCTTTCAGATATTTTGAAAGGTAAACAAGGACGTTTCCGTCAAAACTTATTAGGTAAGCGTGTGGATTATTCAGCACGTTCTGTAATTGTTGTAGGGCCAAACCTGAAACTACACGAGTGCGGTTTACCTAAAGATATGGCTGCAGAGCTGTTCAAACCATTTATCATTCGTAAGATGATCGAAAGAGGCGTGGTAAAAACAGTAAAATCAGCTAAAAAGATCGTAGATCGTAAAGATCCAATCGTTTGGGATATTCTTGAGAATGTGTTAAAGGGTCACCCGGTATTATTAAACCGTGCTCCTACACTTCACCGTTTGGGTATTCAGTCTTTCCAGCCTAAGCTTGTCGAAGGAAAAGCAATTCAGTTGCATCCACTAGTGTGTACCGCTTTCAACGCGGATTTCGACGGTGACCAGATGGCTGTGCATTTACCATTAGGTAATGCTGCGATCCTGGAAGCCCAAATGCTGATGCTTGCTTCTCACAACATTCTGAACCCTGCAAACGGTACACCGATCACGGTTCCATCCCAGGATATGGTTTTGGGTCTTTATTACATAACTAAAGGCCGCAGAACTGATGAGACACGTGTTGTTGTTGGTCAGGATCAAACATTCTATTCACCCGAAGAAGTAATTATTGCCTACAATGAGCGGAAGCTTGATCTTCACGCTTTCATTAAGGTTAAAACCCATGTGAAAGAGAAAGACGGCATCATTGTAAATAAACTGATCGAAACTACTGTAGGGCGGGTTTTATTTAACCAGCGAGTACCCGCAGAAGTTGGATATATCAATGAGCTTTTGACCAAGAAATCACTTCGTGATATTATTGGTGAAGTGGTGAAAACTACGGGTATGGCCCGTGCAGCGCAGTTCCTTGATGAGATTAAGGAATTAGGTTTTCAAATGGCGTTCCAGGGAGGTCTTTCATTTAACCTTCAGGACCTTAACATTCCTGCTGAGAAAGCACAGCTTATCGGTCAGGCAAGTAAGGAAGTTGAAGAAGTAATGAATAACTACAACATGGGATTCATCACAAATAACGAGCGTTACAATCAAATTATCGATATCTGGACCCGTATCAACAATCGCTTAACCGCGAATGTGATGAACCAGTTATCAAGCGATAACCAGGGCTTTAACTCGGTATTTATGATGCTTGACTCCGGAGCACGTGGTTCTAAAGAGCAGATCCGTCAGCTTTGCGGAATGCGTGGATTGATGGCTAAGCCTCAGAAATCCGGTTCAGGTGGTGAGATTATTGAAAATCCGATCCTATCTAACTTTAAAGAAGGATTATCCGTATTGGAGTATTTTATATCTACTCACGGTGCGCGTAAAGGTTTGGCCGATACAGCATTGAAAACCGCAGATGCGGGTTACCTGACCCGTCGTTTGCATGACGTTGCCCAGGATATGATCGTGGGAGAAACTGATTGCGGTACGCTCAGAGGTATTTACACAACTGCGCTAAAAGATAATGAAGATATTATTGAGCCATTATACGATCGTATTTTGGGTAGAACAGGTCTTCATGATGTGTATGATCCATTGACAAATGAACTGCTTCTACCAGCAGGAGAGGATATTGAAGAACATATTGCCTCTAAGATCGAGAATTCTGCCCTTGAAGGTATCGAAATCCGTTCTGTTCTAACTTGCGAAAGCAAGCGGGGAGTTTGTGCATTATGTTACGGACGTAACCTTGCCACTGGTAAACGTGTGCAAATGGGTGAGGCTGTCGGTGTTATTGCCGCTCAGTCAATTGGTGAGCCAGGTACACAGCTTACTCTTCGTACATTCCACGTAGGAGGTACTGCCTCAAACATTGCTGCAGAATCGCAGATCGTTGCCAAATTTGATGGTGTCATTGAATTTGAGAATGTAAGAACAGTAAGTCACAAAACTGAAGAAGGAGTCCTTGAAGTTGTTTTAGGACGTTCAGGTGAGTTCAGGATTGTTGAGCCGGGAACCAATAAAATGATCATGGCCAACAACATCCCTTACGGTGCATACCTGTATGTGAAGGATGGCGGGAAGATCTCCAAGGGGGATAAGATCTGTAGCTGGGACCCGTATAACGCGGTTATCATTTCCGAGTTTGAAGGTAAAGCTGAATTCGAGGCGATCATTGAGGGTGTTACCTTCCGTGAAGAATCAGATGAGCAAACTGGTCACAGGGAGAAAGTTATTATTGATACGCGTGATAAGACTAAAAACCCGGTTATCCGTGTTGCGGATAAGAAAGGCAATGGACTTAAAGGTTATAACATCCCGGTAGGGGCGCATATTGCGGTTGAAGAAAACGAAGCTGTGAAAATGGGTCAGATCATTGCGAAGATCCCTCGTTCAACTGGAAAAACAAGAGATATTACTGGTGGTCTGCCACGTGTAACGGAATTGTTTGAAGCACGTAACCCTTCAAATCCTGCCGTTGTAACTGAAATTGATGGGGTAGTAACATTAGCTGGTGTTAAACGTGGTAATCG
>JBBJNR010000031.1:11234-37586 GCA_037719315.1 Daejeonella sp.
ATGTCTATTGAGTCTAAAGACGGGCAGATCAAGAAATACCTGGTTCCATTGTCTAAGCATATTCTTGTACAGGACAATGACTTCGTGAAAGCGGGTATGCCATTATCCGACGGTTCAATTTCTCCTGCAGATATTCTTGCAATTAAAGGCCCTGCAGCAGTTCAGGAATACCTGGTTAATGGTATCCAGGAAGTTTACCGTTTGCAGGGTGTGAAGATCAACGATAAGCACTTTGAAACCATTGTTCACCAGATGATGCAGAAAGTAATGATCGAAGACGCAGGTGATACACGTTTCCTTGAAAAAGAACTGGTTGACCGTTGGGATTTCCAGCTGGAAAATGATGAGATCTATGATAAGCGTGTGGTAACTGAGCCCGGAGAATCAACTAACCTGAAAGCAGGTCAGATCATTTCAGTGCGTAAATTACGGGATGAAAATTCTGTTCTTAAACGTAAAGACATGAAACTGGTAGAAACCCGTGATGCTATCGCAGCTACTTCCAGCCAGATGTTACAGGGTATTACCCGTGCATCTTTGGGAACCAAATCATTCATCTCAGCCGCTTCCTTCCAGGAAACCACTAAGGTATTGAATGAGGCAGCGATCAGCGGTAAGCGTGACAACCTGTTAGGACTGAAAGAAAACGTGATCGTTGGTCACTTAATTCCTTCGGGAACAGGTTTACGGCATTACGAGCGTATCATTGTAGGTTCGCAGGAAGAATACGACAAATTACTGGCATCAAAACAGGAAGAAGTTGAAGCTTAATCCTTGCCGTTAACTAATTATAAGTCCCTCTTTTACGGAGGGACTTTTTTGTTTGGCCTGGAATTTGTATTTTTATAATACAAATAAACGCAATGACTGTTTCTGAAATACAATTATATCAGATTTTGAAGAATAAGGTGGGAGACAAGGGCGCTGAAGAATTGGTATCTTTTGTAAAATCTGAGGTCAAATCAGAATTTGATTCCAGAAGAGAGTTCTACGCAACTAAAAATGATATTGCGGTAGTGAGAGAGGATATGGTAAATATGAAATCTGATCTGACTAAATCAATTTACTTTGCAGGCATTATTCAATTTTTGGCTATCATAGCCTCGATCATTGCCATCGTTAACTTTACCATAAAATAATTTAGAGATACCAATACTAAGTCCTCTCTTTTCAGTGAGGACTTTTTTATTTTTGATCCATGGAAGAGCAAATCAACGAAAACCAATTAAACATTGAGCTGTCTGAAGAAGTAGCGGAAGGAACTTACTCTAATCTTGCAGTGATTACCCATTCCAATACCGAATTTGTACTCGATTTTATTCGTGTAATGCCTGGCGTTCCTAAAGCGCGTGTAAAATCCAGGATCATTCTGACTCCGGAACACGCCAAGCGTTTTATGAGGGCACTTGAAGATAACCTGGATAAATTTGAGGCTATTAACGGCCGGATAAAAATCAATGAAGAGCCGCCCGGCTTTCCCATGAATTTTGGCGGACCACCCGCCCAGGCTTAAATGAAAAAGCAGTTAACGAAACTAGTATTTGGAAACCCGGGTTTAAACGAGCCTGATATAGCGCAGATAGTTCCGCACTTTCAGAAGATAAATGACGTCTGGCATAATTCAAATTACCAGGATTTCGGAATTGAACGCATATTCAGATTATTTCTGGTAACCTCGCAAATTTTCTTTCCAGGGATTTACATAGAGTATCTCAACAGGACAGCCTCCTTCCACAACAGAAAGATTACCGGAGAAGTCTATGTTATTTTTAAAACCGTCATGCCATTTGCTATGCTATATTTTAGTTTATGGGATCATGGATGGCTTTATGTAATTAATATATATCTGTTAATTGAAACCTACGTATACATTTTCCATAAGATTTTTCTTCCGGAGCACAATAAAGGCAAGACTCATAACCGGTCGTTGATACTTCTGTTCTTTAATTTTACCGAAGTAATCGCATCATTTGGTGTTATTTACGCAGCGGGAAATTATTTAAATTTGCCCATATCAAACTGGATTGATGCACTTTACTTTAGCCTGATAACAGGTGCGACGATTGGTTATGGAGATATTTATCCGGTGACCTCGACAGGCAAACTTCTGGTTTTGCTCCAGATCGTGAGCACCTTGTCGTTTCTAATATTGTTTTTTAACTTCTTTGCACCAAGGGCGCTCGATACTAAGGATAATACTTCAGATAGCTGAGTATCTTATCCAGTTCATCAGGTTCAAACCATTTTATGTCATCTGATTTGTTGAACCAGGTAAGCTGTCTTTTAGCAAATCGACGGGTATTCTGTTTGATCATTTCAACTGCCTCTGGTAGTGAATATTTGCCGTCGAAATAATCAAATAGTTCAGAATAGCCAACAGTATTTAATGAATTTGAATTTCTGTAAGCCAATAGGGCTTCCGCTTCTTCAACCAGTCCATCCCTGATCATTTTATCCACCCGTGAGTTTATATTTTCATATAATTTTGACCTGTCCGTGTTCAGGCCAATTTTTACAATACGAAATGGCCTGGGTCTTGCATTATTATTTCTAAAGACTGAAAAGGGCTTGCCTGTCGTTTCATAAACTTCAAGGGCTCTTATTATTCGCCGAGGATTGTTAATATCTACCTCACTGTAATACACCGGATCTGCCTCCTTTAACATTTCCTGCAAATGCTGTAAGCCTTTACTCTTTAAAACATCATTTAACGCAGCACGTGCTTCAACAGAAGCGGCCGGCAGATCGTCGAAGCCATTAACAACGGCATTTATGAATAAACCGGAGCCTCCTGCCAGAATTAGGTAGTCATGAGTTTTAAAAAGTCCGTCAATTAGTTGAATTGCCTCCTTTTCATAATCTCCTGCATTGAAGTTATCATGAATTGAATGAGAATTTATAAAATGATGTTTTGCGGCTTTAAGCTCCTCTTCTGACGGTTTCGCCGTGCCAATCACCATCTCCCTGTAGAATTGTCTTGAGTCAGCGGAGATGATCTCTGTATGAAAGTGTTGTGCTAATTGTATGGCTAACGTGGTTTTACCAATAGCTGTAGGACCGCCAATAACAATGAGTGTTTTAGACATCGCAGCTCGGCTGGAACTTAGTTTTTAAAAATCATCTTTTTGAAGATCATCCGCATCGTAGCTCTCATTGTCCGAAAATTCATCCATGAACTCATCTTTTTCTTCATCCTCTTCGCTTTCCGGCTCTTCTTCAGGATTAATTCCCATGTCATTCATTTGTTCAAGTTCTTCACTGTCTTCCGGCTGGAAATCTTCTTCATTCAGAAAATCAAAGTCTTCCGAAACGGCAGCAGCAACCGGCGGAATTATGCCTGATCCAAGTATTTTCGGTGCGTCTCCGAGGCTTCTTGACACATACGGGTATGTTTTGCCTGGTTCTTCGTTAAGGAGGATCTTAATCAGCTGAACATGAAAATCAAACGGGCGGTCGAAGTTGTAGATATAATAGAATTTCTGATGCGGGTCTTCGATAAAACTGCTCAGTTTTGAATTTTCCATAGTGGCCACATCATTATTTATCTTTCTCTGATTAGGTAGGAAAGCTATCTCTTCATTTTTTATCCACTGATCGTTACTTACATAAAATGAAGAGGATACATCAATCTTATAGCCTGTAGATTCATGAATAGCCCGGTGAAGATCTTCAAAACTCTGGTTTGATTTTATGTCAATATCACGTTCAACATCATCGTAATCTTCAAAAGAAACCCTAAACTTATAAACGGCCATTATTTTTATGATAATTAATGTGCAAAAAATACTATTTGATAAAATCGATCAGCGATTTTGTTAAAATATTTCAGTTCAGGATGGTGTATTCAACGGAACCAATCCCATCTCTTTACCCTTCCGCAGCATATACTCCATCGCTTCTTCCCGGGAGTTTTTTATTTCCCCTTCCAGTATTGCCTCCCTGATCTGATTTTTGATGATACCAACTTCCCTCCCTGCCCTCAAATTAAATGCCAACATAATATCTTCACCGGTCACCGGAGGCTGCCAGTTTCTGATCTGGTCACTTTCCTCAACTTCCTTAAGGCGCTGCTTCACCAATTCAAAATTTTTCCGGTATTTTTTGACCTTATATTCGTTCTTGCTCGTCACGTCGGCATTGCATAAAAGCATCAAACTTTCTATTTCTTCTCCTGCTTCAAATAGTAAGCGCCGGACGGCGGAGTCGGTTACAACATCCTGAGCAAGTACTATCGGACGAAGATGCAGTTGGACGAGCTTCTGTACCAGCTTCATTTTTTCATTCAGGGGCAGCTTAAGCTGGGCAAATATTTTAGGTACCATGCGCGCACCTCTATCTTCATGTCCGTGAAAAGTCCATCCATGACCAGGCTCAAAACGTTTTGTGGCCGGCTTGGCAATGTCATGAAGAATAGCTGCCCACCTTAACCACAGATCGGTAGTATTGACAGAGATATTGTCAAGCACCTGAAGTGTATGGTAAAAATTGTCCTTATGTCCTTTTCCATCGACAATCTCAACGCCTTGCAGATCTGCCATTTGTGGAAATACCTGTTTTAGCAAACCGGTGTTAAATAGGTGTTCAAATCCTATAGAAGGTGTTGGGGACAGGATGATCTTGTTCAGTTCATCTGTTACGCGCTCCATGGACACTATCCGGATACGCTCTGCATTTTTATTGATGGCGTCGAGCGCCTTATTGTCTATGCTAAAATTAAGCTGAGATGCAAACCGAATCGCTCGCAGCATCCTTAAAGGGTCGTCCGAAAATGTGATCTCCGGATCAAGGGGAGTACATATCAGTTTATTTTGAAGGTCCGCCATTCCATTGAAAGGATCAAGCAATTGACCGAAGTTGGAATTATTCAAGCCTAAAGCCATGGCATTGATCGTGAAATCACGACGCTTCTGATCATCTTCCAGCGTGCCATTTTCTACTATCGGCTTACGCGAGTCAGAGCGGTAGGACTCCTTTCTTGCCCCGACGAATTCAATTTCCAGATCTCCGTCACGCAGCATTGCTGTACCAAAATTTTTGAAAACGGAGACTTTTGAGTGAAGTAACTTTCCTGCAGCTTCAGCAAACCGGATCCCATTCCCAATAACCAGTATGTCGATATCTTTGGAGGGGCGGTTTAACAACAGATCGCGTACGAATCCCCCTATGACATAGATCTCATCCTGAGTCTCCTCCGCAAGTTTGCTGAGCTTTTTAAACACTGGATTATGCAGATGTTCTCTCATATAAAATCATTCCTTACATCTTGTAGACAGGAGGGTACGATAACCAGGACAGATTTTCTCTTCCTCAACGCAAAGGACAGCATATTTATTGGGATTTTTCAAGGATTCGATTAGAGAAGCTGCTATTTGTTATTTTCTTATGAATGCGAATTTACCGCCAGCTTCCAGTTTCATAATGGTAGATGGTTTCTTATCCGAAACAACCTGATGTTGCCAGTTCACGACATAATCAACCCCATCAATAATCTTCGTGCTGATGCTGTCGAAACCAGCGGAGGAGGGCTCGCCGCTAAGATTTGCAGATGTGGAAATTATTGGTTTCCGGAATCGCTGCAGAAGCTGCTCGCAAAAGTCGTGCTTAACTATACGGATCCCAATACTGCCATCGGCCGCCACAGCATTGGCCGCCAGATTTTTTGCGCCGGAATAGATGATGGTCAGTGGATTTTCCGAGAATTCAATCAGGTCGTATGCAATCTCCGGAACCTCCTTAACATAGCCCTGCAGTTTATTGACTGTATCCAGTAAAATGATCAAACTTTTATCTTCAGGCCGGCCTTTTAATTTAATGACTTTTTCAACCGCTTCCTCGTTCGTGGCATCACATCCTATACCCCAGATGGTGTCGGTAGGATAGAGGATCAATCCTCCGGCCTTCAGAACTTCAAAAGCCTTATTTACTTCTTCTCTAAGCATTGTTTAGTATCTTTCTATAAAGACCGGTTAGTTGTCCGGCAATTTTTTCATCCCCGAAGTTTTTCAAGTGCTCATAGCCATCTAAAATCATTTGTCGTTTTTTGGGATGATCGTTCAACAACTCTCGAATCTGACAGGTCAACTGTTCACTGTTCTCAGGATCTGTATACATGCTTCCCGGGCCGCCTGCTTCTTCGAGACAAGAGCCTGTTGCAGCTATTACAGGCACACCGGAATGCAACGCCTCAATAATTGGAATTCCAAAGCCTTCGAACTTCGAGGGATAAATAAATACCTCTGCCTGCTGATAGATTGCCGGAAGGTCTGTATGCCTCACATTTTGTAAAAAGTGCACTCGATTTGCCAGGCCGTTGCTCTTGATGTACTCTTTTACCTTTTTAGCGTATGGAGTTTCTTTCCCAATGACTACAAGTTGAATATCTTTCAGTCCTTTTAATGCTTTTACCGTAAGGATAAGATTTTTCCGTTCCTCTATAGTCCCTACATTCAACAGATAAGATGCTGGAAGGTTGTATGCTTCCCGGATACATAGTTTCTCTTCATCAGAAATGCGCCTGTGGAATATGGGGTCGCAGTTCTGGTAAACAACTTCTATGTTCTTTTCCGTCGCACCCAAATAGTGCATGATGTCTCTTTTGGTTTGCTCACTTATCGCAATGATCTTATCTGCATTTGCAGCGGCATAACTGAACTTAAATTCATAGATCTTTCTGTCGATGAAGGGGTAATATCCAGGGTATCTGAGAAAAATAAGGTCATGAATGGTAACAACAGATGGAATACCGGTCTTTTTTAAGCTAAAAGGAATTTCGTTGCTCAGGCCATGATAAAGGTCAATCTCATCTTTTTTTAGATCATCTGCAATTCCATAGCTTCGCCAAAAGGCCTTGAAAAATCGACGTGCAGGATAATGGTAATCTACAGAAGGAATCTGAAATCCTGGTGCAGGAGGCTTTAGCGAGTATACAGAATATCGATTTTCCGGATAAAATTTTGTCAACAGCTTAATCACATAGCGGCTATAATTTCCTAAGCCGGTAAAATTTTGGGTTGTACGCTTGCCATCAAAGCCTATTTTCATTTGAATAAAATTGTTTTTAATAGTAATGAAGCTTGCATGAGCTTATATTTTTCACTTTTATCCATGTTTTTCAGCGGCGTTCAAGAGATCGCTTCGCTAAGTTCATGTCGTTGTGCGAGCGGCAAGCTCATGCAGGTTTCATCTTATTTATGTAAATCCAGCAGGTCGAAATTAATTACGTCTGCTGAATTTAGCTTATTCAAAGGAGGGCTAGACAGCCACATTGTTTTCTCGCAGGGCATCGTTCAGAGAGGTTTTTTTATCTGTTGATTCTTTCCTTTGTCCAATGATCAGGGCACAGGGAACCTGGTATTCCCCTGACGGGAATTTTTTTGCATATGATCCGGGTATAACTACCGAACGCGAAGGCACTACACCTTTATATTCGACCGGTTCCTCGCCGGAAACATCTATAATCTTAGTGGAAGCGGTTAATACTACATTTGCGCCGAGAACCGCTTCCTTCTCCACGTGAACACCCTCTACCACAATTGCACGCGATCCAATGAAACAGTTATCTTCAATTATGACAGGGGAGGCCTGTACAGGCTCCAAAACTCCACCTATACCGACACCGCCGCTAAGATGAACATGTTTGCCTATCTGCGCGCAGGAACCAACAGTAGCCCAGGTATCAACCATGGTTCCCTCGTCTACATAAGCGCCTATATTTACATAAGACGGCATCATGATGACGCCTCTAGCCAGGAAAGATCCATAACGCGCAATACCATGGGGAACAACTCTGACGCCCATTGCTTTGTAGTCTGTTTTTAGTTTCATTTTATCGTGGAATACAAAAGGCCCCACTTCAATTTCTTTCATTTCCCGGATGGGGAAATAGAGAATGACGGCTTTTTTAATCCAGTCATGCACATGCCAGCGCGTGCCCACCTGTTCGGCGACACGTAATTCCCCTTTGTCAAGGTGTAAAATAACACGCTCAATGGCGTCCCTGTATTCTTTGAAATTGATGAGATTACGATCATCCCATGCACCTTCTATCAATTTTTTTAATTCGGTGGTCATACTATAATTTTGAGCCAAATTAAGAGATTTTTCTGGCAATATATATACCGGTAACTTCACGTTGTGTAAATTTGCACGAATGGGGGAACCTGAAAAATTGCGTATCGACAAATATTTATGGGCTATCCGTGCCTTTAAAACGAGGAGTATTTCTACGGAAGCATGCAAGGCGGGGCGGGTGAAAATGGCCGGGCAGAACCTTAAGCCTTCGCATATCGTTAAAACAGGTGAAGTTTATACTGTCCAGAAAGGCAGTAATAAAAAGATAATTAAAGTTGTTGCCCTGCTTGAACGGCGGGTAGATGCAAAAACCGCGATTACTTTTTATGAAGATCTAACCCCTGTTGAAGAGACACTGGCTTACAAATCGATGTTTCACACGGCTAATTTAAGCAGGGACAGGGGCACGGGGCGACCTACAAAGAAAGACAGGAGAGAAATTGATGATTTGCAGGAGGGGTGGTTTGATTAGGAAGTTGAGAATGGAAAATTGAGAGTGGAATTTGAAAATTTGTAATTATTATCCGTCTAGCCTGGCCACTGACGACCCGCAGCAGGTAACGCTTTCAGTAGTTAATCTTCATTCCAGATTCCCTCCACAAATTAAAGGCGCCCAATGCTTCGTTCCCTAAAATCTGCTGAATTATCAGTTTACGTTGTTTCATCGGCAAAGCTATTTCATCATAAATAAACTGATCGTCGAATCCAATCTGATGCGCATCTTTTTTTGTATTCGCAAAGTAGATTTTGTCAATACGCGCCCAGTAAATGGCGCTCAGGCACATCGGGCAGGGTTCGCAGCTTGTGTAGATCACACATCCCGTAAGATCGAAGGTTTTGAGTTTTTTGCAGGCTAAACGGATTGCAGAAATCTCAGCATGGCTGTAGGATCCAATGTTGTTGTAACTTTATTTCCGCTTTTAGCAATGACTTTCCCATTCCTGACGATCACTGCGCCAAATGGGCCTCCCAACGCGTTTTTCACATTTTGTTCTGATAGCCGGATGGCTATTCTCATAAATTTTTCGTCTTCCTTGCCAGCCATTTTGCTATTCATGATCATACTAGTCTCCTGTTAAGATATCTCCAAATAAAAAACCCCGGACATGCCAGGGTTATTCTTTGATACCAAGGGAACCTATTTTTTTTCCTTTTTATATTCTCCGTTGAGGCCGGCTAAAACATCGTTAGTTACATCCAGGCTTTCAGCTGCATATAAAACAGTTGGATTTGCTTTAGAATAAGTTAACACCATTTTGTATCCTTTGGTTTTAGCAAAAACCTTCAGAAATTCAGAAACCTTATTGTATAGTTTCTCATTTTCGACCGCCTCTTCATTTGCCAATGCATTGCCTGCATTCTGGTTATAGGTTGCCAATTCCTGTTGTTTTCTCGCCAGGCGCTGCTCTGTACTTGCACGCTGATCAGCACTTAGAGTAGCTGCACTTTGCTGATATGCCGCAACTTCCCTTTGAAATGCATTGCCTTTTTCTGTCAGGTCAGACTGGGCTTTTTTGGATTTCTCCTGGAACACGTCTTTAACTGCTTTAAAGTACTCGTAATTTGCTAATAACGAATCTGAATTTACATATACTATAGCTTCTGATCTGGTTGAATTTGTTGCAGTTATTGTCGCAGTTTTTGGCGCTTCTTTTCCACAGGAGATCACAATTGATACAATCGCTACTGCGGTTGCTATTCTACTTAATTTTGCCAATATTTTGTTCATATTTTTTTTGAAAATTTAGGCAAATATAATCTTTCAAACTAACTATCCCAACCATTTAATTTTCCGATCTCTGTAGGAGTAAAATCCAGCAGTAATTTTATCAACAATGCTAATTATCCATCTAAAATGGTTATTTTTGATACTTGTTGTTATTTTAAACTATGAGCGAAGAAACAGTAGATAAATCCAATTATTCAGCAGATAATATACAGGTATTAGAGGGTCTGGAGGCAGTTAGAAAACGTCCCTCAATGTATATTGGAGATACAGGTTTTAAAGGGCTGCACCACCTTGTTTATGAAGTGGTGGATAATTCAATTGACGAAGCCCTTGCCGGGTACTGTACAGATATAAAGGTCATCATTCACGAAGGGAATTCCGTAACGGTTGAAGACAACGGGAGGGGTATTCCAACCGCGATTCATACGAAAGAGAAGAAATCGGCATTGGAAGTTGTTATGACAGTCCTCCATGCCGGCGGTAAATTCGATAAGGACACTTATAAAGTTTCGGGCGGCTTACATGGTGTGGGTGTAAGCTGTGTGAATGCGCTTTCAAAGCCGCTTGTTGTTATAGTTCAGCGTGACGGTAAGATATTTACCCAGGAGTACGAATGTGGTAAACCGCTTTTTGATGTAAAAGTCATTGGCGAAAGCGATAAAACAGGTACGAAGGTAACTTTCCAGCCGGACGCTGATATTTTTACTTTAACCACTGAATATAAATTTGATACGCTGGCAGCACGTTTGCGTGAACTTGCTTATCTGAATAAGGGAATCCGTTTATCACTTACCGATGAAAGGGAAACCATGGAAGATGGCACCTTTTTACGTGAGGAATTTTATTCTGAAGGCGGTCTGAGGGAATTTGTAAAATATCTCGACGCGACGCGGACATCCATCATTCCTGAGCCTATTTATGTCGAAGGAATTAAACAAGGGATCCCTGTTGAGCTTGCCCTTCAATACAATGATACGTATACCGAGAATGTTCACTCTTATGTGAACAATATTAATACCCATGAAGGTGGTACCCATGTTGCCGGTTTCCGGAGGGGCCTGACGCGTACCCTGAAAGCTTATGCTGAAAAATCCGGAATGTTGAAGAACATGAAGATTGAAATTACAGGCGACGATTTCCGGGAAGGATTAACAGCTGTGATTTCCGTAAAGGTGCAGGAGCCCCAGTTTGAAGGACAAACTAAAACCAAGCTTGGAAATAACGAAGTGATGGGAGCGGTTGATATTGCCGTAGGGGAGATCCTCGGTAATTTCCTTGAAGAAAACCCGCGTGAAGCAAAAATGATCGTCAACAAAGTGATCCTGGCTGCTACCGCTCGGGCTGCTGCCCGCAAGGCGCGTGAGATGGTTCAGCGAAAGACCGTAATGGGCGGGTCCGGTTTGCCGGGCAAGCTTGCCGATTGTGCAAACAATGATCCGGCAGCCTGTGAATTATACCTTGTCGAGGGAGATTCGGCGGGTGGAACTGCAAAGCAGGGCCGTGACCGGAATTTTCAGGCAATTCTTCCCTTGAAAGGTAAAATCCTGAACGTAGAGAAGGCAATGGAGCATAAGATCTACGAAAATGACGAAATAAAAAATATGTTCACTGCCATGGGCGTCAGCATTGGGACACCTGAAGATGCGAAGGCCCTGAACATGGAGAAATTGCGTTATCATCGCATAATTATCATGACGGATGCTGACGTTGATGGATCGCACATCACCACGCTTATCCTAACTTTCTTTTTCAGATATATGAAAGAGCTTATCGAATATGGGTACATCTACATAGCTGCCCCCCCTCTTTACATGGTTAAAAAAGGCAAGGAATTCGAATATGCCTGGAATGATGATCAGAGGGATGCAGCTGTACAGCGCTTAAAGGGTGCCGGAAAAGAGGAGAATGTAGGTATTCAGCGGTATAAAGGCTTGGGAGAGATGAATGCAGAACAATTATGGGATACTACATTAAACCCTCAGACCCGTACCTTAAGAAAAGTGACCATAGAAAATGCTGCTGAATGCGATCATATTTTCTCTATGTTAATGGGGGATGAGGTAGCTCCGCGACGTGAATTTATTGAGAAAAACGCTAAGTACGCGAGGATAGATATTTAATCTGTTTATAAAAATGGCCCTTCAACTTATCGTGAAGGGCTTTTTTGTACAGGATTATATCGTAAATAGATCACGGCGCTTACCTCCTTGCTCGACTGGATTTGAACCTGATGCTCCTTTGATCCGTCGAATATTTTTAAGGTGGAGGTATTGGGAGGTACGCGGCCAAGGTTTTCTGCATACAGGATAATTTCGTGCAGTTCTGTATTTCTATTCAACCGGAGGGTGTGGACAGACTTTTTATTAACAATGGGAAGATTTTTTATAAACGGTCTCCTGTTGTGGTACAAAGAAATGATATCACCATCTTCCCGCAAGTAGTCGCCAATTTCCAGCTCGATAACGTTGTTTGTGACCTCAATGATGATCGGCCGCGCCAGTTTGGTTTGAAGAAAAACGTTAGGGTCGGTATCGTCAAGGAGTAAAGTTGTTAGTATCGACTGAGGAATATTACTCTGGTTATCCCGGTTAAATCGCTGGAGATAAGCTTTTCCGGGGTAGCAGGGCAGCGTATTTTCACCGGCGCCGGTAAAATCCCCATTAAGGTTATCCACTCCCTTATCCTGGCTAAGGGTTAATTCCAGGTCTTTAATGCAAAGAAAACGCGCCGTATCAGAAGGTATTCTGGAATACAGGATCTTTAATTCTGTAATATCTAACTCAGATCCTTTGACCACCCCAATAAAGTCAAGCGCCCCTTCCGCCTTTAGAGGATGGTTTCTATATAGATAAGCCTTCCCGTTAACTATGTTTTGATTCTGGTCTTTGACATGAAGAATGTATTGCATATTAAGCACTTGGGCCCCAAATACGTCCGCTCTTAAATAACCTGTCCAGATACCCTTGTAATCCTGGGCAGTAGCTGCTGACACGGATAGAAAGAACGATATTATTATATATAAATATCTCATATTCTGATCATTCTCGTTTACTTTAGCTCAGCTTCCCTTTTTCGGTTTATATCTGAGGTACACGGCAGCTGTTTTTTCTTTATCAGAGACAATCATTACACGGTGCCTTTTCTCCCCATCAACGAGGATCATTTCCGAAGTGTTAGGCGGGATTTTTCCCAGGTTCTCTGCGTATAGCAAAAGTTCATGCAGCTCTATTCTTGTATCCAGTTTAAAGTTTAGAAGCGCCGGCCTTTTGTCTATTCGGATGTTCTTGGCCAGCAGATTCCGGTTAAGATAAACAGAAATGGTATCATCATCTACTTTCATATAGTCAACCAGCTGAATTTGGAGATTTGCATGATTAACGATAATTTCAGTGATCTTTTTTGGCTCTGTTTCCCTGAAACGGGGGTTGAAATCCAAAATAGGAGGGGCCGTATTCGCAATAACAACAGGCTCGGTCACAATAACAGAATCTTTATGATCTTCGAGGAATTTATTGAGCCCTTGAATCGTTCTCGATAAAATTACCTTTCCCGGAAGACAGTCGTCGGATGGGTCATCCTTGCTTACACCCGTCCAGGTCCCTTTCAGGTATTCAAAATTGCTGTCTTTTCGATAGGCCAGTACAAACTGCTTTACGCATGCTATCCAGGTAAAGGGAACTTTATCTTCACGGATCCACCCCGCATTTTCGCTCAATCGCACGCTGTCTTTATCGATATATCCCGACAAGCCTATCCTGATCTTGACAGAATCTCCATCAAAAGCATAGGAATCACCCCAGATATTTTTCCGTTGACTAAGATCCAGCTCAAGGTCGTATAGCTGACTATAACCTCCAGGCTGCTGGGTTATTTTACCTACCCATTTCCCATGCAGATTTTGGGAAAAAGAAGCATGAACACTAAAGCAAATGATTAAACAGAGAGGCCATTTCATATCACAGAAATTTATCTCAAGTTACTGATTTTTAACAGTTTTATTTGTAACCTTTTAATGAAAGTTTTAAAAGTAATTTTTTATAATTCACTACTGCATCGTGCTGATAAAGAATATCGCCTCCAAGCACTCCTACTACCTCAGGTAAATCCAGGGTTTCATATGCGGTGCTAATGCTTGAAAGATCAAGTACGGCAACTTCAAAATTTAAAAGTTTGAGTTTTCCGATTTCCAGGCCCGGAAGTATCACGGTATGGCTTTCCATGGTGTTAGTTCCGAGCCCGGTAGAAAGTTTATCGGACACTAACAGCTCATCTGTACGGATATATTTTTCTACAGTAGACTTGTCGAGAACAGTTTTAGACGCACCTGTATCCAAAACGGCGTTAAACTTCACTCCGAATACCACAACTTCGACCAGAAGGTGGAATCCATCGCCCTGGAGGTTAATGAGCGTTAACGGAACAAATGTGTTCTTCATATATACCCGGTTTGTGTTTCACAAGCCGGAATGTTTAATTTTGGCGGTCTGTGGTTCACCGGACAAAAATCAGATCAAATTAGAATCACGCAATACCTGATTCATATTTCTTACAGCATCGGCACTTTTGCTGAATTCAGCCTGCTCAGTATCAGAAAGTTTAAAGTCAACGATTTTTTCCCATCCATTCTTTCCAATGATCACTGGTACCACCAATGAGATATCTTTCTGGCCATACTCACCATCAAGCGCTACTCCGGATGAGATCAGCTTCTTTTCATCACGCACGATGCTCTCTACCATGGCAGCTGTTCCGGCTCCCGGGGCATACCATGCAGAGGTGCCAATAAGTTTAGTTAACGTTGCACCGCCCACCATAGTTGATGAAACAACACGATCCTGCTGTTCCTTAGTGAGAAGCTGCGTTACCGGAATACTGTTCCATGTTGCATGATGAATTAACGGGATCATAGTGGTATCGCCGTGGCCACCAATTACTACTGCGTTCAGGTCTGCAGGAGAACATCCAAGTTCAACGCTTAAATAATATTTAAACCTGGATGAATCTAATGCACCGCCCATTCCAAGAATACGGTTTTTGGGCAGCCCGGAAGTTTTTAGGGTAAGGTAGTTCATGGTATCCATCGGGTTAGAAACCACAATGATGATCGTATCAGGAGAATATTTCAAGATATTTTCCGTCACGCTCTTTACAATATTCGCATTCGTTCCGATCAGCTCTTCCCTGGTCATTCCCGGCTTGCGGGGCAGACCAGAAGTGATCACCACAACTTCAGATCCGGCGGTGCTGGCGTAATCGTTGGTAACACCTTTAATCTTGGTGTCGAACCCTAAGAGAGCCGATGTCTGCATCATATCTATGGCTTTGCCTTCTGCGAAACCTTCCCTGATGTCCAGTAGAATAAGTTCTTCTGCCAGCTCTTTTCTTGCGATGTTATCAGCACAGGTTGCTCCTACGGCACCGGCTCCTACAACTGTAATCTTCATTTGGATGATATTTAATATGGATAAACGCTCTTTTAATGACCTGTTTAATCTTGTGGCAGGAATGCTTTGAAATAAAATGGCTTCCTAACCCGAAAATATTTGCCCGAAGATAGATAATAGTATCTTTTTTAGGAAATGGCTAAGGGCCATTTGTGTAATATTTTTATCGGGGGGTTGCCCCGTGGTGCGGGGCCGGGCTATTCGCTTCAATGTTTTTTGTTTCACAAAAAACGATTTCCGCTGCTATCCCTAACCTGCCTTTATCAAATTTAGATCAAACATTTTGATTTGGGCCCGGATGGGGGTTTCAACACGGTCCCTGTTTCTGAAACAGCTATAAAATCGCCAGGTATATCTTGTTCAAAAAAAGGAAAGCGGAAAAAGCTTAAGGCATATGTTCGTCCTCGGTCCGCAGATCCCGCCCTCCAACATTTATAACCATTCCAAGGCTGAAAACAGAATTGCCGGCAGTAAGAAACTTGCGGTTTTTTAAGCCAAAATTACTTCCGCTGGTATATTGGATCTGAACAGCTCTGCTGATTGCCATCCGGGTAAAAAACACAGGCTCTAAGAATATATTATCTTCTTTGGTTTGGCTGACGTCGTTTCGCATGAAATCGGTCATTTTTACATGACTAACACGCAAAGCAGTGCCATAATTCAGGGGAAACCTTGCTCCGAAGATGTTAAAATCCTGTTTCCTTTTTGAGCTATAGTTAACCTGGAAAAATGACTTGCTGAACCTAACTTCCTGCCTGTCCTCAGTAAGTATTCCTGTCGACGCCCGTTCTCTATATACACGCTCGCTATTCCCCCTGCCAAGGCCCGCGTAGATCTCAAATACCCGATTTTTATTGGGACCGAATGTGGTGAAATATCCGGCGCCCGTTTCCAATAGGTTGTGTTGAAAATCCTTCTTCTCGCGGTTATTGTTCATTACCGAACCGTTCAGCATGATCCCAAAATGATTGGAAGCTGCGTAGGCCGAATTAAATGATACATTTCCCCTCAGCGTGATGTGCCCCGCGGCACTGAGCTCACCTTTGGAGCTTAACATCGGCGTATTCGGAACATTAGGCATGTAGACAGAAGAACAAGCTGCAAGACAAAGAATAAAGATGAAACCGACTGGTAAGAGGCTTTTGTACATGTATTATTGGGATGATGCAGAAAATTAAACTCCGCCTTATTTGATATATTGTGTGTGGCAATTTATAGAAAAAAACCATGCCGGACTTAATAGCCCGGTCCGTTTAGAATTATTTTACTTTTCCACACCCTTATTCTCCATTTAAAAGATTTGTAAATTTGAAGTTCATACCTGTTTAACTATGCCTGACTTTTCGCATCTGCACGTTCACACTCAGTTTTCGCTTTTAGATGGGGCTGCAGACATTTCCCGGCTCTTCAAAAAGGCCAAGGCGGATGAGATGAAGGCAATGGCAATCACTGACCACGGCAATATGTTCGGGGTGTTTAAGTTTGTGGCCGAAGCCGGTAAACAGGGGATAAAACCCATCGTAGGATGCGAGTTCTATGTGGTAGACGACCGGCATATCAAACAGTTTACGAAGGAGAAGCGTGACCAGCGTTTTCATCAGCTCTTACTTGCAAAAAATGCGGTAGGATATAAAAACCTGGTTAAGCTGTGCTCACTTGGTTATATGGAGGGCCTTTACAGTAAATGGCCCCGTATTGATAAAGCACTAATTCTTCAATACCATGAAGGCCTGATCGCAACGACCTGCTGCCTGGGTGCCTCTGTTCCGCAAACTATCCTGAAAAAGGGAGAGGCTGAAGCAGAAACCGAATTTAAGTGGTGGCTGGATCTCTTTGGCGAAGATTATTATATAGAACTCCAGCGTCATGACATACCCGAACAGCATATTGTTAACGAGGTGCTGCTCAGATTAGCCCGGAAATATAATGTTAAGGTGATCTGTTCCAATGATTCGCATTATGTGGATCAGCAGGATGCAAATGCACACGATATTTTATTATGCGTGAATACCGGGGATATGCAGAGCACCCCTATCGCTACAGATGAAGAAGGGGGGAAGGGCTTTCGTTTCGGATTTCCAAATGATCAGTTCTTTTTTAAGAGCCAGGCTGAGATGGGACAGCTTTTTCATGATCTTCCTGAATCCCTGGACAATACCAATGAGATCGTAGATAAAGTTGAGCATCTCCAGCTGAAGCGCGATATCATGCTTCCAAACTTCCCAATCCCCGATGAATTTAAGATCCACACCGGCGCGGAAGCAGAAAACATGAACCAGTGGGAATACCTCAAGCACTTGACGTTTACGGGTGCTAAAGAGCGTTACCGCGACATTACTCCAGAAGTTGAGGAACGCTTAAATTTTGAACTATTCACTGTCAGGACCATGGGTTTTGCCGGTTATTTCCTGATCGTCGCCGATTTTATTCGCGCAGGTCGCGACCTCGGAGTATTTATAGGGCCCGGACGGGGCTCAGCTGCGGGTTCTGTAGTAGCGTATTGCATTGGAATAACCAATATAGACCCCATTAAATATAACCTACTGTTTGAGAGGTTCCTGAATCCTGATCGTAAGTCGATGCCCGATATTGATACGGACTTTGATGATGCAGGCCGCCAGAAGGTGATCGATTACGTGGTGGATAAATACGGTAAGAACCAGGTAGCGCAGATCATTACTTATGGCTCTATGGCCGCTAAATCCAGTATTAAAGATGTAGCAAGAGTACTTGACCTTCCGCTTGCTGAATCGAACATGCTGGCAAAGCTTGTTCCTGACAGGCCGGGAACAAGCCTGGTGCAGGTGATGACCGCCCCTATAGAGACTGTTAAAAAAGAGCAGAATCCTGAAGATTTTGAAAACATTAAAACCCTTCGTAAGATACTGGAAGAGGGAAAAACCGTACAGGCAAAGGTTTTAAAAGAAGCGCTGATCCTCGAAGGTTCTGTCCGGAATGTGGGCGTTCATGCAGCCGGGATTATCATTGCACCCTATGATCTGACGGATATTATCCCCGTGGCTACTTCCAAAGAGTCGGACCTTTTGGTAACGCAATTCGACGGAAGAGTGATCGAAGATGCGGGGGTTATAAAAATGGATTTTCTTGGCCTTAAAACCCTGACCATTCTAAAGGATGCCCTGCGACTGATCAAGCAGAATCACGGTGTTGATATCGATATCGATTACATCTCACTTGAGGACCAAAAAACCTTTGAGCTTTACCAGCGTGGGGATACCAATGGAACTTTCCAGTTTGAAAGTGACGGAATGCAAATGTATCTCCGGGAATTAAAACCTGATAAGTTCGAGGACCTTATTGCAATGAATGCGCTGTATCGCCCGGGGCCGATGGAGTATATTCCCAAATTCATCTCCAGGAAGCATGGTCGTGAAAATGTCACCTACGACCTTCAGGATATGGAGGAGCATCTGGAAGAAACCTATGGCATCACGGTATACCAGGAGCAGGTGATGCTTTTATCTCAGAAGCTCGCCGGATTTAGTAAAGGAGATGCGGATGTCTTGCGCAAAGCAATGGGTAAAAAGCAGATAGAAATCCTGAATAAAATGAAGGCCCAGTTTATGGAGGGTTGTGAAACCAATAAACATGATCCAAAGATTGCAGAAAAGGTTTGGACAGACTGGGAAGCTTTTGCTCAGTATGCGTTTAATAAGTCACACTCCACTTGTTACGCGTTTGTAGCTTATCAGACTGCTTATTTAAAAGCTAATTACCCTGCTGAATATATGGCTGCGGTATTAAATAATCAGAACAATATCGAAAAGATCTCCTTTTTTATGGAGGAGTGTAAACGAATGGGTATACCTGTTCTGGGCCCTGACATTAATGAATCCGAACTGACGTTCACCGTTAATAGAAATGGTGAGGTCCGTTTTGGCATGTCGGGAATGAAAGGGGTAGGTGAGAAGGCGGTTGAAAGTATCGTCGAAGAACGGACACTTAATGGATTATATCAAAACGTGTATGACTTTTCGAGGCGGACAAACTCCCGTTCTGTCAGCAAAAAGGTATACGAAAACCTGGTGTATGGCGGAGCTTTTGATTGTTTCGGATTCAGGCGTCAGCAGTTCTTTTACAAGCCGGAAGGTGGTATGTACAATGGCATAGAACGGTTAATAAAATACACAAACGATTTCCAGAACAATTTAAATTCATCACAGGCCTCCTTGTTTGGAGGTACCAATGATGCGCAGATCACGGAGCCGCTGCTTCCGGAATGCGAAGAATGGGGACTGATCGAGAAGCTTAAATATGAAAAGGAATCGATCGGAATCTACCTGACAGGTCACCCGCTGGATAATTATAAATTCGAGCTTGATAATTTCTGCTCGCACCAGGTCAAACACCTGAGCCTGGTTAACCGGATGAAGAGTGCAGAGGCTTTGCCTGAAGACCAGGAAGAATTTAAAAAGATCAGTAACCGGGATCTCATTATTGGAGGCCTGGTATCGGCTTGCAGCCACCGGACCACAAAAACAGGGAAGCCTTTCGGTTCAGTTATGCTGGAAGATTACGGGGATACATTTGAAGTGGTATTATTTGGCGAGGACTACGTGAAGCTGAAGCAATATCTGAATGAGGGTTATTTTATCCAGATCCGCGGTATTGTCACCGAGCGATTCAAACAAAAGGATAATTGGGAATTCAAAGTGAACAGCATTGTTTTATTATCTGATCTGCGCGATAAAATGTCAAAATGTCTTACCATCCAATTGCCGTTAACGGAGCTTTCAGAGGTCTTCATAGACAAGATAGAGGAGATTGTAAAAGCAAACTCCGAGCAGAACCCTGTACGGAATTGTCAGCTAAAATTCATGATCATGGATTATGATGAAGAAACTACTCTTGAAATGCCCTCGAAAACGGTGAAGATCAGTCCGAGCAACGAATTTTTAGAAGACATCTCTAAACTGATTGGAGTGCGTTATAAGTTGAATTAATGTCACATTAGCAGGGGGAATTTGTGGCAGGAATATTGAATAGTATATTTGAATCACACACAATAAATATCATTATTATGGCATTAGAAATAACAGATGCGAACTTCGAAGAATTAGTACTTAAATCAGATAAACCAGTGTTGATCGATTTCTGGGCAGAATGGTGTGGCCCATGTCGTATGGTTGGACCGGTGGTTGAAGAACTGGCTAAAGAATATGAAGGAAAAGCAGTTATCGGAAAAGTTAACGTTGATAATAACCCGGGTATATCTATGAAATTTGGTATCCGTAACATCCCGGCTTTGTTATTCTTCAAAGACGGGGAGATAGTCGATAAACAGATCGGCGCCGTACCTAAATCGGTTCTCGCAGAAAAATTGATCAAGCAATTAGCTTAATCTTTTACAACATATCATAAAGAGAACTTCCCCGCTATGCGGAGGAAGTTTTTTTTTTACCGCAAAGGTTTTTCGCAAAGTGTCAAAGTCAGCCGTTTCAGCTTTCCGGCAATTGCGCCTGCCCTTTGCGCTTTCTGCGGTTAACCACTTTAACCCTTATTTCCAATACTCCAAAAACTCAGCAGGTAAAGGCTTCTGCAGCAAGTGAGTATATAAAAAACGTACTGTTTCCTGACTGCTGTGCCTGGCCTTTAATCCGCCCCATCCATGTCTCTCGCCAGGATAGACCATAAATTCAAAATGTTTGTTCAGATCCTGAAGCTTGTTCACGAATTGAATGCTATTCTGCATGTGGACATTATCATCCATCGTTCCATGGACAATTCGCAGGGTACCTTTTAATTTATCTGCATAAGTTAAAGGGGAAGTAATTTTATAACCCTCAGCGTTATTTTTGGGTGTTCCCATAAATCGCTCCGTGTAATGGGTGTCATACAAACCCCAGTCGGTAACCGAATAGTTAGCTATGCCATGGGTAAACACCTCTGCTCCGTACGTCAGGGCCATTGCCGTTATGTAACCGCCGAAGCTTCCCCCCGTAATTCCAATCTTATTTCCATCAACATAGGATTTTGCTTTCAGGCTGTTTGCAGCGTCCATATAATCTTCTATTTCATATTTACCCATTTTTCGGTAAATAAAATCCATTCCGGTTTTGCCTAAATGTCCGGCACTCCGGTTATCGATGGCTACTTGTATGATGCCCTCTTTTGCCCACCAGTAATTCAGGCCAAACGGACTCTTCCATCTATCGTATACTGTACCGGCGTCCGGTCCGCCATAAACCGAGATCCATACGGGGTATTTCTTCAAAGGATCAAAGTTTAAGGGCAAAGTTACCGTCATTGGTAACTCCAGGCCGTCACGGGTCTTATAATAGCTTAGTTCTGTTTTCGGCAATTGATATGATGCAAATGAAGGGCCCTGGGCATTCGCTAACTCACGAACGATGTTTCCCTTGTTATCAACCAGCGCTGATTTCGGAGGGCTTGAGAGGCTGGAATAGGTTGTTATAAAGTGTTTTCCATCAGGGGATAGGTTAATCTGATGATCGTAATTTCCGAAAGTCAATCTCCTGGGTTCTTCCAGACCCTTCAGACTAACTGTATAAAGATCATACCGGGTCGATGTTTCCTGTCTGGCGGTAAAAAAGATCTCCTGGTACTTTTCATCGACTAATAGCAGATCCCCGACCCTCCAATAACCGGAAGTAAGCTGTTTTTTAAGATTTCCCTTCAGGTCGTAATAATAGTAATGTCCCCAGCCACTCTTATCACTTTTTAAAATGTAGCCCTGGCCATTCTTAAGGAAATACATTCCGTCAAACCAATCTACCCATGTATTCTGTTTTTCCTCGTAAACGATGCCTTTACTTCCTGTCTGCGGTTCAACACTGTAGATGATCAGATCATTCTGGTCCCTGTTCATCCATTGCACCCAAAGTGATCTGCTATCAGCCATCCAATAAGGCGTTCCGAAATACTGATCCTGCTTTGCATTGAAATCAGCCCAAACGACACCCTTTGCTCCTGTTGTAACGATACCGACTTTTACCTCCGGATTTTTATCCCCGGCTTTTGGATACCTGGTGTTCTCGAGAAAACCGTGCTGACCTTCAGAATTGTAGATCGGGTAAACGGGAACCTGGGTGTCATCAAAGCGCATGAAAGCAAGTTTTTTGCTGTCCGGGCTCCACCAAAATGCTTTATAACGGCTAGCGCGACCTAAAATCTCTTCATAATAAACCCATGAAGCCCAGCCGTTGTAAATTACATTTGAACCATCTGATGTATACCGTGTTTCTGCGCCAGTCAATACATCGACCGAAAAAAGATCATTATTGCGTGTAAAAGCCACTTGTTTTTTATCCGGCGACAGGGTCGGGTTTTTTTCCTCCGTTGTATCACGCGTAAGCTGCTTCTCAACGCCGGCGGCATCTTTATAAAAGACATCCTTATTCCTGACAGATACCGATGCCTGGTTAACTTGTCCGGGTTCAGAAGGAGCCGCTATGCCTGTTTTTACATCAACCGTGTAGGGTTTCTGCTGCTGTCCTTCCAGGCGGTATTCAATGTAGTGAGTATTGTCAGCCCAGCCGGAATAATTTGGCAATGGATTCAAAATTTCCTTCACCGGAGCTGTAAAAACTTCCTTAAATGTTAGAACTCTCTGCTGGGCATTAACCGTTATGGATAAAGCAAGACCGCCTGAGAGGATTGCGATCCTAAAGGTATTGATCGTCATATTTTTTGATGTGCTATTAGTATTTAATCTTTTATGGAACGGAGAATATCGCTTGGTTATAACGATTCACACTCATCGAAGGTATAAATCTTTTTATTAAAAACATCGTGAAGTGTTTGCCGTTGATATGACGGTATGTAAGGAGCAGGTGGATTTACAGGGTATAAAATCGATGGCTGCATCTTCAAAAGAATTAATTAATATCCTATTTTAGGGCATGGAACTGAATCTAAACAATTATAAAGACCTTCAGGACTTTGGCAATCTGGAATTGCTTTCTCAGCAGGTTGTAGAGGGTTTTATTACGGGACTTCATAAAAGTCCGTTCCATGGATTTTCGGTTGAATTTGCCGAACACAGGCTTTATAATACCGGCGATTCCATCAGGAATATTGACTGGAAGCTGTACGGGCGCACCGATAAGTTATTTGTGAAGCGATTTGAAGAGGAGACCAATCTGCGCTGCCAGATCGTAATGGATGTGTCTTCATCGATGTACTATCCCGAAAAGGAATTTAACAAACTGTTATTCTCCGTGTACTCGGCCGCTTCATTGATGTACCTGTTTAAAAAGCAGCGTGATGCCTTCGGACTCAGCTTTTTTTCCGACAAGCTGGAGCTATCAACCCCGGCAAAATCGACTGCTATTCATCAGAAATATTTATTTTCCGAGCTTGAGAAATTATTGAAACGAGAAGGCAGGGGAGATAAGACGGCAGTCGCTTCTGCGCTTCATGAAATTGCCGAAAAGATCCATAAACGCTCGCTGGTTATCATTTTTAGTGATATGCTTGGAGGAGAAACAGATGATCAGCTATCTGAAATATTCTCAGCTCTGCAGCATCTAAAGCACAACAAGCACGAAGTGATCATATTTAATGTGCTTGATCATAAAATGGAGCTTGATTTCGCCTTTGATAACCGGCCGTATCATTTTGTTGATCTTGAAAGCGGTGAAGAACTAAAGCTGCATCCCGGAAATATCAAAGAAGCTTATCTTACAGCGGTAAATTCATATCATAAAGAACTCAAATTAAAATGTGCCCAGTACAAGATAGACCTGGTAGATGCAGATGTTCATGCCGGCTTTTATCAGGTATTGAATTCATATTTAATAAAACGTGCGAAGATGACATAATATCTGAAATAAAATAAGAATTTAGCCGAACAAATTAATACTATGAGATTATCAGTAGACCGCAGTCCTTTAAAAGTTTATCCCGATACTAAGCGTGTAATTGCAAGATTTTTCTTTAGCCAGGATGAGCGGGCAAAAGAATTGATATCCAGGGTAATGGCCTTGTCAGACGAAGATGTTTTTAATATTATATCTCCGCTGTTACAGGAATATTCCAGGCGCCACCGGAACATTACCAAAATTTTGAACAGGCATTGTGAAAAAGTAAAACGGCTTATAACTGCTGTTGGAGTTGACTTCGCAGAAATACAGCCTTTTAGAAAGCTGCTGATCGGATCATATTTTACCCATGAATATTCCATCGAGTCGGCTGCTTTTTTTAATCCCTCTATAGTAGAAGACCCTGATCAGACTGAGCTTGTAGAGGGGCAAAAGCGAATGATCATAAGTTTTCGCGCTGTTGGAGAAGGCCATATATCTTCCATTGTTTTTAGAAGGGCGCTGGTTGAAAAGAATGGCGAAATAACGGTAAATCCGGCAGGAAATTACATTGATGAGGCCGAGATAGTCAGAAATGCGGTTTACGGAAAGAAATTATTCTTCAAGAAAGCTGCTGAAAATAATATCGGTAATGATGTGTTGGACCAGGTAAAGGAAAAGCTTGGTGATAAATTTGAGTATCACGAGCTTCGTAAAGTTATAGTTGATTTAAAGGGCCAACAAACATCAAATGATGCGAAACTGGAGTACGATAAAGTGCTTTGGTTATCCGACTCTTACCACGATATCAGTTTTTCAAAGGATACCGATATTTCTGACAGGGTGATCTTCCCGATATCGGAGTTCGAGAAAAAGGGCATAGAGGACGCCAGATTTGTGCGTTTTATAAATGATGATGGGTCAATCGTATACTATGCAACTTACACCGCATACGACGGGCAGATGATCATGCCTAAATTATTGCAGACGACCGATTTTTACGATTTTAAAATATGTCCTTTGTATGGTGAAGGCGCCCAGAATAAAAACCTGGCTTTATTCCCGCGTAAGATCAATGGAAAGTACGCGATGATGTCGCGCATTGATGGCTGGAATAACTATATCATGTATTCGGATAAGATTCAGATATGGGAAAAACCGGAACTGCTTCAGCAACCTCATGCCGCCTGGGAATATATCCAGATAGGCAATTGCGGATCCCCTATTGAAACGGAGGACGGCTGGCTTATTATTACACATGGCGTAGGTCCTATGAGGCGCTATTGCCTGGGCGCCAGCTTATTAAAGCTTGACGACCCGTCGGTAGAAATAGGCCGTCTTTCGGAGCCATTGATAATTCCCAACAAGGAAGAGAGGGAGGGATATGTTCCCAATGTTCTGTATTCCTGCGGGTCGATCATTCACAATAACAAATTGATCATACCTTATGGTTTATCAGATTACTGCTCTTCATTCGCTACAGTGGATATTAACGAACTGCTGGATAAGCTTAAGAGCAAGTCTTCATCTTTGTACGATCTGTTTATATAGATCAATATAGTCTGTCACCATTTTTTCGCTTGAGAAATTACCCTTGGCCCAATGGTGGCAGTCTATTCGCTTAAGGGATGATATCTTTTGAACAGCGGTTACGGCTTCATCTACATTTTTTACAAGATAGCCACTGTGCCCGTCTTTAATTACCTCAGGCATTGAGCCTCTGTTGAAAGCAATTACAGGAGTTCCGCAATACATAGCCTCGGCCACGCTGAGCCCGAAAGGTTCATCAAAATTTATGGGATGAAGCAAGGCTGTTGCCCCCTTCAATAATTTGTTGCGGGCTTCGGGACCAGCATGACCATAGAAAGTCACCGTGTCATCCAGCGCCGGTCGAATTTGCTGATCGAAATAGTCCTGATCCTGGATGATGCCTGCAATAATCAAAGATTTTTTACTCTGTTTGGCTATTTCAATGGCTTCCAGGGTTCCTTTATCAGGATGAATACGTCCAAAAAATAGTAAATAGTTTCCGCCTTGTTCATCATAAGTGAAGTCCTCAGTTTTAATTCCGTTATAAACTGTGGCTAAGTAGTTCAGATGCGGAGATCTGTCGGAGTCGCTGATTGATACATAATGCGATGAACCATTGTATTTTTTGTAAACAGGAATGATTTTTTGGGAAGAAAATCCATGGATCGTTGTGATCATAGGAGTATTGATCAGCCTGGAAAAGGTGAGTGGTAAAAAATCATAATGGTTATGAATAATATCATTGAATTAGGCACTTTTTTAATATTATAATTATGCTTAAATTGCTAAGAAAATG
>JBBJNR010000032.1:0-36708 GCA_037719315.1 Daejeonella sp.
CCTTAATCAAATTCCCTGAATGAAAAATCAATACGGGGTTTATCGGACGGATACATCGCAACAGTGGATGTACAATTTGAAAAAGGTAAAAGCCCTTTAATGGTGGGCCTGCAGAGCACAACCTCGTCGCTAGCAAAATGTTATGAAGGGACTCTGAGGAAAATAACATACCCGTTAATAATAAACTTTGTATCCAGGCGCAATTACAGGTCTGAGAATGACCTCGCAGACGCAGTTGAGGAAAGAGAGGAGTTCAGAACTGTAAGTGACAATGAAGACCTACCATTTTGATAAATGCGTTTAAATGAATACCGGATCTTGTGGATATTAGTATTTTTCGACCTGCCGACAGAAACTAAAAAGGACAGGCAGATATACAGCCGGTTTCGTAAGGATATTATGAAGGATGGATTTGGCATGTTCCAGTTCTCCATATATCTGCGTCATTGCAGCAGCCGGGAAAATGCTGACGTCCATATAAAACGGGTAAAGAAATCATTACCTCCCAAAGGACACGTGGGTATTATGACGATTACTGATAAACAGTTCGGCATGATGGAATTATTCTATGGAAAGGAAGAAAAACAACTCCCTGATACGCCACAGCAATTAGAATTGTTTTAGAATTAAATCCGGAAGCTTTAGCAACCGGATTTTTTTAATTCTAATTTTGAACTTAATCTACTGATAATAAATACTTTGAGGCCGGATATGTTGTGGTAAATATCAGTAAATCAAAGAATGAAAGCAAATCACAACCGCCTGTAATCCCACAATGCTATCCGAATAGTTGTGGTAAATATCAGTAAATCAAAGAATGAAAGCAAATCACAACCAAAAGGTTAACGTCCGCCTTATCTCTAGCGTTGTGGTAAATATCAGTAAATCAAAGAATGAAAGCAAATCACAACTGTCCCGGCTTCCTCCTCGGTTGTGATTTGTTGTGGTAAATATCAGTAAATCAAAGAATGAAAGCAAATCACAACTGGTAGCTAAAGGAGTGATCAAAGGCTTCTGTTGTGGTAAATATCAGTAAATCAAAGAATGAAAGCAAATCACAACTAAGCCTATGAAGCAAAAACAGTCTGTTTTGTTGTGGTAAATATCAGTAAATCAAAGAATGAAAGCAAATCACAACATTTAGGCTCAAGGTGATGGAGGATGCCCTGTTGTGGTAAATATCAGTAAATCAAAGAATGAAAGCAAATCACAACAGCCAGCTTCGTATTGTCTAACCAATATTGTTGTGGTAAATATCAGTAAATCAAAGAATGAAAGCAAATCACAACAGTCCTGTTTCTTATGTCCTGCCAATGTGACGTTGTGGTAAATATCAGTAAATCAAAGAATGAAAGCAAATCACAACAGCCGACCTGGGTTGTGGGCGAAAACGTTCGTTGTGGTAAATATCAGTAAATCAAAGAATGAAAGCAAATCACAACAGGGAAAACAGCGGACAGACCGGAAAGACGGTTGTGGTAAATATCAGTAAATCAAAGAATGAAAGCAAATCACAACGCAGTAGGATAATTGATAATAGCGTTAAAAGTTGTGGTAAATATCAGTAAATCAAAGAATGAAAGCAAATCACAACCTGCGATAACAGGGGCAAATTGTCCAGTTGGTTGTGGTAAATATCAGTAAATCAAAGAATGAAAGCAAATCACAACCTCAGGCCCTATTGCCGTTTTGCATATTCAGTTGTGGTAAATATCAGTAAATCAAAGAATGAAAGCAAATCACAACAATATTGAAAAGTTTCTCACCAAAAATGTAGTTGTGGTAAATATCAGTAAATCAAAGAATGAAAGCAAATCACAACATGCTGGATATAGTCAGCCCCATTCCAAAAGTTGTGGTAAATATCAGTAAATCAAAGAATGAAAGCAAATCACAACCAGGATCCATCTTCAAGCCCAGCATGTACTGTTGTGGTAAATATCAGTAAATCAAAGAATGAAAGCAAATCACAACGGATGATACCTCGGTCTTCATCGTTGTAAGTTGTGGTAAATATCAGTAAATCAAAGAATGAAAGCAAATCACAACGGGTGAAGCTGTTTAACTGCCTCAATGCAGTTGTGGTAAATATCAGTAAATCAAAGAATGAAAGCAAATCACAACCAGGCAGCCTTTGCACTCTGGCGCTTAGCGTTGTGGTAAATATCAGTAAATCAAAGAATGAAAGCAAATCACAACGTAAATGGTGGGGTAAATCCAGTGTCAGCAGTTGTGGTAAATATCAGTAAATCAAAGAATGAAAGCAAATCACAACCAGTCAAGGGTAACAGGTCTTTAGACTGGTGTTGTGGTAAATATCAGTAAATCAAAGAATGAAAGCAAATCACAACACCCCAGCAAATAGCTGATAAATAAAAAGGTTGTGGTAAATATCAGTAAATCAAAGAATGAAAGCAAATCACAACCAGTTGATGAGGGTGAGGTATATTGCGAAGTTGTGGTAAATATCAGTAAATCAAAGAATGAAAGCAAATCACAACCGTAAAGCCCATCATAGCCAACTACTGGGGGTTGTGGTAAATATCAGTAAATCAAAGAATGAAAGCAAATCACAACTATGTCTGTGCTATGTCCGTGCTATGTCCTGTTGTGGTAAATATCAGTAAATCAAAGAATGAAAGCAAATCACAACTGCCCGTAGATCGTTTTAAGTTTCATTAGCGTTGTGGTAAATATCAGTAAATCAAAGAATGAAAGCAAATCACAACACTATATCGCCTTTGCCCGCTGAAGGTTCAGTTGTGGTAAATATCAGTAAATCAAAGAATGAAAGCAAATCACAACACGGCGCTATAACCGCCTTCCTCAAAACCAGTTGTGGTAAATATCAGTAAATCAAAGAATGAAAGCAAATCACAACTGACAGATATACTTATCCCTATTAAGGACAGTTGTGGTAAATATCAGTAAATCAAAGAATGAAAGCAAATCACAACTATGGTGTCCTTTTGACCCTCCCAAAAGCAGTTGTGGTAAATATCAGTAAATCAAAGAATGAAAGCAAATCACAACCTGCGATAACAGGGGCAAATTGTCCAGTTGGTTGTGGTAAATATCAGTAAATCAAAGAATGAAAGCAAATCACAACTGCAACATCTGCCTGTAGCTTTTCAAGAACGTTGTGGTAAATATCAGTAAATCAAAGAATGAAAGCAAATCACAACTATTGACTGCGAGGGGATGGACCTGCAGATGTTGTGGTAAATATCAGTAAATCAAAGAATGAAAGCAAATCACAACTATTGTAAATATATGCATTATAGGCTCTAAGTTGTGGTAAATATCAGTAAATCAAAGAATGAAAGCAAATCACAACTAACAGATAAGCCATGACATTTACAGAACAGTTGTGGTAAATATCAGTAAATCAAAGAATGAAAGCAAATCACAACAAATTGGTGAAGTGCCCGATACCGAGGTTAGTTGTGGTAAATATCAGTAAATCAAAGAATGAAAGCAAATCACAACGATGCCGATTACAAGGATTGAACACATGGAGTTGTGGTAAATATCAGTAAATCAAAGAATGAAAGCAAATCACAACACCATCTCATTACGCCACTGAGCATCCGAGGTTGTGGTAAATATCAGTAAATCAAAGAATGAAAGCAAATCACAACCAGGAGGCGTAACGTTACCAAAAACGTTTTGTTGTGGTAAATATCAGTAAATCAAAGAATGAAAGCAAATCACAACGTTCGTTATCAATACCCCATTGCATAGCGTGTTGTGGTAAATATCAGTAAATCAAAGAATGAAAGCAAATCACAACTACGTTTAGTATATCTTGCCTCGGCTCTTTGTTGTGGTAAATATCAGTAAATCAAAGAATGAAAGCAAATCACAACCCCGAATGGTCGCATAACTGGCAAGGTGGTGTTGTGGTAAATATCAGTAAAGGGTCTGTAAAATAAACTGTGTGATCGGTTTTGTTTACTGTGTTACCATTGTACAAATCGCTCACTGGTAGCTCCGGAGCCTTCACATACTCTCAGATTCTGATGAATTTGCTATTTATCGAAGAGTTATTTTACTGGAGCTTGACACGGAATATGAATGGACAGCAGTAATTTGAGATTTGCCCTGATATGATAGCTCAGGAGAGAGAATCAATAAGCAGGCCTGCCTGATGATTATTTTTTCTGCTCGTCAATAGGGAGGTTAAATACCGTCTGATAAACCTCATCAGGTGAGGTAATCAGATTTAAGACCTTAACCCTCAAAGGAATGCTTTCAGGGTATTTCCAAAGTGCTTTTAGTGTAATCGTTGTGGTATCATGTGCGGCCAGTGTAACTTGACCGAAGGGATATCTTTCAATGTTAAAATTTGCTGATGCCTGGATGTTAAAGGGGATATCGCTGCTATTGAACAGTTTAATATTCAGAATAGGTTCTCCATTTCTTAATTTCCGTTCTGCAGTAATCTGTACCGCCGCTTTAAAAAATGCATCCGCTTCCCGCTGCCGGGCAATCAGGTAATCATCAAAATAAAGTGCCGTTCGGCCGGCCAGCATAGCCTCCTTCAGACTTTCAGCAGTTTTCTCCTTAGCAAAAACAAGGGTCATCGGTCGATGTGTTTTGGCATATCTGGGTGAATTGTCGTAGTGTTCATCGGTATTACAAACCATGGTCAGATTGTATTTCATCGCCAGTCGGTGCGCCAGGATATTATACACTCCCGAATTAACAACTTCAACACCTTTTAGTATTTTTCTGTCGAGTAATTCTTTATGAAAGGAGGTAAAAATGGCCGTGTCTTTTTTGTCCCACCAGGAATAACCCGGATGGTTATAAAAAACGAAAGCATCCTGTTTTTTAGCTTCCAAAAAGGGTGCCATAAGCTGATCGTGGGTAATTCTATCCTTCATGATGAATTTTTTCTTCCAGTTCTTCATGTAGTCAGTGGGCAAAATATTCGCATCCTTAATGAACAAGGCATTGTTATGATAAGGTGGTACACGGGGTGAGATCTCCAGACCTTTAATAATCAGCAGATTTTTGTTCTTGGCTGCTTCAACTGCGATATCATAGGATTGGTTGTAATTGCGGGCAACCACTTCCGGAAATCCTTCATAGTCAATATGTTCTGTTAATGAAATAACATCCAAACCATCGCGCATCGCTTCATTTACACGAAAAGTTGGCCATACATGCCCATCCGAAAAGACAGTATGCATATGGAAGTCACATTTAAGAGTCTTAAATCCCGGAATGTCAGGTACTGAGATCACCCGGTTTGTTCTTTCGGTAATCTGAGCCATTGCGGCCTGGCATAGATTGGAAAGAATCAAGATCAATAAAAACCGAACAACCTGATTGTTTTTTTTCATTTCTTAATTGATTTGGATTAATTAGAACACAAAACAAGCCGGTTATAAGCCGGCCTGAGTTTAAAGGTTTACCAACCTTTGTTTTGAATAAGCTTAGGGTTTAATAAGATCTCATTGGCAGGAATTGGATAAAGATAATTCTTCTCAGGATAGCTTTTTGGGGTATTGCTTAGCCATACCAGGTTCCCTTTATTTCCTTCCGACAGTTTCGAGGAGTTGCCGTCTACCACGAAATAGGTAACCCCCGGAACTTTGCTTGCAGGAATTTTATCGACAAAGGATACATCAGCTTTGCCATCTTCGTTCAAGTCAAGCAGCTGACCCTTGGCAGGAACATAAATACCTTCATAAACCTTTTCAAGCAGGCTGGCTGCTTTCCAGCGACGCAAATCATCATAACGATACCCTTCAGCAGCAAATTCTATCCCGCGTTCGCGGCGAATTTCGAGCATGACCGGATTAGTAATGTTCGGGAAGAATTGATTTTTCATATACGGATCGGCTACCACGGGCATGACCGATGCATTGCTTATCCCGGCGCGATTTCTTAGCGCAGCAATAGTCAGGTTCCAGTCGGCAGCGGTAAAGGTTCCCAGCTCAGCTTTTGCTTCTGCATAGTTCAGAAGAACCTCGGCGTACCTCATAATCGGAATGGAATTATAACTTTCCGTACGGGTATCAAAATATTTATCATCCATAGAGAACTTTTGTACCTGATAGCCTGAATAGGTTACGGTGAAGTCAGGTGGTGCAGGAGACCCATCGGTACGCTTATAATCTCCCATACGAATGGTCTGTTGTAAACGCTTATCCCGGTTTTTAACTTCATTATGAAATTCCATAGTCTCATAGCCCGGAAGATCAGTGAACCTGCTGCCGTCGGCCTTCAGGTAGGTATTTATGAACTTTTTGTCTAAGCCCAGGCGTGCTCCTAATGTAGCACTGTTGTACCACCAGGCAGCACTATGCCATTTTTTCAATGAGTTATTGTAAACAGCAGCGAGTAATACCTCGGTTGAGACCGGATTCTCGCTGATAAAAAGGGAGCGGTAATCCAAAGCGGTATTTCCGGTATTTTGCAGGCGGTACTGACCGCCTTTGATAAGTAAGTCTGAGGCATTAGCCGCTTCCTGAAGCCATTTATCAGCGCTTGTGCTCAGATTAGCTTCCGGATGATATTTCCGGAAGGTACCCTCAAACAAACAAATTCTCGATTTTAGAGCCAATGCAACCCATTTTGTCACCTGGGTACTGGAATTATCTTTGGTGCTATAGATGTTGGCTGCAGCAAAATCAATGTCAGCGAGTACAGAATCCATCACCATTGACCTTGGATCGCGTGCCTTATACATTTCGGGATCATCTACTGCAAGCGTTTTTCCATACCATGGCACATCTCCGAATTGCTTAACCATTTCATAGTAGAACATAGCTCTGAAGAACTTTGCAATTCCGGCATAATGGTTTCTTGCTTTTAATGGAATATTGGGGTTATTATAATTCTCCAGGAAGTAGTTGATATTCCTCAGGTTACCCCAGCTCCATCCTGTTGCATCCTGGGCGCTCAGCCTACCGCCAATATATCCCGGAACGGCATTCGGCACAGTGATGTCGGCCATCACATCTCCCTGGTAAATCTCAGGGCCTGTAGGCAGCATTTGTGTGTAAAAGGAATTGATATAGAGCTGCAGATTATTTTCATTTGCAAATGCCTGCTCGGGTGTAAGTTTATCGATAGGTGTTTGATCGAGATACTTCTCACAGGATGTTATTGTCAATACAAGTGTTAACAATAAGAGAATATTTTTCTTTGACATGTCTTTTTTAAATTATGGTTATAGACCAAGATTAATTCCGAAAGTGAACGATTTCTGCATCGGGTATGAGAATCCATCCCCACCCCCGGCATTGATCTCAGGATCAGAACCTTCAATAACCTCCGGGTCGAAATTTTTGGTAATCTTATACATTGGTGAGTATGTCCAAAGATTCTGCCCGGTAACATACGCTCTTACTGAAGTCAACTTCAATTTACTGGTGATGTGCGCAGGTAAAGAATAACCCACAGTTAAGTTTTTAAGGCGGATATAACTTGCATTCTGAAGGTAACGGGTTTGAGCAACTGCCAGCTCCCGTGTGCCTGAAAGTGCGGTATAGCCTCTGTAACGTGGGAAATAGGCATTTTGATCAGGATTCTCTTCGGTCCAACGATCGAGGTTGAATGTTGGAAGGAAGCTGTAAGGGCGATTCGATTGTCCCCAGAAAAATGCTGCTTCTCTTGAAGGGAACCAGTCTCTCTTGCCAACGCCTTGGAAGAAAAAGGACAGGGAGAAGTTTTTCCAGCCCATATCACCGGTTATGCCATAAGGTAAACGAATAGAAGAATTACCTATAATCCGCCGGTCTCCCGGGTCATCCAGCGTATTCTTTCCATTGTTTACTTTACCATCATTATTCAGATCCCTGAACTTGATATCTCCCGGAAGCAATTTGTTGGCATTGGATACCACGAAGTAACTCTGATTTGCATGACTTGCAATATCTGCAGCCGATTCAAAAAAACCTTGGGTCTCAAAACCCCATATATCACCTAGTTTTTGACCTTCATAATAGCTTGATAACAGGTTGTTTGGATTATAGAACTTGGTAATGGTTGATACATTATCCGATAATGTTAATCGAAGGCCATAGGTCAGGGGTTTGTTTGTTCCTATTTTATCTCGCCAGCTAAGGGAAACTTCCCAGCCTTTCGTGTTCAGGTCGGCATAGTTTCCTCTGGGTACTGCAGAGCCGAAAACCGCAGGCAGTGGTTGTCCGGAAGTGATCATGTCCGTTGTCTTTCGCTGATACCAGTCGAATGTCGTTGTCAGACGATAATTTAGGAAACTAATGTCTGTTCCAAGATTCAGGGTTGTTGATTTTTCCCAGGTGAGTCCTTGCGGAAGCACGGCCGGTTTTTGAATATAGTTCGGGAAATTGCCGTTTACAATTACACCCGATGTCGAAGGAGTAATGGATTCCAGAAAAGTATATGGTGAAATATTACCATTTCCCAAAGAACCGTATGAAGCCCGGAACTTGAAATTATCCAGCCAGCTTTTAGTTCCGGCCATGAAATTTTCTTCCGAAATAACCCATCCTGCCGATGCGGAAGGGAAAAACCCAAATGCCTGGGCTTGAGGAAATTTAGATGAACCATCATACCGTCCGTTCAACTCAAGTAAATATTTGTCTTTAAAGCTATAGTTTGCCCGGTAAAATATCCCTGCAGTTGACCATGCGTAGCCACCACCAGTCAATCTATAGTTCAATCCCGTTGCCAGGTTGAAATCTGCGAGATCATCCACAAGTAGTCCATCCCTTTGAATATAGCGGTTATTTAACTTGTCATACTCGAGGTTACCTCCGGCCAGAACTTTCAATCGATGATTACCTAATGGTAGATTGTACTCCCCGAAAAGGTTGGAACCATAATAGTTTTCTTCTGAAGTATTCTCACCCAGGTAATTCAATCCTGAATTAATGGTTTCTCCGGGTTTGATGCTGTAAGGTACCGGGAAAAACTTTCGAAGATCAGTGCTGGTTGATTTTAAATAAGAGAAATCACCCTTGATGGTCAGCCGGTTTTTAATAGGGCGAGCTTCAAATGATACCGTATTCCGGTTAAAATTCTCCCTTGCCGTAGAGGTGCTCTTACCGTAATAAAAATCGCCGATAGAATATGCACCAACTATAGACATACTACCATCGGGGTTTAATAAGGGAGAAACCGGGAAGGCTGTCACTGCCATCAATCTCCATACGGCGTTAACCCCACCAACAGCTGTCAGGGGATATTGATAGGTATCACTGGAGAAATCGGAATTGGTACTCAAATCTAACCAGTTGTTAATCCTGATATTACCTTTTGCCCGAAAATTATATTTATTGAAATTATCCGAGCTATATCTGAAAACTCCCTCCTGATTATAATATCTTCCTGAAACCAGGAAATTAACCTTTTCAGATCCTCCGCCAACACTCAAAGAGTGCTCCATCATGCCTGTATTGTCTTTGTAAAGTTCTTTAAACCAGTCGGTACTGCCATAATATTTGTAGCGCCCGGTTGCAGGGTCGATAGAAATCTTCGGAAGACTTGGATTTTCTGAACGAGCTTTTAAAGAGTCTAAATCTGAAAGTGAAAAAGGCAACTGCGAATTGATACTCTGAGGATGTGAAAGATAATCGTTCCAGGCGTTAAAAGATTCATCAAAGTTTTTTGCCCAGATATATCCGTCAGAAACCAAATCAGGAGTGGTGGTGCGTTGATTATTAGAGTAATTCGCACTGTAATTTACCTGAACCTTATTCGTTTTCGGAGTCTTGGTAGTTATCAGTACCACACCGAAAGCTCCGCGGGCACCATAGATGGCTGCTGATGAGGCGTCTTTCAATACTGAAATACTTTCAATATCATTCGGATTGAGGGTATTAGGATCGCTTGGGACACCATCCACAAGAACCAGGGCGCTTCCACCGGACCCTATTGATGTAGTACCACGGATATTATAAGTGGCGCCCCGGGTAGGTTTTCCATCCGTCATTTTGATATTCAGATTCGGAATTACCCCCTGAAGCCCGCGCGTAAGATTGTTTAGGGGACGATCTTCAAAATATTCACTCCCAATCTGATCCACGGCTCCGGTCAGGTTGGCTTTCTTTTGAGTACCATATCCTACTACGACCACCTCATTCAGTCCCTTTGAGTCTGCAATAAGTTTGATATTGAGGCTTGTCTGTCGATCCAGGATAATTTCCTGTGTCTTGAATCCGATGAATCTGAACTCAAGAGTTTGGCCACTCCCGGCCTTGATACTGAAATTACCGTTGATGTCGCTACTTGTTCCTTGTGTGGCGTCTTTAACTCGTATGCTGACACCAGGAAGCGGAAGCTGCTCCTCATCACTCACCTTACCGGTGATAATACTCTGTGCATTCGTACTGTCTGAACATATCAGAACCAACAGCAGAACAGCCAGGGTGGATTTGAATAAATTGTAAAGGAAGTTCATTTTTTGTATTTGTTGTGTGTTTAATTGAGGGGTTATAAATCGACACAAGAGTAGCTCGGGCTTGTTATCTGTAAATTTGGATAATGTTACTTTTTGATTAAAATAAAAGTAAGCCAGTATTAAGAGAGAAGGATTTGTTAACCCGAATCGTATGATTTACAGGAGATAGGAAGTATGAAAGCAAATCACAAGATTTAGCTCAAAACTTTATCTTTGCCGTAACTAAAAAACCAATTATGTTAAAAGGATTTTTCAACGTACCGGAACCGGTAAATGAAACGGTATTAAATTATTCCCCAGGCAGTACAGAACGGACGTTTTTAAAAGAAGCGATTTCAGAAGCTCGTTCAAAAGTTATCGATATACCGATGATCATCAATGGCAAGGAAGTAAGCTCCGCAAAAAAAGTAGAAATTCGTCCTCCGCATGACCATAAGCATGTACTTGCTACTTATTCTCAGGGCGATAAAAAACATGTTACCGATGCAATAAATGCTGCTCTGGATGCAAAAGCCGCGTGGGAAGACCTCGCTTGGGAACAACGGGCAGCCATCTTCCTGAAAGCTGCCGACCTGATTGCAGGTCCATACCGGTATAAATTGAACGCGGCAACCATGCTGGGGCAATCTAAAAACGCCTACCAGGCAGAGATCGATGCCGCATGCGAGCTCATTGACTTTCTCCGTTTTAATGTACAGTACATGACAGAGATTTACAAGCAGCAGCCCCCGGTTTCGCCCCGGGGAACATGGAACAGACTGGAACAAAGGCCCCTGGAAGGATTTGTATTTGCACTAACACCCTTCAATTTTACAGCAATAGCAGGTAATCTTCCCACATCTGCAGCTATGATGGGAAATGTGGTTGTATGGAAACCGGCTAATACCCAAATATATTCTGCACATGTGCTGATGCAGATCTTTCGTGAGGCTGGCCTGCCGGATGGTGTGATCAACCTGGTGTATGTCTCGGGCCCTGATGCCGGTGAAGTGATCTTCAACCATCCCGGTTTTGCAGGAATACATTTTACAGGATCAACGGCGGTTTTTCAGGACATCTGGAAAACCATTGGAAACAATATCCATAAATACAAAACTTATCCCCGGATTGTTGGTGAAACTGGCGGCAAAGATTTTATTCTGGTTCATGGGTCCGCCGATGCGGAAGCTTCAGCAACGGCTATTCTCAGGGGAGCATTTGAATACCAGGGACAGAAGTGTTCGGCAGCTTCACGGGTTTACATTGCTGAATCTGTATGGCCTGAGGTACAAAAGCAATTGGTGCGGGATATCGCCAGCCTGAGCACGGGTCCGGTTGAAGATTTCGGAAACTTTGTAAATGCTGTGATCGATGAAAAGTCATTCGATAAGCTGGTGAAATATATAGATGCCGCTAAAAAAGACAAAAACCTGGAGATCCTCACCGGAGGGAACTACGATAAGTCTAAAGGATATTTTATCGAACCAACCATCATCATGACGAAGGACCCGGAATATGTAACGATGTGTGAGGAATTATTCGGCCCGGTACTAACGATCTTTGTTTATGCTGATAAGGATTTCGGGAAGACGCTGGACATCATAAACAATACATCGATCTACGCTTTAACCGGAGCGGTCTTAGCACAGGACAGGTATGCTCTGGCAAACGCTACGCATGCGCTCAGAAATGCCGCGGGCAATTTCTATATTAATGATAAATGCACCGGAGCCGTTGTAGGTCAGCAGCCTTTTGGCGGAGCGAGGGGCTCAGGAACAAATGATAAAGCCGGGTCAATGATCAACCTTCTGAGGTGGGTTTCTCCGAGAGCAATTAAAGAAACCTTTGACCCGCCAAAAGATTACCGCTATCCGTTTTTAGAAAAGGAATAAATTTGATTTGAAAAAGCGGGCATCTTAATCTTAAGGTGCCCGCTTTTTTAACATCGTTTTTCATAGCCGGAATTCCCGGGTGGTGTTGTTCCTTTACGCAGGAACAGGTTTTTCAGATTTATAGATCATATCATTTAATGGAGGTACTTCATAGTGGTCGCGGATACCAACAAGCTGCACGATCGTAGCTTTCGTATAGGCATTATGCTTAAAATTTTCAATAATCTCCAAAACATCCCTATCGATGTACATCGATTCCGAGCCATCAATGATCACATCTGACTCTTTAGGTAAATTATTAAGTGTATACTGAATAGCCGCTTTATTCAAAAATGAAACCTCCTGTGCGAGCTTAATGGTGATCACTTTTTTATCTCCATTACGTTCAATCTTATAGAAGTATGGATTTCGCAGGTTATTTCTAAGAATATAAAATATTCCAACAACCATCCCAATCGCCACACCTTTCAGCAAATCGGTAAACACGACGGCTAAAATTGTGACCACAAACGGAATAAACTGATCCTTTCCATGATGCCACATTTTTTTGAATAGCTCTAAACGGGCAAGCCTATATCCTGTAACAAGCAGGATAGCAGCAAGGCAAGCCAGTGGTATTTTATTCAGCAAGAGAGGGATTAATAAGACAGATAACAAAAGCCACGTACCGTGGAATATAGAACTCATCTTTGTACGTCCGCCGGCATATACATTGACTGAGGATCGCACGATAACGGATGTCATTGGCAGACCTCCAAGCATCCCGCTGGCAATATTTCCTACTCCCTGAGCAACCAGCTCACGATTTGTAGGCGATATTCTCTTTATCGGATCAATCTTATCAACAGCTTCTATACAGAGAAGCGTTTCGATACTGGCGACTATAGCGATTGTAACTGCCACCGTCCATACCTCTTGATTAGAGATTTGATTAAAATCAGGCATGGAGAACAAGGCGGTAAATTCGCTAAAGGAATTTACAACGGGAATAACCACCAGATGCTCAGGATCCAGCGCAAGCAAGGTATTTTGAAAAACGATTGCGAGAATTATGCCGAGGGCTACTACAATTACCGGCGCGGGAACCATGCTCAGCTTTTTCAATCTTGGCCAATAGATCATAATCAATAAGGAAAGCGCACTGATTACAATAGCTCCGTAGGTAAACTTGCTGAATGCGTTAACAATTGATGAAAATGTATTTCCATCTATCTGAAGAAAATTTTCATCTCCTTCAAAATCAGAGTCGTATCCTACCGCATGAGGCAGCTGTTTAAGAATTAATATAACACCTATAGCAGCAAGCATGCCCTCAATAACAGCCGAAGGAAAATAATTGGCAATGATCCCCGCCTTGACAAACCCAAATATGATCTGAAAAACACCTGCTAGAACTACCGCCAGTAAAAATGTTTGGTAAGATCCCAAAGAGGCTATTGCACTAAACACAATAACGGTTAACCCTGCCGCCGGACCGCTTACGCTTAATTGCGACCCGCTGATGGAAGACACGACAATGCCTCCGATTATGCCCGTTAGTATCCCGGCAAATAACGGGGCGCCTGATGCCATGGCTATTCCCAGACATAAAGGTAAGGCTACGAGGAAGACAACTATTCCCGCCGGAAGATCTTTCTTTAAGTTTTTACTTAAAAAATACTTACTGATGTCAAATGGAGACCCATTCAGATCGTTTTTCATATTTTAATTTGATTTTAATTTTAATTTTAATTTATGTGCCAAGTCGTTCGTCGGGCCAACATCATGCCGTTCTGAAGCTGGCTTTACTATCAAAATAATTATCCAGATCAAACATTTCATCGAAAAACTCAACGTTACCTGTACTGATGTTATATATACCACCAATCAGGCCGATTTCGTGTTTTTCAATCATTTCCCGAATGATGTGGCTTTCTGAAACAATGGTGCCTATCTGATGATGAACGTTATTGTGAAGTACATTGTCCAGAAATTCCTTATTACCAGAAACCCTATTTTCTGTAGTGGTGGTTTCTGCTTCAATTGCGGGCAGGATCATTTCTGTAAGAGATCCGAGGTGGCCCATTTCAATCCCGTCGCACGCTGCTTTCACAGCACCGCAACTGGTGTGCCCGAGCACCACTAGCAGCTTACTGCCCAGAACTTTACACGTATATTCCATGCTTGCAATGGCCTGCTGACTTGCAATATTTCCTGCGAGACGGATGCTGAACACGTCTCCAATACCCTGATCAAAAATCAGTTCTGTAGCAACCCGGGAATCGCTGCAGCTTAACATCGCGGCAAATGGCCACTGGCCTTCAGCCGTTTCTGTTATAGACTGCATAAAGTCACGGTTATAGCTCAAGCTGTTACAAAACCGGATGTTGCCTTCTTTTAAAAATTCTAACGCTTTCTGCGGTGTTAACGATTCGCGGGTTTGACCTTTATGATGTTTCATTATAATATCTATTAAATTAAAATTATTGCCTGTTCGACTGCAAGAGAATTGCAGATTCCTTATTGTTTTTATAATCAACCCGAAATGAATTAATAACATCCTGAATATTCCATGAGATTCAGAAACAGCCTTAAGTCACTTGAAGGTTAAGCAGTCCGCTGATGTTCAGGGAATGCCAATCAGGAATATTAACAGTTCGGTGGAGGAGTCGGCACAGATGGATAAAATGCCTGGATTGGAGAATGTCTTAAAAAACTATATTCGTTTAAAGCAATTGCAATTTGAGGGCGGCTAAAATTATATTTATTGAATCCATTCAACCATTCGCCTTTATCAATACATTCTTTTGCCTTCTCTGCGCCTTTTGCAGAATGATTCTCAATTTCCAGCTGCATGATGACGGCATTCACAACTCCAGAATCCATATGGTCAGCAACTAAAGGCGCAACGGAGATCACCATCTTCGCAAAGAAGATGAATAAAAACACGATACTGAAACTTTGCCTTGCGGACTCTTTTTTCATAATAGGTGTATTTAATACACTATGACCCTTAGGTTCGATGCTAAATTAGCAAAAAAAGAGCCAGTTATTTCTTACTGATTAATGAATAGTCAAAAATTAACAAAAGAGTTACAAACGGGACCAAGGAACAAGGATGTCCACAAGGCGAGACCAAAGGATCAAAGAACGAAGATCAATGACCAGGGAAGTCACAAAGCGAAAGAACAAACAATAAAAGTAGTTCATATCTTTGATCTTGTTCATTGTTCCTAACCGCCCATTTTTTATTAATTTCACCAAAAAACTAGACTTTGAATAAAAAGATAGAAATTTTAAAGAGCAAGCAAGAAGAAGCCCTTCTTGGCGGCGGAAAAGCACGAATTGAAAGCCAGCATAAAAAGGGAAAGCTCACTGCCCGGGAGCGTCTTCATTTTTTACTCGACGAGGGTTCTTTCGAAGAAATAGGGATGCTGGTTGTACACCGCTCTACAGATTTTGGAATGGAAAGGGAGAAATATCCCGGCGACGGTGTGGTGACGGGCTATGGTACTATCAATGGAAGGCTTATATATGTATTCTCGCAGGATTTCACCGTTTTTGGCGGCTCTCTTTCAGAAACCCATGCTGAAAAGATCTGCAAGATCATGGATCTGGCTATCAAGAACGGTGCCCCTGTAGTAGGTTTGAACGATTCCGGAGGGGCCCGAATCCAGGAGGGTGTCGTATCCCTGGGCGGATATGCCGATATTTTCTACCGTAACACCATGGCTTCGGGAGTTGTTCCGCAGATCTCCGCAATTATGGGGCCCTGTGCTGGCGGAGCCGTTTATTCGCCCGCTATTACAGATTTCGTATTAATGGTTGAAAATACCTCATACATGTTTGTCACCGGACCGACTGTTGTTAAGACGGTTACACATGAAGAAGTGACCTCAGAGGAACTGGGGGGTGCGAGCGCACATTCCACCAAATCCGGGGTAACACATTTTGCTTGTACAAATGAAATAGATGCAATAAACCACGTAAAAAAACTGCTTGGTTATATGCCTCAGAACTGCGAGGAAAACACCCCCGCCCTCCCATATGACCAATCCGAAGAGTTAAGGCCTCAGCTCAATGATATCATCCCGGCTAATAATTCCCAGCCTTATGACATTCGCGAGATCATTAATGAGATTTCTGATGAAGATTCATTCCTGGAAGTCCACAAAGAATTTGCCGAGAACATCGTTGTAGGATTTTCACGTCTTGCCGGTCGCAGCATCGGAATTGTTGCTAATCAGCCAGCGTTCCTGGCCGGGGTACTGGATATCCATTCTTCCGTTAAGGGGGCCCGCTTTGTGCGCTTTTGTGACAGTTTTAATATTCCCTTGCTGGTCCTTGAAGATGTTCCCGGTTTCTTGCCCGGAACAGACCAGGAATGGAACGCTATCATCACTAACGGGGCTAAGCTCTTGTATGCTTTCTGCGAAGCAACCGTCCCGAGGATCACCGTGATTACACGGAAGGCTTATGGCGGAGCCTATGATGTGATGAACTCCAAACATATCGGCGCTGATATGAATTACGCTTGGCCCAGCGCCGAAATCGCTGTAATGGGCGCCAAAGGTGCGGCAGAGATCATTTTTAAAAAAGATATTAACTCTGCCGAGGACCCCAATGCCCGCTGGATTGAAAAGGAAAAAGAATATTCCGATATTTTTGCAAATCCCTACCGGGCTGCAGAACGTGGGTTTATTGATGAAGTTATCGAACCCACTGAAACTCGTAAAAAACTGATCAAAGCGTTTAAAATGCTGGAAAATAAGGTGGTGAATAACCCGAGGAAGAAGCATGGGAATATTCCTTTGTGAGTTGTACGTTGTACGTTGTACGTTGCTAACGTACCCAGCGTTTAAGGAACCGTACAACGTATAACTCCAAAGCGTTAGAAACGTAGAACATATCGCGTAAAATGTAAAACTTTATGGTAATCGAGCAAATCCCACGTTACCTAACCTGGCAAATCCGTCATCAGGTTATGTATCCTGAATTGGATTTCAGCGCGGTTATTCTTCCAAATGATGATGATGGTGTGCATCTTGGGCTATTCGACGAAAATAAGCTGATCAGTGTGGTTTCCTTATTTAAAAATGCATTCTCCATGCGGTTCAGAAAATTTGCAACGCTCGTAGAATATCAGAACAGGGGTTATGGTTCCGAACTTCTTCATTACTTAACCGAATACGCAAAAGATGAGAACTGCGATCATATTTGGTGTAATGCAAGAAGGAATGCCTCGGCTTTTTATGCTAAATTCGGCTTTGCAGAAACGGATCAAACATCGAGTGCAAATGGCCATGACTATGTGATCATGGAAAAACAATTGGCTGTCTTTGCGAGGAGGCACAACGAATCAATCTCATGATTATGAAGAAATTTCCGCGCTCCGCTCTCAATGACAATTAAAAGAAATAGGACCCGAGCCTGCTGGCTATAAACTTAGATTAACGAACGACAACATAATGGCAAAGAAAAAAGAAGAAAAACATATCCCGGTAGTCACTAAGAAGTCACTTGAGTTTTTCGAAAACTATATCAATAACCCCTCACCCACCGGATTTGAATGGGAAGGACAACGCTTATGGCTCGATTATATTAAGCCTTATTCAGATGAGCACTTTGTAGATAATTACGGAACAGCGGTAGCTGTTATAAATCCCAAAGCAGCATATAAGGTAGTTATCGAAGCCCATGCTGATGAGATCTCCTGGTTTGTCAACTATATCACCAAAGACGGATTGATCTACGTGATCCGCAACGGGGGCTCAGATCACCAGATAGCTCCGTCCAAACGCGTGAACATCCATACGGAAAAAGGGATTGTCAAAGCTGTGTTCGGATGGCCTGCAATTCATACGCGTAGCGGTGAAAAAGAGGAAGCGCCAACATTAAAGAACATCTTTCTCGATTGCGGTTGTACTACAAAGGAAGAGATCGAGGCGCTGGGGATCCATGTGGGATGCGTGATCACTTATGAAGATGAATTTATGGTTTTAAACGACCGGTATTATGTCGGCCGCGCGCTTGACAATCGCGCAGGAGGCTTTATGATCGCGGAAGTTGCACGCCTGCTCAAAGAGAACAAGAAAAAGTTACCCTTCGGCTTATACATCGTAAATTCTGTACAGGAAGAAATAGGCTTACGTGGCGCCGAAATGATCGCACACAGAATTAAACCAAATGTTGCTATTATTACGGATGTAACCCATGACACTCAAACGCCAATGATCAATAAGATCACCCAGGGCGATCTTGCATGCGGTAAAGGCCCGGTTGTTTCCTACGCTCCGGCGGTACAAACCAACCTGAATAAACTGCTCATTCAAACTGCAGAGAAAAACAATATCCCATTTCAGCGCCAGGCATCGTCGCGGTCTACAGGAACCGATACAGATGCCTTCGCCTATTCAAACGAAGGGGTTGTTTCGGCACTGATATCCCTTCCCTTGCGATATATGCATACCACCGTAGAGATGATCCATAAGGAAGATGTCGATAATGTGATCCGCTTGATTTACGAATCATTGTTAAATATCAAAGTGGATCACGATTTCAGATCGATTAAATAAGAAATAGATATGAGACTTGAGATATGAGACTTGAGATATTTGAACCTTTTAAACGCCCAAACTTAAAACGTACAACGTACAACGTACCACGTACAACGTATAACGTACAACCCACCCCTCCATGAAGATACCCACCATCATATCCCTCGGATTCGTCCTACTTATAAATATCGATACTGTTTCCGCACAGGATATATTAACCTATCAGAAACCCCCGCAGTCAATCATTAATCTTGTTGAAGCAGCCTCCACCCCAACGGTCAGGATCAGTTCAAATGGTGAGTGGATGATTCTTCTGGATATGCCGGATATGCCTTCTATCGAGGTACTTTCTGAGCAGGAGATCAGGCTGGCAGGATTACGGATCAATCCGGCCACCAACGGACCAAGTCGCAGCTCTGCATTTACTGGCATACGCTTAAAGACGATTGGCAGCGGGGAAGAGCGTTCATTTGCAGGACTTCCTGATAAACTCCAGCTTGCAGACATTACGTGGTCGCCGGAGGAAGATAAGATCGCATTCAGTAATACTACCCAGGCGGGGGTAGAGCTTTGGACCGCAGACCTGGAAACCATGCAGGCTAAGCGACTAAGTACTCTTTATCTGAATGATACTTATGGCCGGGCATTTGTCTGGACGCCTGACGGTAACACGCTGCTGGCGAAGTTTATTGACAGCAACAGGAAAGCCCTCACTCCCGTTCCCGAAATTCCGGCAGGGCCCATTATACAGGAAAGTCTTGGAAATTCAGCGCCGGTTCCTACCTATCAGGATCTTTTAAAAAATCCATACGATGAAAATGCTTTTGATCACTATTTTTCGGCGCAGCTTAAGGTCGTTGACCTGGAAGGCAATGCCATAGATTACGGACCTGCAGGCATAGTCCGCTCTTTTGAATACTCGCCAGATGGGCAGTATATCCTTAGTTCAACGATTATCAGGCCTTATTCCTACGCCGTGCCCATCAGTTTATTTCCTTATACCACCTCTGTTTATGATAAACAAGGGAAACTGATCAAAAAACTATTTGATGCTCCCCTGGCCGAAAATCTGCCTGCAGGTTTCGATGCAGTCCCGAAAGGCCCCCGAGAGTTCGGCTGGCGGTCTGACAAGCCTGCCGTTCTGTACTGGGTTGAAGCGCAGGATAATGGGAATCCTGCGCAGCAGGCCACGGTACGGGATGTATTGTTTACCCAAGCTGTGCCTTTCAACCTAAGCCCATTTCGTTTAGCCGAATGTTATTACCGTTTCAGATCAGTGCACTGGGGTGATGATAAACTGGCCATTGTTACTGAAAGGTGGTTTCGCACCAGGGCGGAAAGACGTGTCTTCATAAAACCTTCAAACGAAACGTTCCGTGTAAATTTATTCGACCGCTATTATGAAGATGCATATAGTGATCCGGGAACTTTCGTAACCAGGAAGAATGAGTTTAACAGGCCTGTTCTGCTGACGGAATTTAATGCGTTGAAACGCCTGGGCGACCAGGACAATGTAAATATCTTCTCCATCAGCGATGGCGCGTCTCCGGAAGGCGACAGGCCTTTCATTTTAAAATTCAATATCAAGACCAAACTCCGCGATACATTATTCCGGTCCCAGGCGCCTTATTACGAGCGTCCTCTGTTTTTTGATAACGATAAATTTATTGTGACCAGCCGGGAAACTGCAGATTCCATCGCCAATTATTATAAAGTAACGCTGGCCGATACCAGCTACCAGCAGATCACCAGCTTTACAAATCCTTACCCTGAGCTGGCCGGTGTTAAAAAACAGAAGCTGAGCTATACACGCCTGGACGGGATTACTTTAGGCGGCACGCTTTACCTTCCCAAAGATTTTAAAACGGGCGATGCTCCCCTGCCTGCGCTGATCTGGGCTTATCCGCGCGAGTTTAAAACTGCGTCGGCTGCTGGTCAGGTGAAAGGCTCGCCGTATCAATTTTCAAAAATTGGATCGGGCTCACCCATATTCTGGGTTACACGCGGATATGCTATTCTCGACAATGCCGATATGCCTGTGGTGGGAGAAAGTAACAAGGAGCCAAACGACACATTTGTCGAACAGATCCGTTATAATGCCGAAGCCGCTATTGATCATATGGTAAAAACGGGTGTTGCTGATCCTAAGCGTATCGCACTTGGAGGACACTCTTACGGAGCATTTATGACTGCCAGCCTTTTAGCACATACCGATTTGTTTGCGGCAGGGATAGCCCGTAGCGGTGCATACAACCGCAGCCTCACTCCTTTTGGCTTCCAGGCCGAGGAACGTACCTACTGGCAGGCTCCTGCACTTTACAACCGGATGTCACCCTTTTCCTATGCAGATAAGATCAAAACCCCGCTTTTGCTGATCCATGGACAGGCGGATAATAATACCGGCACATTCCCGATGCAGAGCGAGCGGCTTTTCAGTGCGCTAAAAGGTCACGGAGCAACGACCAGGCTCGTCATCTTACCTGCCGAAGCACATAGCTACCGCGCTAAAGAATCCATATTACACATGATGTGGGAAATGGATCAGTGGCTAGAAAAGTATGTAAAGAATAAATAGATTAATCTATGGACAAAATATCCAAATTCACAGACACTATTAAATCTTCTTATACTACTGAGAAGACCAGTATTTACCTGGGGGCTGGTATCCTAGACGGGGAGATCATTGCCGGCGCAGAGGTAAACCTGTCCCTGAAAATGATGAACAGGCATGGTCTGATCGCAGGCGCCACAGGGACTGGCAAAACCCGCACCCTGCAGCTGATCGCCGAACAGTTGTCTGATGCCGCAGTGCCTGTATTTATGCTCGATGTTAAAGGGGATCTCTCCGGACTTAACCAGCCAGGGCAAACAAATATCAAACTGGAAGAACGGGCAAAGGCATTGGGGAAGGTTTATGAGCCGGCCGGCTTTCCGGTAGAGCTCTATTCTCTTTCAGGCGGGCTGGGGGCACAAATGCGTGGGACCGTCGTTGAATTCGGACCTGTGCTGCTTTCAAAAATCCTCGACCTGAACGAAACGCAGGGCGGCGTTATGGCTGTGATATTCAAGTATGCCGATGATAATAAGCTCCCCCTGCTTGATCTGAACGATCTCAAAAAACTTATATCTTACCTGTCGAGCGGCCCTGGCGCTGCTGAGATCAAAGAGAGTTATGGCAGCATATCCACTTCTACATCGGGGACAATTCTCCGGAAGATCGTGGCGATCGAACAGCAGGGATTAGCCCGGATATTTGGGGAGAGGTCTTTCGATATCCAGGACCTTTTCAATCGTATAGATGGCAAAGGCGTTATTAGCCTGCTCAACATTTCAGACGTTCAGGCTCAGCCGGTTTTATATTCCACTTTTTTATTGAGCCTTCTTGCTGAAATTTTCTACAGCATGCCAGAGGCGGGGGACCTTGAAAAGCCCAAGCTGGTTTTCTTCTTTGATGAAGCTCACCTGTTGTTTAAAAATTCGTCCAGGGCATTCCTGGAGCAGGTTGAGACCATCATTCGCCTGATCCGATCTAAAGGGATCGGAGTATTCTTCTGCACTCAATCGCCCACCGATGTACCGGAAAGTGTTCTGGCACAACTGGGAAACCGGTTTCAGCATGCACTGAGGGCATTTACACCAAATGATGCCGAAGCCCTTAAGAAGACCGTAAATACGTATCCGCGCTCTGATTTTTATGAGATTGATCGGGTGCTTACTGCTTTGGGTACCGGACAGGCATTAATTACGGTATTGAACGAAAAAGGTATCCCCACGGAAGTTGTGGCGACCCATTTGATCCCGCCAAGGGCATCCATGTCGCCCCTTTCACCAGCAGATGCAGATTCGTTAATGCAATCAAGTACTGTTTTTGGCAAATACCAGCAAGTTATTGATCCGGAAAGCGCCTATGATATACTCAGCAAAAGGGTCAATGAGAAAATGGCGGAGGATGAAGAAGATAAAAGACGCACCCTGGAAGAAAAAGAAAATGCGCCGCGGCGCGGAGAAAAAAGTACATTGGAAAAAGTGATCAGTGCACCTATCACCCGACAGATAGGTACAGCGATTGTCAGAGGCTTATTTGGAATGCTGATGGGGAAAAAACCGAGGTAAAAACAAAGGTACGCTTTCAGGGTTTTTAGATCTGGATCAGGTAAATAAACGATTAACAAGTATCTTTACGCAGATACATTAAACTATATTAAATATAAAGCGAACATACATGAAACCTACTTTAGTAATTTTGGCCGCAGGAATGGCAAGCCGTTATGGCAGTATGAAACAAACAGATGGATTTGGACCTAACGGTGAAACTATCATTGAATATTCTATATACGACGCCATCAAAGCAGGTTTTGGAAAAGTGGTTTTTATTATCCGGGAAGAATTTGCTGATAATTTCAAGGCTATTTTTGAACCTAAATTAAAAGGTAAGATAGAAACAGATTACGTGTTTCAAACATTTGATCTGAAGCCATATGGAATTGATTTTGAAATAGAGCGTGCCAAACCATGGGGCACAGCGCATGCCACGCTCGCAGCGAAAGATGCTGTTCATGAACCTTTTTGCGTGATCAATGCCGATGATTTTTATGGCCGTGAGTCCTATCAGAAGATGCATGATTTTCTGACGACAGAGGTTAGCGACGATACGTTTTCCATGATCGGATTCCAGATTGATAAAACGCTGTCCGAGCATGGTCACGTTTCCAGGGGTGTTTGTGAAGTCGACCCGGACGGAAATCTTGCAGAAATACACGAACGAATTAAAGTATACTTTAAGCCAGATGAAGCCGGCAATAAAAACATTGTTTTTGAGGATGCAGGACAAGAATTTCCATTGAGTTCAGATTCACGTGTTTCAATGAATTTCTGGGGCTTTACCCCAAAGATCTTCGAACTGTCGGCCAATATGTTCAAAGAGTTCGCCCTGGCAAATAAAGATAATCCAAAAGCTGAATTCTTTATTCCGCTCGTAGCGGCAGAATTAATAAAATCCGGTACTGCTTCTTTCAAAGTCATTCCTACCCAAAACAAATGGTTTGGAGTTACTTATGTGGAAGATAAGCCCATCGTACAGGAGAGTATTGATAAATTGGTGGAAAGCGGGGAATATCCGGGGAGTTTGTGGGGCTAAGGTTTATTCAAAAAATTAATTCAGCAACCTTTCGCTAAATTCAAACCTGTTTAATAAATCCCGACGTCAGATCGACGGCTGATAAGACTTACAATACCAGACATGATCCGGTACAATTTCCGCTCGCCAGAAACTTCGCAAGGCATTAAAGGGGTTTGGACTTGCAAAAACAGGCTGTCTTTTAAAAAGACAGCCTGTTTTTTATGAGAAGATAGCGTTTATTTCTTCTCGTCTTCCTTTACTTCTTCGAAATCAACATCAGTTACATGATCACCGGCATCAGCAGTGTTATTATCCTGAGGGCTGCCTTCCTGACCGGCTCCAGCTTCCTGGGAAGCTTTGTACATATCTTCCGAAGCTACGTTCCAAGCGCCCTGAAGCTCCGTTTGTGCTGTATCGATGGCTGCGAAATCCTTGGCTGCGTGAGCATCCTTCAGTTTTTTCAACCCTTCTTCGATAGGGGCTTTTTTATCTTCTGATAATTTATCGCCGTATTCTTTCAGTTGCTTTTCAGTTGAGAAGATCAGCGCATCAGCCGCATTCAGTTTTTCAACTTCCTCGCGTGCTTGCTTATCAGATTCAGCATTTGCTTCCGCTTCATCCTTCATCTTTTTGATCTCTTCATCAGTTAAGCCTGAAGAAGCTTCAATACGGATCTTTTGTTCTTTTCCGGTTGCTTTATCTTTAGCTCCTACATGAAGAATACCATTGGCATCAATGTCAAAGGTGACTTCGATCTGAGGGATCCCACGAGGTGATGGTGGAATACCATCCAGGTGGAACCTTCCTATCGTGCGGTTCTGATTGGCCATCGGGCGCTCACCCTGTAAGATGTGTATCTCTACTGAAGGCTGGTTATCAGACGCTGTAGAGAATACTTCAGATTTTTTAGATGGGATGGTCGTATTGGATTCGATCAGTTTAGTCATGACGCCACCCATAGTTTCAATACCTAATGAAAGCGGGGTAACATCTAGCAACAATACGTCTTTTACTTCACCAGTTAATACACCACCCTGGATAGCGGCACCAATAGCAACAACCTCATCCGGGTTAACTCCTTTAGAAGGCTCTTTACCAAAGAAGGCTTTAACTGCATCCTGAATAGCTGGGATACGTGTAGAACCACCTACTAAGATAATCTCATCGATATCTGATGTGCTTAACCCTGCATTCTTAAGTGCCTTTTTACAAGGCTCAATAGTCCGCTTAATCAAACTATCTGCTAACTGCTCAAATTTGGCACGGGTTAATGATTTAACAAGGTGCTTAGGCATTCCGTCACCTGCGGAAATATAAGGCAGATTAATTTCTGTCTGTGCTGCGCTTGATAATTCTATTTTGGCCTTTTCTGCTGCTTCCTTTAAACGCTGAAGAGCCATAGGATCTTTACGAAGATCTATTCCTTCATCACTCTTAAATTCATCCGCCATCCAGTCTATGATTACTGCATCAAAGTCATCACCACCCAGGTGTGTATCACCATCGGTTGCCTTTACTTCGAATACGCCATCACCGAGTTCAAGTACAGAAACGTCATGTGTACCGCCACCGCAGTCGAACACAACAATTTTCATATCCTTGTGAGCCTTATCTAAACCGTAAGCTAAAGCTGCGGCAGTAGGTTCATTAATGATACGTGATACTTTTAAGCCTGCAATTTCGCCTGCTTCTTTGGTAGCCTGACGCTGTGCATCATTGAAATAGGCAGGAACTGTAATAACAGCCTCTGTTACTTCATGACCCAAAAAGTCTTCAGCGGTTTTTTTCATTTTCTGCAAGATCATTGCAGATATCTCCTGTGGGGTATACAAACGATCGTCTATTTTAACCCTTGGAGTATTATTATCGCCCTTCTCTACCGTGTATGGAACACGCGTTATTTCATTGGTAACCTCGCCGAAGGAATTACCCATGAATCTCTTAATTGAAGATATTGTCTTGGTCGGGTTGGTGATTGCCTGGCGCTTTGCCGGATCGCCTACCTTACGTTCTCCATTATCAACGAATGCAACAATTGAAGGCGTAGTACGCTTACCTTCACTGTTTGGAATAACTACAGGTTCATTACCTTCCATTACGGCAACGCATGAATTTGTTGTTCCTAAGTCAATACCAATTATCTTTGCCATATTATTATTACCCTTCTTTAATTTGTGTTAGTTTTCTACTAAGCAATTATCAAGCGTTGTGCCAAACCAGTTACACCCATATTATGACAGTATTTTGCCAATCTGAGTATTAAATTCAGTTCATTTTAAATCCTTTTAAAATGACAGGATGGCAGGAGATAATTACGAATTGAAAATTACGAATTACGAATGATTGGATTTTAAGTCCTTCCCGGACTTTCCCGGGAAGGATCCCAATAAAAAAACCCACTCTTTTCAGAATGGGTTTTCAGTATCGTATGAAAAAGGAATAATTATGCCTTTTTTTCCTCGGTATCGTCAGCGGCAGGTGCTTCATCAGCGGCATCGCCAGCCGTAGCTTCAGCGGAGGCTGGAGCATCTTCGGCAACAGCAACTTCTTCAGTTTCTACTTCCGCTACAGGAGTTTCAACTGTTTCAGCTACTGGAGTTTCAACTTCAGCAACTGTATCAGCTTTCGCAGCTTTTACTTCTTCTTTTTCTACTTCTGGAGCAGTTTCCCTTGCAGCGGCCTCGCCAGCCGTAGCTTTAGCGGAGGCTGGAGCATCTGCTTTCTTAGCTTTTGAACCACGACGACGGGTCGTTTTCTTTTCTGCAGTACCTTCTCCTAAAGTATAGATCTCGTTATAATCAACTAATTCAATCAGTGCCATAGAAGCATTATCTCCTAAACGATTGCCCATTTTAAGAATGCGGGTATAACCTCCCGGGCGGCTGGCTACTTTAGCGGCAATGTCGCGGAAAAGGATAGATACTACTTCTTTGTTCTGCAGGTAACTGAATACCGTACGACGTGAATGAGTAGTATCATCTTTAGATCGGGTGATAATAGGTTCAACATACACACGCAGGGCCTTTGCCTTCGCCAGTGTTGTTGTAATGCGCTTGTGTAAGATAAGCGAAGACGCCATATTGGCCAGCATCGCTCTGCGATGACTGTCTGTACGACTTAAGTGGTTTACTTTTTTACCGTGTCTCATTTTTTGTTGTGTTTTGCACGTGCATACCGTCAATCAACCTTTCGGGATCGGGAATTATGCATTTCGCTTATTATTATTCTTCGTCTAATTTAAATTTCGAAAGATTCATACCGAATGATAAACCTTTTGATTTTACTAAATCCTGGATCTCAGTCAATGATTTTTTACCGAAGTTTCTGAATTTAAGCATGTCAGCCACGTCGTAAGAAACAAGATCAGCCAATGAACGGATATCTGCTGCTTTAAGGCAATTTAGTGCGCGAACAGAAAGATCAAGATCAACCAGTTCCATTTTAAGGATCTTGCGCATATGCAGGATCTCCTCATCAACTTCTTTGGTTTCCTCTTTAGCCTGAGATTCAAGCATGATGTTCTCATCAGAGAATAACATGAAGTGATGGATCAGGATCTTAGCTGCTTCTTTTAAAGCTTCTTCAGGATGGATCGAGCCATCAGTTGTAATATCAAGTACTAACTTTTCGTAGTCAGTCTTTTGTTCTACACGGAAATTCTCAATGGTGTATTTAACATTTTTGATCGGAGTGTAGATCGAATCGATTGCAATAACACCCAGAACAGCATCTGCATTCTTGTTTTCTTCCGCAGCGATATAACCTCTTCCTTTGCTAACTGTTAACTCGATCTCCAGGGTGACTGTAGATTCCATGTTACAGATAACCATGTCAGAATTCAGAACCTCAAAGTTATTTGAGAACTTAGTAATGTCACCTGCTTTAAAGTGATCCTGACCATTGATGATCACAAAGATCTTTTCGTTGTCGCCAGACTCACCAGTCTTTTTGAAACGAACCTGCTTTAAGTTAAGAATGATCTCTGTTACATCTTCTACAACACCTTTAATGGTCGAGAACTCATGAGACACCCCTGAAAAGCGTACTGAAGTTATTGCAAAACCTTCCAGGGAAGATAGAAGTATTCTCCGTAAAGCATTACCAATGGTAACACCAAAACCAGGCTCTAAAGGTCTGAATTCGAATGTTCCGTCGAAATCCGTAGATTTCTGCATGATAACTTTATCAGGTTTCTGAAATGCTAAGATTGCCATTTATGTAATTTGTTTATTGTTTATGGATATGAGATATGAGATATGCGACTGATTTATGTCCCTTAATCCAATCTCTAACCTCTTCAGTATTTTTATGAAACCAGATATGAGATTTGAATAATTCAATCTCAAATCTCATATCTTATTTAGAGTACAATTCGACGATCAGGTTTTCCTTGATATTTTCAGGAATCTCATCGCGGCTTGGATAGTTCAGAAATTTACCCGTTAAGGTATTTGCATCCCACTCTAACCAACTGAATTTATTTATTGTTCTTGCTGCTACTGAATTTGAAACAGCTTCAAGTGTTTGTGAACGTTCACGTACTGCGATTACATCACCGGCACGAAGTGCGTATGAAGCAATATTTACGATCTCACCATTAACGGTAATGTGCTTGTGACCTACCAACTGACGTGCAGCAGAGCGGGTTGGAGCAATTCCTAAACGGTAAACAGTATTGTCTAAACGAGCTTCCAGGAATTTCAACAAGTTTTCGCCGGTAATTCCGTCTTTAGCGGATGCCTTGTGAAAAAGGTTTTCAAAATAACGCTCTAACACGCCATAAGTATATTTAACCTTTTGTTTTTCCATCAGCTGCACAGCAAATTCTGATTGCTTACCTCTTTTTCTGGAGGTACCGTGCATTCCCGGAGGATAATTTTTTCTTTCTAATGCCTTATCAGGGCCGAAAATCGGTTCTCTGAATCTACGGGCAATTTTGGACTTGGGTCCGGTGTATCTAGCCATGGTTTGTGTGTTTAAAGTATCTTCCCGACCTTTGCCGGGAGAATCTTAGCTTTAAAACTATTTGTTAATTGTTAAACTCTTCTTCTTTTAGGAGGACGGCAACCGTTGTGCGGAAGCGGAGTGATATCCTGAATGGTTGTTACTTCAATACCAGAAGTTTGCAAAGTACGGATAGCAGACTCACGACCTGAACCAGGACCTTTCACATACACCTGAACTTTACGCAGGCCAAGATCATGAGCTACTTTAGCGCAATCTCCGGCAGCCTGACCGGCAGCGTACGGCGTGTTTTTCTTGGAACCTTTGAAACCCATTTTACCGGCAGATGACCAAGATATAGTTTGACCCTGAAGATTAGTCAGAGTAATGATGATATTGTTAAATGTAGCGTTTACGTGTGCTTCGCCGATTGCCTCTACAATAACAACACGTTTTTTGGTTACTTTTTTAGTTTTAGCCATTTGTCTAGATTTGAGATGTGAGATGTGAGATCTGAGAAAGATCCCGGTACTCATATCTATTTCTTTTTTTAATCATGAGCTGAGTATTTTCGATATTTTCATATCTCAAATCTCACATCTCATATCTAATTAATATTATTTAGTTGCTTTTTTCTTGTTTGCTACAGTCTTACGTTTTCCTTTCCGGGTACGTGAGTTGTTTTTTGTACGTTGTCCGCGAACAGGTAATCCCTTACGGTGACGTAATCCACGGTAACAACCAATATCCATCAAACGCTTGATGTTCAATTGTACTTCAGAGCGTAGAGCACCTTCAACTTTGATCTCCTCATTGATGAAACCACGAATCGCTGCCAACTGATCATCGGTCCAGTCCTGAACTTTTATGTTTACATCAATACCAGCATCAGCCAAAATCCGCTTTGCGGTTGACCTTCCAACGCCGAAAATGTAAGTAAGTCCGATCTCTCCTCTTTTGTTTCTTGGTAAATCAATACCTGCTATCCTTGCCATATATTATTGAAGTTGTACGTTGTACGTTGTACGTTTCTAAATGCTGTGCTAACCGCCCAGACGTATTACGTAAAACGTACAACTGTTAATGTTATCCCTGACGTTGCTTGTACCTAGGGTTCTTTTTGTTGATCACATAAAGTACTCCCTTGCGGCGGATCACTTTACAATCAGCGCTGCGCTTTTTGATTGATGCTCTTACTTTCATCTCTTTATTTATATCTGTACGTTATTCTGCCTTTACTCAAATCATAGGGCGACATCTCCAGTTTTACCTTATCACCAGGTAAAATTTTGATGTAGTGCATTCTCATTTTTCCTGAAATATGCGCTATGATCTCATGTCCGTTCTCCAGTTCAACCCGAAACATTGCATTTGACAATGCTTCTCTGATTATTCCGTCTTGTTCAATTGAAGCCTGTTTGGCCATATATTATATTAATTTCTCTTATATCTGTTTATTCAAAGGCTAAGAGAAACCAGTTCTTTTATAATCTATCTCTAAAACAACCCTTTATACTCTGGCTTTTACCTTATTTGCCCCATCGGAACAGGGATGCAAAATTAATAAAAATTTTAATAATTTTAATCTTTTTGTGTTAAAACTTCTTCAATAAACTGAAAGGTCGACAAAATGTCTGCTTTCCCCTTTTTAATCGCAACTGTATGCTCATAATGAGCAGATGGTTTTTTGTCGACTGTACTAACGGTCCAGCCATCCTCCCAGAATTTTACTCCGGGCTTTCCGGCGTTGATCATCGGTTCAATCGCTATCACCATGCCATCCTCAAGTTTAATACCCGAGCCTCGTTTACCGTAATTAGGAACCTCCGGTTTTTCGTGCAGCTTTACACCCACACCATGACCAACCAATTCTTTAACTACACCAAATCCGTTTTTCTCTGCATGTTCCTGAACAGCATATCCCACATCACCTACCCTCATCCCCACGACTGCCTTTTCTATAGCCAGGTCCAAACACTCTTTAGTTACCTTTAACAATTTCAGTGTTTCGGCTTCTACATTTCCAATGGGAAAAGTATACGCTGAGTCGCCATAGAAATTATTCAGAACAACACCGCAGTCAACAGACACAATATCTCCATCCTTAATCTCGTAATTTCCGGGGAAACCATGAACTACCTGATCATTCAAAGAAATACAAAGAGAATAAGGGAACCCATTGTAGTTTAAAAAAGCAGGAACCCCTCCGTGATCACGAATAAAGGTTGCTGCTAGTTTATCAAGTTCTATAGTTTTAAGTCCTTCACGAATAATCTTTGCTATTTCAGCAAGAGTTTTAGACACAAGCTGGGAGCTTTCCCGTATTTGCTCAATATCTTCAGCAGACTTAAAATAAATTTTTGACATGAACCTTAAATTACCGACCCGCCGATAGCAACAGGACTACGTCCTTTAATTCTGCCAGTCTTCATCAACCCATCGTAATGACGCATTAACAAATGACTTTCAATCTGCTGTAACGTATCCAGCACCACACCCACAAGGATCAATAGTGAAGTTCCGCCGTAAAAATGAGCGAACTGACTATTTACACCAAGAATAATGGCGATCGACGGCATGATTGCGATAATGGCAAGGAAAATAGATCCTGGTAGCGTGATCTTTGAAATCACAGCATCAATATAGTCTCCTGTAGTCTTACCAGGCTTCACTCCGGGAACAAAACCACCATTCTTCTTCATATCATCAGACATCTGAACCGGGTTTACGGTAATGGCTGTATAGAAGAAGGTAAAGGCAATGATCATGAAGGCAAAAGTCAGGTTATAGGTCAGCGAAGTGTAGTCGCTGTACGATGCTAAGAATGAAGACTGCAATGATGGAAAGAACGAGCTAAGTGTTGTTGGAATGAACATGATCGCCTGTGCAAAAATGATCGGCATTACACCCGCAGCATTAACCTTTAAAGGGATATACTGACGAACGCCTCCATACTGTTTTGCTCCCACTATCTTCTTTGCATACTGTACTGGGATCTTACGGACACCCTGAACAATAAGTATAGTGAACATCACAACAAGGAACAATGCTGCCAGCTCCACAATAAAGGTTATTAATCCTCCTTGTGCGCCCATTCTTGAGTTAAATTCTGATAACAATCCAAATGGCAGCTGGGCAATTATACCCACCATGATGATCATCGAAATTCCATTTCCGATACCCTTATCTGTGATCTTCTCTCCCAGCCATACCACAAACATGGTAGAAGCTGTTAAAACAAACATGGAGGATATGGTAAATAATGGCTCGGCCAGTAAACGTGCCTCCGGGGCGATCTGGGTTTTCACATAACCCATAGCCTGTAACGCTGTAATAATTATAGTGAGGTAACGCGTTACCTGGTTGATCTTTTTACGTCCGCTTTCACCTTCTTTCTGCAATTTTTGGAAATAAGGAACCGCAATACCTAATAACTGAACCACAATTGATGCAGAAATATAAGGCATTACACCCAACGCGAATATAGAAGACCGGGAGAAAGATCCACCGGCAAACATATTCAGCAATCCAAGAAGTCCTTCTTTAGCCTGTCCCTCTTCAATTGAAGCCGGATTGACCCCAGGTATCATAATAAATGATCCTATTCTATAAATTAAAAGACACAAAAGCGTGAATAAAATCCGCGCTCTCAGGTCTTCTATTTTCCAGATGTTGGATAACGTTGCGAAAAACTTCTTCATGTACGATTACAATTTAACTATTGCACCACCAGCAGCTTCGATTGCTTTTTGAGCTGCAGCTGAGAAAGCATGAGCTTTAACATCAAGTTTTGCCTTAACTTCTCCTCTTCCTAAAATTTTGATAAGGTCTTTTTTGGAAGCCAAACCATGCTCTTGAAATGTTGTAAAATCAATTGCAGTTAAATTATATGTCTCAGCCAGTGTTTGTAAAGCATCCAGGTTAATTGCTACGTACTCTGTACGGTTGATAGGATTGAAACCTACCTTAGGCAAACGGCGTTGCAAAGGCATCTGACCTCCTTCGAAACCAACCTTGCTCTTATAGCCAGAGCGTGATCCCGCACCTTTGTGACCACGGGTGGAAGTTCCACCGCGACCTGAACCGGTACCACGACCGATTCGCTTTCTATTTTTCGTTGAACCTTCTGCAGGTTGTAAATTACTTAAGTCCATGATATCAGATACTTTCTACTGCTACTAAATGATTAACTTTTCTAACCATTCCGATAATTGCCGGATTGGCTTCAACCTCTACAGAATGATTGATCTTTCTCAATCCCAATGCCTGCATGGTTCTTTTCTGACGCTCGCTTCTATCGATAACGCTCTTAATCTGGGTTATTTTAATCTTAGCCATGATGATTATCCGTTAAATACTTTCTTAAGATCCACACCACGATGCTGAGCTACAGTGTAAGCATCACGTAGTTGTGATAAGGCTAATACAGTCGCTTTAACCACGTTATGTGGGTTAGATGAACCTTTCGACTTTGCAAGTACGTTATGAACACCAGCACTTTCAAGTACAGCACGCATTGCACCACCCGCAATTACACCGGTACCCGGAGCTGCAGGCTTGATGAATACGAAACCACCTGAATATTTACCGATCTGCTCGTGAGGTACAGTTCCGTTAATTACGGGAACCTTTACCAGATTCTTCTTAGCATCATCGATACCTTTGGCAATCGCCTCAGTAACCTCTTTTGCTTTACCAAGACCGAAACCTACTACTCCATTCTCATCACCTACCACAACGATAGCTGAAAAGCTGAATGTACGCCCTCCTTTGGTAACTTTAGCAACACGCTGGATGCTAACTAAGCGGTCTTTTAACTCGATTTCGCTTGATTTTACTCTTTTTATATTGATAGTTGACATTATCTTTATTTTATGAAAACACCGATCGTAAATATGTGATCGCTGTGATCGGTGCTAATTAAAATATTAAACCAGCCTCACGTGCACCTTCAGCCAGTGATTTCACACGGCCGTGGTACAAATAGCCATTCCGGTCAAAAACAACGGTGCTAACACCTGCTGCTAATGCCTTTTCTGCTACGGATTTACCAACTGCTTTAGACTGATCAGATTTGTTACCGTCTGCTGTAAAGTCCTTTGATAAAGACGATGCTGAAACGATAGTTTTTCCGCTGTTATCATCGATAATCTGAGCATAGATCCCTTTGTTACTTCTGTAAACAGATAAACGTGGGCGCTCAGCAGAACCGGTTAATCTCTTTCTGATTCCTCTTTTGATTCGCTCTCTGCGAGATAATTTAATTCCTGCCATGATGATTATTTTTTAGCGGCTGATTTACCAGCTTTTCTTCTTAACACTTCACCAACAAACTTAATACCTTTACCTTTATATGGTTCAGGAGTACGTAGAGAGCGTATTTTTGCTGCTACTTGTCCTAGTAATTGCTTGTCGATACTTTCTAACGTAATAGTCGGGTTTTTACCTTTTTCAGAAGCTGTTGTCACCTTGATCTCTTTTGGAAGCTCAAACACAAAGTGGTGAGAGAATCCTAAAACCAAGTCAAGTGTGTTACCAACATTTGTTGCACGGTAACCTACACCAACAAGCTCCTGGTTAGTTTTATAACCTTCGGTTACACCAACAACCATATTGTTGATCAATGAACGGTATAAACCGTGCAATGCTTTATGACGCTTTTGCTCTGAAGGACGTTCTACGGTAAGTACACCGTCTTCCTGAGTTATCTTGATATCTGTATCTACATTCTGGGTTAATTCACCTTTAGTACCTTTTACAGTTACTTTATTTGTATCATCAACTAATATCGTAACACCAGCTGGAATATTAATCGGGGCTTTTCCTATTCTTGACATCTTCTATCCTCCTATTAATAAACGTAACATAAAACTTCGCCACCTATATTTAAGTTCTTAGCTTCTTTATCGGTCATCACACCTTTAGAAGTAGAAAGAATAGCGATTCCTAAACCATTTAATACACGCGGCATATTGTCAACGCCTGCGTATCTTCTCAAACCTGGCTTGCTGATACGCGAAATGTTGCGGATAGCTGGGATTTTAGTAATCGGATTATACTTCAGAGCGATCTTGATCGTACCCTGAACAGTAGTATCTTCAAACTTGTAATTAGTAATGTAACCTTTGTCAAAAAGAACTTTAGTCATTTCTTTTTTCAGGTTTGATGCAGGGATCTCCACAACGCGGTGGTTCGCCTTAATGGCATTCCTTACTCGCGTAAGATAATCTGCTATTGGATCTGTATTCATTATTTATTTGTTGTGATGGTGGTTTCCGTTTTAGGGACCTGCCGTCGGTTAATACTAACTAGTTTTACGTTGTACGTTATACGTTGTACGTGAGATTTGAGTTGGATCGAAAAGTTTTAAGTTAAACGCCCTTAACGTATAACGTAAAAACGTATCACGTACAACTCTCTTCTTACCAGGAAGCCTTACGTATCCCCGGTATTTTACCCGCCAACGCCATATCACGGAAAACAACACGTGAAATACCGAACTGACGCATATATCCACGAGGACGGCCAGTTAATTTACAACGGTTGTGTAAACGTACCGGCGAAGAGTTCTTAGGTAATTTATCTAGACCTTCGAAATCTCCGGCAGCTTTTAAGGCTGCTCTTTTGTCTGCATACTTGGCAACTAATCTCGCACGTTTTACTTCACGCGCTTTTACACCTTCTTTAGCCATTATTGTTGTGTTGGAGTTTGATTCTTAAATGGTAACCCGAATTGCTTCAACAATTCCAATGCTTCAATATCAGTTTTAGCAGTAGTTACAAAGGTAATATCCATTCCGAGGATCTTATTGATCTGATCGATATTAATCTCAGGGAAAATGATCTGCTCAGTAACACCTAAGGTATAGTTACCGCGTCCGTCAAAGCCTTTATCATTGATACCTTTGAAATCACGGATACGTGGTAAAGCTACAGCGATCAAACGATCAAGGAACTCATACATGTTATTATCACGTAATGTAACGCGAACACCAATCGGCATCCCTTTACGCAACTTAAAGTTAGAGATATCTTTCTTAGATTTTGCAGGAATTGCTTTCTGACCGGTAATAGTGGTCATTTCATTTACTGCATTATCAATTAACTTCTTATCAGTTGCCGCTGCACCAACACCCTGGTTGATCGCAATTTTCAGCAAACGGGGAACCTGCATTACGCTTTTGTATTGGAACTTATCCTTTAAAGCAGTAACCATCTCCTCTTTATATTTTGTTTTTAACCGTGGTATGTAAGCCATTACTTAATTTCCTCCCCAGACTTTTTAGCGATGCGAATTGATTTGCCATCAGCATTCTTCTGTTTTCCTACACGGGTTGGTTTGCCACTTTTGGCATCAACAAGCATAACATTAGAAATATGTAGACTGGCTTCCATTTTTACGATACCACCGTTTGGAGTGGCAGCGCTTGGTTTTGTATGTTTTGATACCATGTTGGCACCTTCAACTATAACTCTGTTAGTAAGCAATTTTACTTCTAAAACCTTTCCTTGTTTTCCTTTAGAATCACCCGCAGTTACCTGCACGGTGTCTCCTTTACGGATCTTCAATTTGGGCTGTGATTTTATTTTCTTCTCCATTTTACAAAACCTCCGGTGCTAATGATACAATCTTCATGAATTGCTTTTCACGTAGCTCTCTGGCTACAGGACCGAAAATACGTGTTCCACGAGGCTCGTCCTGAGCGTTCAGCAATACTGCTGCATTATCGTCAAAGCGGATATATGATCCGTCTTTACGTCTGATTTCCTTTTTTGTTCTCACAACAACCGCCTTAGAGACAGTTCCTTTTTTGATGTTCCCTGATGGAAGCGCAC
>JBBJNR010000109.1:0-8411 GCA_037719315.1 Daejeonella sp.
AGTGGGTTCGGGACTTGCACCCTATAGCTGATCGCCATGCCCGGCGCACAAAAAAGAGATCCCAGCCACCGGCCGAAATCTCTTAATCATTTATTCACTTGAGGCGGGGCGTTTACCATCCTATGCATCCTAGTTCAGACATCCTACCCCTCTAGTCACGAGATCCCGGATCTATCGCCCGGGAAGAATCCTAATCTATTTATCCCACCACACCTTACCATACAAATCATCTTTACCCCCCAATGCCCGTGTTACAGCAGCAGTATAATTATCCTTGTTAGTAAAAGTTTCATTTGGAGGGTACGCATTACGTGTTGGTATGGCTTTTCCTTTTGGAGTGATAAGGTTGCTCGGGAATCCTGTTCTTCGCCACTCTGCCCATGCTTCATAACCGTTCATGAATAAGTGGATATAGCGCTGGTTGCCAATCTGCTCGAGAGCAGTTGCAGGGCTGTAAACAACTCCCGGCTGGGTGATCAGAGCGGCTGCACCAGTTGTTACGCCGGTCCACTGAAGGACGGATGCCTGTATAGCTGCATCGTAATTAGTTTTTGCTGTTACATCACCGCCAGCAATCCATCCCAATTTGGCCGCTTCGGCACGGGCGAATAAAGTTTGCGCATAAGTAACCAGGTGGATCTGCTGCGCCTGCGCATGAATGGCAGCTCCTAGTAGTGAGAAATCGGTCACGTTCATTCCTACTTCGGTGCCGAATCTAAGACCGGTGAAGGATGCATCTTTCTTTGTCGGTTTTCCATAAACAGCAAGCCTTGGATCGCTAACTGGTTTTAACATATTAACCAGGTTATCGGTAAGCGCCCACCATTCGCGGTTTTGGTTAACAACCTGCCCGAACCAGTAGCTTTGGTTAGCGGCATCGGCCAGATGTTTGAACACCATGTTATCGGCATTGCTGGTCATAATACCCGCAGTAAGAGCCTTGTTGAATTCCGCATTTCCTTTCGCAGCATCAACCTGCGACAGACGCAGGGCCATCAGCAAGCGGATCGTGTTGCCCAATTTTTTCCATTTGGTCATGTCACCGCCGTAGACGATGTCGTTACTTATCGTACCAGTTGCGATTCCAGCATTAGCCTCGTCCAGCAATGCGAACAGGCTATTGTAAATAGATTGCTGAGTGTCGTAAGCAGGTTTGAAATCATCCACTCCTTTTAATGCCTCAGTGTACGGGACATCTCCCCATCTATCGGTAATATGCCACATGTAGTATGCCTTCAGGATCTTGGCAACTGCCTGCTGATTCACAACCAGCCCTTCGTTTGCACTCAGGGTAGTTGATTTAAGCACAGTTTCCAGGTTCATCAAGGGCCCCTGGTACAATCCGTAGAAGCTTGTACCGCCATCAGGATATAAAGATCCTACAGGATACTGAGTTTCTGACAGGTACTGCGCCATAAATTGTGCCGCCGGAACGCTGCTTAATCCCGAAAGAGAAAGTTCAGCATTTGCGATAAGCTGCGTTCCAGATGCCTGGCTCGGCCGATTCGGATCAGTGTTGATTTCATCATCGAATTTATTGCACCCGGCAAATCCCAGGCTGCAAATAAGTAGTGTTATATAGGTCTTTTTCATTTCTATCAATTAAAAAGTAACGTTTAAATTGAACCCAAAAGTACGTACTGAATTCGCAGTACCTGATTCATACCAGCTGATTGACTGGCTTCCTGTTGAGATTTCAGATGGATCTAAGCCTTTAGGAGCTTTTTGCCAGATCTGCACCGGGTTACGTGCGATAAGTGCAACGTTTATTGCTCTCACCGGCAGTGTTCCAAGCCGGATATCATTGAAGGTATATCCCAGTTTCACTTCTCTCAGCTTAACGTAGGATGCATCGTACAACCACTCTTCGTAAACATGTGTTCCAAGAGTTGTTCTGAAATATGAACGGGCATCAGCATAACCAGTGAATGCTTGTCCGGCAACGTTCTGGCCCCCTACGATAACTCCAGGGCCATAAACTCCGCTAACCTTAACCCCGCCGCCTGTAGCAACTGCATCGCGCACGTTAAAGCCTCTATCATTCGTAGCCGCAGTTTCTGGCGCCATACCCGTTTTTGCAAGAAGCATCGCCGAACGGCTGAAGAACTGTCCGCCTACCTGGTAGTCGACCATCGCACCAAGGTCGAATTTACCGATGCGGAAACTGTTCTGCATACCGCCTGTGTAATCAGGAAGAACACTTCCGAAGTTAGTTGTAGCATCGGTGTAAAGCGGAAGATTGTTAGCATTATAAAGGACATTCCCTGACGCATCCCTGCTGTACGCTTTGCCGATAAGGCTACCAAAAGACCGACCAACGTATGAATTCACGAAGGTACTAACGCTGGAATACGTCGTATTATCATACGTGTAGACATCTATACCTGGCGCAAGCTCAACCACTTCACTTCTGTTTTTGTTGAAGTTAATGGTAGCATCCCAGCTAAATAGTTTTGACTGTACGGGTGTACCGGTCAATGTTAATTCAATTCCTTTATTCTGGATCAAACCTGCATTGATGGTGGTAGAACCAAAGCCACTTGCTCCTGAAACATCCAGGGAAATAATCTGGTTTTTATTCTTTTGCGTATAATAAGTAAAATCAGCACCTAAGCGATTGTTGAAGAACTTCAGGTCGATACCTGCCTCATACGAGTGAGCAAATGAAGGCTCAATGTTTGGATTAGCCAGGTTATCTGGAACGGTCAGCGTGTTCACAGCTGTGGTTCCAGCGTACACAGAGCCCACTCCGAAAACTGCGGCAGTAGAATATGGAGACAGATCTGATCCTGCCTGCGCATAGCTGGCCCTGATCTTTCCGAAAGAAAGAGGTTTCCATCTAAAGAATTCGCTGAACACCATGCTACCTGATACTGATGGGTACCAGTATGAGTTGTTATTCTTTGGCAAGGCCGATGAATTATCATTCCGGATAGAAGCGTCCAGGAAATAAGTGTCTTTCCATCCCACAGACCCCATCGCATACACACTGCGGATCTCTTTCCGTAGGAGGTATGAGGAAACGGTTGGACGGTCGATCGAAGCTGCGATATTAAAAAAGCCCGGTGATGAGAGCCCACCGGCAGTCGCTTGTGTCAGGGAAGAATACCTTCTGCTGTAGATGTTTGATCCCAAGTTACCATTTAGAGAGAAATCGCCGATATTTTTGGTGTATTGAGCCAGAAACTCATAGTTGTTTTCCCTGTTCTGATATTTATCTGCTGAATAAGCCGGCACCCGTCTGCCATTAAAGGCAGTTTTGGTTTCAATATTCTGAGTGAACATATCCGAGCGAACAAAACCGCTTACTTTTAAGGAAGGGAATAACTGATAGGTTAATCCGACATCGCCGAAGAAACGGTCGCGACTGTCAATTGAAGGATTTTCGAAATTTTCGAAATAGGGATTGTTCCAGTAAAGTGGTTTGAAGTTGGTGATCTCACCTGTAGTAGAGTTTGGGCGGTTCAGGTTCCAATTCAGGAAGGTACCGTCTGCATACCGGTAGTTTTTCATACGGTTCATGTCGATGTTCCGCTGGAACCACTGAACCATATAACGCGCACCATATTCAGAACCTTGTGAGGGACGCTGTGCGTTGTTCCGTGCGTAATTGAAGTTAACACTCGCATTCAGTTTGGACGTGAGATCAAGTCCTGCGCTTACCCCCAGGTTATTCCTTCTTAAGAATGTATTAGGCTCTACTCCACCGATCCGGGTATCGTTGAAACTTAAGCGGAAGGTTGAATTTTCACTCCCACCGGCGATGGAAACACCGTTATTGAAATTGGTTCCCAGTTCATAATAATCTTCAATATTAGTAGGGTGGGCAACGAAAGGGGTAAGCTGGCCATATTCAGCATCCTGGGGATAGAAGCTGTAAACCTGACGAGCCATGGTTCCGTCCATTTTCGGTCCCCAGCTCTCATCTATGCTCATGTCCACGTATTTCTGTCCGTTGGGAAGGGTACGCCAAACCTGGCTTGAACCACCTCCATACACATTTTGTAAAGCGAAGAAGTTGCTGGCTCGCTCAACTGAGGAGGCCGAGTTGAAATCCACACTTACTTTTTTAGCTCCTTTTGAACCTTTTTTTGTTGTGATCAGGATAACGCCATATTGTCCGCGGATACCGTATAACGCGGATGCGGCGGGGCCTTTCAAAACGTTGATACTTTCTACGTCATCCGGGTTAACATCCTGTCCAACGTTACCATAATCGGCTCTGTCGCTTCCTGCGAAGTTTGCGTTAGAGATAGGTGTGCCATCAATCACGATCAAGGGCTGATCTGCTCCATTGATGGAGTTCACGCCACGGATCTTAATCTTCTGGGTTCCGCCCATACTGGCGCCTGACGAACCAGTAACCTGTGCACCGGCAACTTTACCGGCAAGGGAACCAAGTATATTTTGCTCTTTGGTTAGCGTTAGCTTATCGCCATCAACCTGTTGTGTAGAATAACCAAGGGATCGTTCAGAGCGTTTAATTCCCAGGGCAGTCACCACAACTTCAGTCAGAGCGTTGCTGGAAGGATCAAGAACGACATTTATCGTAGACTGATTGCCTACAGTTATTTCCTGATCTTTGAAGCCCAGGAATCGGAACACCAATACTGCTCCTTCTGCTGCTTGAATTCGATAGTTTCCGGAGACATCAGTAGATACACCGGCAGAGCTTCCCCTGACAGTCACACTGACCCCCGGAAGGCCCTCTCCCGTGTTATCCGACGGGCTGACTTTGCCTTGCACAAATTGTCCCTGAGCGTACAGAGAGCCGATTGCGCACATCCAGGCACTTAGGATCATGAGTAATTTTTTCTTCATTTCGTTAATTTTAATAATGTTTTAATTTTTTAATCTAAAATTAACACATATTTTAACTTATTGCACATTTTTGCTGTTATTTTTTGATACGTTGCCTGTGTGTGCGTGTTTAAACGGTTTAAACGCCAATATTGAAATATTTGATTGAAATTATTTTTTCTGTATTTTTTTAATTGCTGATTATTAGGCAACAAGAGGATATATTTCTTGCAGGGAGGTGATTTGTGGAGAAAATGCGGATAACTGCAAAAACACTAAAGTAGGGCGAAAGAGGCGGGAACCAAGTGCCGGACCCAAGAATCAAGAGCCAGGAATCGGGCTAAGCATACGTGAAAATGTACAATCGAAACTATAAATGTTGTTTGCACGCACAACAAAAAAGGGTTTAGGATGGTGCAGATAATTAACAGATATCTTATTAAAGTTCCGCAAAACGGTTACGTTATTAAGTTTGTAAAGAACCCAGCATTAAACAGTCACTCTTTGCAAAATTGCCACAACAGTTTCTGTGAGGATCTCTACGGTGTGATGCTCATGGAGTGGGATAGCCATAAACTCCCCTTCATCCATAAAGCGGACATTTTCTCCTACCGTACATTTACATCTTCCTTTCAGGATCAGGAAGCTTTCATATTCTTCGTCATGGACTTCATCTTCAAAATCTGTAGCTGATACCAGGACCATTTGTAATATTTTATCGGATTTGTGCAGGACTTTAATAAAAGGAGAATCACCTTCGGGCGCGGGCGGGATGACATCTTTAACCAGGTTCAGCCATTTGTTATGATCTGAATAGCTGTTGATGAGGGGAAGATTGATGGGATCCATTTCCTGTTCTTTCTCAAGATTGGAAATGGTATCTTTTATCTTATCCTTAACATGCGCGCGGGGTTGAACTGAGCATGAAGCGGCATACATTTCCAGGGCATGCTGGATGCTATCCAGTTCTTTTCTCAAGTCTGGAAAAAAGGAAATCATAAGCTCAACATTTTCTTTTTCGATCGGGTCGAGCAGATCTAAGGCATACATCTCAAGTATGCCGCTTTCTATATAGGCTTGAATATTCAAGGCTTATGTGCTATTGATGTTTTCAATTCTTCTCTAAATTTTCTGAGGGCATCGGTTACACTGATGCTCTTACAGGCTGCGGCCTGATCTATATTCATGCCGTTTTTGAGAACTAAGTCCAGTAAATTAAGGGGTCCGGCGATTTTAGCAGGATCCTCACGGTCATGCGTTTTATTTATTGCAAGGTTTCGGGCTATATTCATCATCCAGGTGCAAAGGCTAAGCTTTTCGGGATCATAAGATACCTGATCTTTCCAAACTTTCGCAATAGTATCTTCTAATAAATTTTCAGCAACAGTTTGATCTTTCACTATACGATAAATTATTCCATAAAGTAATGGTGCATATTTATCATAAACTACCTTACATACTGAATGGTCCCCTTTACGGATCAGAGTAACGATTGTTCTGTCATTTATAATTTGAGCTGAAACCACTTTGTAAAAATAAATTTTTAAAATATATCTGGAACTTATTTAATGGCAACAAAAGAAAACGGTTAATGTTGCAGACGATGGGTTTTAACCGCAAAGCTGGCGAAGTTTTACGCAAAGGGTGATAAGAAGGTATTGCGTTGCGTCTTCCCTGGGCACTCTTTGCTGTTAAGCCTTAGTACATATAAAACAAATTATCTAAGTTTACAATTCATACCATTGATCTTGGCAAAACCTATACTCGTATTAAAATTTGGAACTGCGTCTATAACAACCAATAAAGGGGAGCTTGATGAAGTCGTGATCGCAGACATCGCGCGGCAGGTTGCGGTGATCCATGAGCAGTACAACCTGGTTATCGTTTCGTCAGGTGCTGTTGGAGCCGGCAAGAAATTCTTGAAAAACTATAGCGGTACCCTAAATGAAAAGAAAGCGGCCGCCTCGATCGGGAACCCGCTTTTGATGAGCACTTATTCAAAGTATTTCTCACCTTACGGGATAGCGATCGCACAAAGTTTGTGCGAAAGGCATCATTTCTCTAACCGCGACCAGTTCCTTCAGCTTCAAAAGACCTACCAAAAGCTATGGGCCAGTAATATTATACCCATTGCGAATGAAAATGATGTTGTCAGTAACCTGGAATTAAAATTCTCTGACAATGATGAGCTTGCAACACTTATTGCCGCGGGTTTCGGCGCTACGCAAGTATTGTTCAGCACCTCGGTCCCGGGTGTTCTGGATGGGTCGGGACAGGTTATCCCGGAATTAGATACATCGGATAAAAAAGTTCTCTTGCTGGCGAATAAGGAAAAATCTGCGACCGGCTTGGGTGGAATGACCTCCAAGCTTAACTTCGCGCGCCTCGCCAACCTGATGGGAATTGAAGTGGTGATCTTTGGTGTAAGAACGGAAAACGGAATATTGAAGGCTTTAAAAGGGGAGACGGGAACCTTATGCCATGCTCAGAAAATAAACCTGCCGGCCCGTAAAAAATGGCTGGCCAGCGGCAGCCTGGTGAGTGGGCGTATTCAAATCGATGCAGGGGCATGTAAAGCTCTTCAAAAAAGAGGTAGCCTGCTGGCCGTGGGAATAAAAAAGATACTAACGGGTTTTGAAAATGGGGAGATCATCGAGATCCTGGACGAACAAAATAATGCTATAGCCGTTGCAAAATCTAAAATTGCATCCTCAGCGCTCGTGCAAGACCAGAACTTAAAGAACGTGGAAGTGGCACATGCGGATAATATTGTTTTACTATAAGAATTACGAATTCATATTTAAACTTCGAAAATTTGTGTAGTTCTGGTAAATTTGATCCAAGACGTTTAGTCCAGAATTACTCAAATACCAATTCGTACTTTTTAATTATATTTACCATGGACAACATACAAGATCTTCTGGAACAGGCTTCGCTTGCAACAACTGCTGCGCGCTCGCTTACTGAAGAGGACAAAAGTGTGATATTAAGATCTCTGGCCGAAAAGCTTAGGAGCAATACTTCACAAATAATCCATGAGAATAAAAAGGACCTGGATCGGATGCCTGATCAGGATCCTAAAAAGGACAGGCTTTTACTTTCGGAGTCGCGCATCGATGATCTTGCGGAAAGCGTGGAAGAGATCAGTTCCTTGCCGGACCCTTCTGACCATTTACTATACGAAAGCACGCTCAAAAATGGCTTATCCGTAAAAAAGATCACCGTGCCTTTAGGCGTTGTTGGGATTATTTATGAATCAAGGCCGAACGTGACCGTTGACGTCGCCGCCTTATGCATCCGATCCGGAAATGTATGCCTGCTCAGGGGCGGAACGGATGCTTTTTTTACAAATACCTGCCTGGTATCGCTGATTCGGCAAGTGCTTGGCGATTTTAATGTAAATAAGAATGTGGTACAGCTTCTGCCTGCCGACCGCAAGTTTATGCCGGAACTGTTGACTGCCACAAAGCATGTTGACATTTTAATTCCCCGCGGATCTCAGCAGCTTATAAATTATGTCCGTGAACATGCGTCCGTCCCCGTTATTGAAACTGGCGCCGGGGTATGCCATACTTATGTGGAGCGCTCTGCCGACCTGGTCAAAGCTGCGG
>JBBJNR010000110.1:0-8402 GCA_037719315.1 Daejeonella sp.
CTTTGATCTTGTCAACTTCCTGTCCACCTTTTCCAATCACGATACCCGGACGGGCCGTGTGGATCGTGATGGTTATACGCTTCAATGTACGCTCAATAACCACTTTGGAAATTCCGCCTTTTGAAATACGTGCAGCCAGGTATTTTCTGATCTTTTCGTCCTCAACTAATTTTTCAGAGTAATCGTTTCCACCGAACCAATTAGAATCCCAACCTTTGATGATCCCTAATCTGTTACCTATTGGATGTGCTTTTTGTCCCATTTCTCTTACTTAGTATTTGGTTCAATATTCTTACTGTCAACTATCAGTGTTACGTGGTTAGAACGTTTACGAATTCTATGCCCGCGACCCTGTGGAGCTGGTCTCAATCTCTTTAACTGGCGTCCGCCGTCAACCGTGATCGTTTTCACAAACAATTCATTGTCTTCAGGACGTTGTCCTTCATTTTTAGATTCCCAATTTTTGATGGCTGATAATAAAAGTTTCTCAACCCGTATCGCAGCTTCCTTATTGGTAAACTTCAAAATATATAAGGCTTTCTCTACCCGCTCACCCCTGATCAGATCAACAACCAATCTCATCTTACGCGGTGAGGTAGGGCAATTATTTAATTTTGCTATTGCTTCCATTGTTATTTCTTCTTATCAGAGTGACCTCTGAATGTTCTCGTTGGAGAAAATTCACCAAGCTTATGACCAACCATGTTTTCAGTTACATAAACCGGGATAAATTTATTCCCGTTGTGCACTGCAAATGTGTGGCCTACGAAATCCGGAGAGATCATTGACCTGCGTGACCAAGTTTTGATCACCGATTTTTTGTTACCCTCATTCATTGTAGATACTTTCTTCTCTACGTTATGATCTATATAGGGTCCTTTTTTTATTGAACGAGCCATTATTTCTTCCTTCTCTCTATGATGTAACGATCAGATGATTTCTTTTTATCGCGGGTTTTAAAGCCTTTAGATAATAAACCTTTTCTTGAGCGTGGATGACCACCTGATGATCTTCCTTCACCACCACCCATCGGGTGATCGACCGGGTTCATCGCCACACCACGAACTCTTGGACGGCGTCCTAACCAGCGCTTTCTACCTGCTTTACCTAACACTTCGTTAGCTTTTTCAGAGTTAGAAACCGTACCGATCGTAGCGATACAAGTAGCCAGGATCATACGCGTCTCGCCTGAAGGCATTTTAATGATCGCATATTTACCATCACGTGCCGAAAGCTGTGCGTACGTGCCCGCGCTTCTTGCAATGATAGCTCCCTGACCAGGGTTCAGTTCAATGTTGTGAATAATTGATCCCAAAGGAATGTTCTTCAATGGAAGCGCATTTCCAACTTCCGGAGCTGAGCCTTCGCCTGAAGTAATCTTCATGCCAACTTTTAAGCCTTCCGGAGCAATGATGTAACGTTTCTCACCGTCAGCGTAATGCACTAATGCAATACGTGCGCTACGGTTCGGATCGTACTCAATAGTGGCAACAGTTGCGGGGATATCGTTTTTATCGCGTTTAAAATCAATCAATCGGTATGACTTTTTATGTCCCCCACCGAGATAACGCATAGTCATTTTACCGGAATTATTTCTACCACCGGATTTCTTGATGCTGGTAACTAACGATTTTTCTGGAACGTTAGTCGTTACATCAGAGAAAACTCCTCCTACTCTGAAACGAGTACCCGGGGTAACCGGTTTAAATCTTCTTACTGCCATGTCTTAATTAAATATTGCTGTAAAAGTCAATAGTTTCACCATCCTTAAGCGTAACTATAGCTTTTTTGTACTTAGGAGCATTTCCTGTTACAACACCTGCTTTAGTGTTACGCGATTTTGATTTTCCATAAACTACTAATGTGTTAATAGCCTGGATATTCACACCATACATTTTTTCGATCGCACCTTTGATCTCTAATTTGTTGGCTCTGTGATCAACTTTGAAAGAAAAGCGGTTTAACTTTTCAGTTAATGCTGATGCCTTCTCCGTTAAAATTGGTTTCTTTAAAATCTCCATCTTACTTCGCGAACGCCTCCGTTAATGTTTTAACAGTTTCTGTAGTTAGCAATAGTGTTCCTGCATTTAATACGTCATAGGTATTTAATTCTGCAGCGGTAACCACTTTTGATTTCTTCAGGTTTCTGCTTGATAAATAAACATTGTTATTTGCTGCCGGTAATACTAATAAAGTCTTAGCATCAGTCAGTTTTAAACCAGCAACTAATTGTACATAGTTTTTAGTTTTTACAGAATCGAAACTGAAGTCCTCTAAAACCACGATGTTATTATCTTTTGCTTTATATGTAAGTGCTGATTTACGCGCCAGTGATTTAAGCTTTTTGTTCAGCTTGAAACCATAATCGCGGGGCTGCGGACCGAATATACGACCACCACCATTGAACAATGGCGATTTGATAGATCCTGCACGGGCACCACCGGTACCTTTTTGTTTGTATAATTTTTTTGTAGATCCGGCGATCTCATTACGTTGCTTAGACTTGTGCGTTCCCTGGCGTTGATTTGCTAAGTACTGCTTTACATCTAAATAGATCGCATGATCGTTTGGTTCTACGGCGAAGATCGCATCAGGAAGCTGCACCTTGGCACCTGTTTCTTTACCTGATATATTTATAACCTTAACTTCCATCTTCTTATTTATCAACGATTACGTAAGAACCTTTAGCTCCCGGAATTGAACCGCTAACTACTAATAAGTTTTGCTCAGTGTATACTTTCAAAACCTGAAGATTCTGAATTTTCACGCGATCACCACCCATACGTCCTGCCATGCGCATTCCTTTGAATACACGTGAAGGCCATGAAGAAGCACCCAGGGAACCCGGAGCTCTTAACCTGTTGTGCTGACCGTGAGTTTGACCACCCACACCACCAAATCCGTGGCGTTTTACAACACCTTGAAATCCTTTGCCTTTTGAGGTACCAACTACATCAACAAAGTCGCCTTCAGCAAAGATCTCAACGGTAACGGTATCACCTAATGACTTTTCATCCTCAAAAGTTTTGAACTCAACCAGCTTGCGCTTTGGAGTTGTACCTGCTTTTGCGAAATGTCCTTTCAATGAACCGGTTGTGTTTTTTTCCTTCTTGTCTGAGAAAGCTAACTGAATTGCGGTGTAGCCGTCTGTATCGACGGTGCGCAGCTGAGTAACTACGCATGGGCCAGCTTCGATAACGGTGCACGGAATATTCTTCCCGTCAGCATCGAATATGCTGGTCATTCCTACTTTTTTTCCAATAATTCCTGACATTTTCTTTAATCAATTTGTGTCCATCGAAGCAGTAGGGCTTCGTTCAAGACATAGTAAACCCCTCTAAAGGGAGGGCAAAGATAGGAAAGTCTTATTAATTATCAAATACTTGCGGAGTTATTTTTAATAATAATTGTGTTTGGGAAAGTGATACGTTGTACGTTTTACTAAACCTGTGTTTGGTGATGCGAGAAGCGAGATACGAGACGCCAGATTCGGGCACGTCGTAGTTTGCCAGGCGGTAGGTACGCTCGTGCTTCCCTTTTTTCAAGGAGAGCTGTCCGCCTTCTTCGGGCGGACTGAGGGGTCATTGTCCGATCGGGCAAAAAGCTGCCGCTCCGCACCGGTTTATTTTATGCAGGCTTGGGCATTGATTTAAGTCAGCTTGCACGACGAAGTAGGAAACAGTACGCTTCTTCGGGAAATTACATCATGTGTTCGAGTCCGCTTCGAGAAAATTGCCGAGGGGTTCCAGCTTTCGCTGGAATGACAGCCGCTTTTTAAGGTTAGGGAGATTCCGGCCTGCGCCGGAATCGGCGGTAACCCGTGCTACCGCACGCGTGCCGCGTGTGTATTTCCTATTCGATTACACTTTCTCACAATAAATCCCTTTCAAAACTGTTGTTATTCCTAAAAGCTATTTCTATGATCAGATCAACAACTCTCAAATTAAAGTTCCTCACACTCCTTATTATATATACATCCTTATACGTTCAGGCACAACAGCCAGGCACCCCGCTTTCAAAACAGTATGAGGATGTTGTAGTAAAAGCTGGTTCTTACCAGGGATTTAAGGAGATTAAAGAAGATAGGTTGCAGGCCCTCTGGAAAAACATGAGCGACAGTCTGCAGAGAGAAAGGCAATTGCTGAATGAGGCGAAAGCTAAGCTTTTAACGAATGAACAGGGTGTTTCCTCATCTAATGCGCAGCTTGCAGCCGCACAAAAGGAGCTCGAACAATCCAAAGCACGTGTCAACCAGGTTAGCCTTTTGGGAATCTATTTAGAAAAAGGTACTTATAATTCAATTGTTGGCGGATTTTTATTCCTGTTGATTGCAGGTCTTGCTTTTTCAGTTTACCGCACCAACAAATCAGTAAAAGAGGCCCGGTACCGCATTGGTCTATTTAACGACCTGACTGAAGAGTTTCAGAAACACAAAGCTAATTCTAACGAAAGGGAAAAGAAATTAGCACGTGAGCTTCAGACGGAACGTAATAAAATGGCAGAGCTGACCGGGCATAATAGGTAATAATTGATGTTGATTATGCTGCTCAGTTTTATTTAAAAACTTTTACATTAAAATTTGTTGCTGGAGGAGTAACGGTAACTCCGGAAGTATTTGTAAATCGCACACTTACTTGCCCCGCAGCGCTTACCATGCGACGTATGTGTACCCAGGAAGCATAGATGCTGATGGAACTCCCAAACTAACCGCATCATTGTCAATAGCCGTAGGAACGGAGATAGTTGTTATTCCATTTGAAGATGCTCCAGTGGCGGTTGCTGGGAAAGACACCGTTCCAGTTCCTGTCAACGCGGCAACCAAGGTTCCGGTTGTTGGCAATGTTACGTTTGTAGTTCCTGTCGATGTTAGTGTAACTGAATTTCCTCCGGCATTGGTCAGTGTAGATCCTGCAGATAGTGTCAGGGTTCCGGTACCTGCCGTCACTGTATTGCCGTTAATGGTTTTATTACTCAAGGCTTCAATTCCGGCCAGCGTTGCCAAAGTCCCTGTGGCGGGCAATTGTACATTGGTCGGTGCTGTTGAGGTCAATGTGAGCGGAAATGCTCCGGAGGTTGCCAAGGTAGATCCTGTTCCTAAAGTTAAGGTTCCGGTACCTGCTGTGATGTTATTCCCGTTGATCGTTTTATTGGTTAAGGATTCAGTCCCTGTTAGAGTTGCCAAAGTACCTGTTGCGGGTAAAGTTACATTTGTAAGAAAGGGGGCGTTTAAGGTAATATTATTAGATCCCGTCAATGTTAAAGTATTAGTGTTATTGATTCCCGTTCCGCCTTTATTCGATGGAACTATACCCGAAACATCCCCTGAGGCCAGATCAACTGAACTCCAGTTTGGTAAAGCCCCTCCTTTTAAAAAGGTTGTGGCAGCTCCAACCGGAAGTCTTGTACCAGTACCTCCGGGGCTCATATAAATAATATCACCTGCAGTGGTCATTGGAGATAAAGCATCAAATCTTAACGCTTTTGTTATAGCGCCCGTCCCTCCATTGGCTATCGCTACAATGCCTGTTACATTGGTTGCTGAATTTGCATTGCCGTTAAGAGGTCCGTTAAAGCTACTGGCGGTTAACGCGCCCGTAAATGGAACAAAGCTGAGCCTTGAACTAGCGGTACGATGACCAAGGTTGCCGGAAATTCCTGAAACAAATGTAGGATACACAGGTAAGTTAGTGGCAACATCATTAGTAATTGCCGTATTTACTGCGTTGGTGGCGCTCAGGTTAGCCACAACGGTTGAAGAGGCAACGACAAAAGGAGGTAAACCAGTTGGTTCTGTCGAGACAAAACCTGAGGCTGTTAAAACACCCGTCGACGGCACAAAATTAAGCTTAGTACCCGCTGTCCGCTGACCCCAGTTTCCGGACGTATTGGTTACAAATGTTGGGTAAACCGTGGCCGCTGTAATGATATCATCCGTAATAGTTGTAGTTGTCTCGTTGTTGGAAGTCGTCGAGTTTCCTATCAGGTTCCCGCTAAAAGCGGTAGCACTTAAATGTTCCTGTGTTTGGATTAAAAGTAAAGCTCGGGCTGCTGGTTTGATGTGGTAAATTTCCCGTAGTACCGGTTACAAATGTGGGGTAATGCAGCGCATTAGTTGTAATATTATTAGTTATAGCAGTATTGGCGGCATTTGTGGCGGTCTATAGCCAGCGTTGCGGTACCTGTTACATTTCCTGTAAGAGGGCCTCTAAAACCCAATGCCGTTAACACACCAGTACTTGGCACAAAACTCAGGTTTGAATTACTGGTACGTAAGCCTGTGTTTCCGGGTGTTGTGGTTACAAAAGTTGGAAAAGTTACAGCTGTTGTCGACAGATCATTTGTTACAGCTGAATTAACAGCATTTGTAGCTGTTGTGGCCGTAGTAGCTGTCGTAGCGTTACCCGTAAGTGGTCCGCTGAAGCTGCCGGCAGTTACTGCGCCGGAAACGGTTACTGAGGTAAAGTTCGCATTCCCTCCAAGCGATCCGGTCAGGAATTCCCATCCGTTCACTTTTCTGACATATAGCCCCACAGATGGCACTTTTGTCAAATAAATAAGCATCCCGTTAGGAGGATTTAGTGCATTAATTGCTACAGTATCAGCCATCCGCGGAAGCAAAAGGCCCTGATTTGCACTTTCTAGCTCCAGAAGGGATGCTGGTGCTATGGTCGCACCATTTGTTCCTATTTTTACCTGTGCATTTACATGGCCTGTGCTGAATACTGAAATTAATCCCGTAAGTATCAGGATGAGGCAGAATGATGAAAAGTAGTTGTATCGCATACTAATGTGTTATAATGTGTTATTAATTGTAGCGAAAAGCTTTTCGCTCTAAACCTAATACTTACTAAAATAAATAAGAAGGCATCAATGTATCCTTATCAAAAGGAATGTGATACCTCAGAATAATTTCGTGTGTGCCCTTTGCGAAGGGGCTTAACCTGCCTACATTATGATCATAGGCATATCCCAACCGCAGTTGCGGTAATACCCTGACATCCATTAAGCCAACAACAGCACTATGACTGCGGTAAGATAATCCCACTGATGCAAGATCTTTGAAAAAGACATTTGCATTAATGTCATAATTAAGCGGGATACCCTTTACTCCCCGAAGAAGAAAGGAAGGTTTCAGGATGAAATTATCATTGAGATCAATGAGCATCCCGGCATTCAGGTACATGTGTGCATTTTGCTTGACATTATACTGATCCAAAGCAATATTAGTCTCCTTTAAATGTGTTCTAACAAGATTGGGTACCGACAAGCCTGCATAAAACCTATCTGTATTGTAAAATATGCCGGTTCCGAAATTAGCCACGAGCGTATTAACATCCTGCGCAAAGATCGGATCTCCGGGATCGGTTACATTAAGTTCTGTCAGGTTAGCACTATAATTTAGAGCCCCCATCTGAAGGCCGAATGAAAGATCAGAATTGTCACCTTCAATTCGGTAGGATAAAGCACCCTGGGCACCCATGGTTTTTGTAACTGATACCTTATCATCTACAAGCTTTACCCCGAAAGCTAGTTTGGTATCCCCTATTGGCATATCAAAGGATACCAGGGCAGTTTGAGGGGCATCCCTGATCCCATTAAATTGCTTTCTGAAGATGGTCGTGAACTGCATCGATTGCTTAAACCCCGCATATGCAGGATTTATTTCCAGCGTATTGAACATGTACTGTGAATAAAGAGGAAGCTGTTGGGCATAAAGCTGTTGCAGACCTGCTGTAAATACAGAAACAATTATAAAAATGATCCCTACTCTTCCGAACATATACTCTTATCTATTAATAACCAGATATCCTGGGATACCTTTTGCACCGTTCACACTGATCAAATAGTAATATATTCCATCAGGAACAACGTTTCCCAAAAAGCCACCCATGTTACCGGTTCCATTGAAGTCGTTTTGATAATCCAAGTTCTGATATACAAGGACCATATTTCTACTGTAAACTTCCAAACGTACTCTATCTGTTGGCGCACGTTTTACGATAATATAGTTATCATTCAAACCATCCCCATTTGGCGAAATCGCATCCGGAACGTTTATCGGTGTATTTTCGTCAATATCCTTTGTGATCACTGACTTTGAAAAATATTCAATGGCTTTGATGGCACCAATGTTTAACCGTGTATTCATGAACGCATTGAATACAGCAGCCCTCGTTGTGATTGTACCTGGAGTAATTGTAGGGACAGGGGGCATAATATCCCAAAGACCTGTTAGATTCTGGTCATACCGGGTAACATAAGCTTGGGTCCGGTTCCTGAAATATTCGATACCTTCATCCGGATTGTTATGCTGGAGGGTAAGTTCATACTCAGGAAAGTTTGGTTTATTATCAATGGTGTCCTAAACGTTTTAGGAATATATAAAAGTAGTTGATTGAATT
>JBBJNR010000033.1:0-36379 GCA_037719315.1 Daejeonella sp.
AACTAAAGTCTTCGCCTAAAGGCGAGGGATTTTCCCCCAGATATTTATATTAATTAGAGCTATCAATAACTTATATATCCTCATCAGGATCCAATAAAAGTAAATGATTAATAAGCTGAAGGCCATATGAAGTTTTAAACAGTTTCAAGTTTTCATCTGGAATTTCAGAGCAAAGAACTATGAAGCCATTATTGTGTTATTAAATAAATACATCTTTATGGCGGTAAAAAAACTCAGAAGAACCCTTAGTCTGTATGAATGTATCTTCTTTGGTGTGGGCTCAATCCTGGGAGCCGGAATTTATACGATCATAGGAAAAGTCGCGGGTTATGCAGGAAACTTAACGTGGCTTGCATTTATAATCGCTTTTATTACTGCGCTTTCTACCGCCTTTTCTTATGCTGAAATGAGTTCCGCTTATCCAAAATCAGGGGGTGAATTTGTCTATACCAAAAAAGCAATGGGAAATCGAACAGGAACTTTTATAGGATTTATCATTGCGTTCAGTGGTATCATCAGCGGAGCTACTGTAGCGGTTGGATTTGGAGGTTACCTAACCGAATTATTAGAAATAAAGGTTGTTTTTGCTGCTCTGGGAATAATCATCCTTATTTTCCTGGTAAATCTATCCGGCATAAGGGAGTCTTCTGTGGTCAATATCGTTTTTACAATAATTGAATTTTCTGGTTTAATTTTGGTCATCATTTCTGCCTTTCCTACAATTGGCTCCGTGAATTTATTAGAGGCTCCTTCTACCGGAAACAGCTCTGTATTAATGGCTGCTTCCCTTGGATTTTTTGCATTTATTGGCTTTGAAGAAATTGTGAAGCTGGCCGAAGAGACCAAAAATCCGGAAAAAACGATTCCAAAAGCTTTATTTTCTGCAAGCGCAATTGTAATCATAGTTTACCTTCTTGTCGCGATAAGTGTAGTCTCTGCACTTCCGACCAATGAACTCTCTACATCCAGCAGTCCACTTTCAGATATCACAGAAAAGGGCTTAGGATCCACCGCAGCTATAATAATTATTATTATAGCTTTATTTTCTACCTCAAATACAATCCTTTCCAATATGCTGGGAAGCTCCCGGGTGATCTTTGATATGTCTAAAGAAGTTAAGATCTTATCCATATTTGGAAGCGTATCGAAGCGGCAAACTCCTTACGCCGCGCTTATTTTGATACTCATCATCATGTGTGCTTTCACATTGATCGGCAAAATCGAGATCATTGCTATGATAGCCAACCTGTTCATCTTCATAACTTTTTTTGCGGTTAACCTTTCTACCGTTATTTTACGAAAATCAGATCCTGAAAAGAGCAGACCCTTCAGGATCCCATTTAATGTCAACAACATTCCTGTAATAAGTATTTTGGGAATGGCTATGACTTTGCTGCTGTTCGGGTTTAATATCTATATTTTGAGTACATAGTATTTAGAAAAGATCGCTAAATTTTAAGTTGATTATTCAGAAGATATTGCCGGAACTGCAACGTATCCCGTAAAACTTAATCAAAACTTATCTTACCCCCACTTGTTTAACCATTTATTGTAAATCCAGACGAAAATGAGAAAGTATTTAACTGTTGTATTAATATTCGCCATGTTTAGCTCATGTACCGAGAAGCAAAAGGATTTTGCGGACATTAAAACCGGCATGACCAAGGAGCAGGTGTTGCAGCAGGCAGGCGAACCAGATAAGAAAAATGATATCCTGATATCAGATTTATGGGTTTATAATGATGCAGACCGCACCGTAGTATTCAGAAAAGACACAGTTTATGATATAATCACCAGTGCGAGCGCGCGGATCGATTCCATTGAGGCCACACTCAAAGAAGCGGGAAGGGATGTTAAGGAGAAATTAAAGTCCGCAGGCGATACCATTGACAGCGCCAGTCTCAAAATAAAAAACAAGATCATGCGTGATTCTTCAAATAAGAACTGATTTTTTACAAATAGCATGGAGATTAATTCCGTCAACCCCTTCGATGGAGAAGTTATAAAATCTTATCAAACGCATACTTCCGCGGAGATAATGGCCATCATTAATTCGGCTCAGGAAGCGTGGGAAAGCTGGAAACTGGTAAATTTTGAGAAGCGTTCAGCGCACTTGAAAAAAGCCGCCATGCTTTTGCGTGAGCGTAAATTTGATCTCGCCGGGCTGATGGCTCTCGAAATGGGCAAGCCGGTTAAAGGAGGTGTGGCAGAGATAGAAAAATGTGCCGATACTTGTGACTACTACGCCGAAAATGCTTCCCGTTTCTTAGAAAACGAGATCATCATCACCGACGCTTCTAAGAGCTATGTGACTTTTCAGCCCCTGGGGATTGTCCTTGCAGTGATGCCCTGGAACTTTCCGTTCTGGCAAGTATTCCGCTTTCTTGCCCCGGCGCTGATGGCAGGGAATTGCGGAATTTTAAAACACGCTTCGAATGTGTTCGGCTGTGCGGTCGAAATTGAAAATATTATCAGGGATGCGGGCTTCCCGGAAAATGTATTCCGCGTATTGCTCATAGCGGGATCTGAAGTGCATTCCGTGATCGAAAACCCCCATATTAAAGCAGTCACCCTTACGGGAAGCACGGAAGCTGGAAAAAAGGTGGCTGAAAAAGCAGGTTCCCTGATCAAAAAAACGGTGCTCGAACTTGGGGGAAGTGATGCCTATATCGTACTTCATGATGCGGACCTGGAAATGGCTGCAGAAGTATGTGTCAACAGCAGGATCATCAATAGCGGACAGAGCTGCATTGCTGCAAAACGATTTATTGTGGTTAGATCTATTGAAAAAGAGTTCACGGCATTATTTCTGGTCAAAATGGCCTCAAAAGTAATGGGCGATCCCAGAGATAAAACGACAGATATCGGTCCCCAGGCAAGAAGCGATCTGCGCGACCAGCTTCATGAGCAGGTGCAGAAAAGTATTCAACTGGGAGCTAAATGCATCCTTGGCGGATACATCCCTGAAGGAAATAACGCATTCTACCCTCCTACCATTCTAACCGGCGTGAAGAAAGATATGCCCGCTTACAACGAAGAATTATTCGGCCCTGTAGCGGCTATCATTATCGCTGAAGATGTACAGGATGCAATAAATATTGCAAATGATACAGTTTTCGGGCTGGGAGCGGCCATATTTTCCAGGGATGTTAGCCGTGCAGAGGAAATAGCTGCCACAAAAATACAGGCAGGTTCCTGTTTTGTCAATGCTTTAGTTAAGTCAGATCCGAGGCTTCCTTTTGGAGGCATTAATCAATCAGGTTACGGCCGGGAACTTGGCACTTGCGGCATCAGGGAATTTGTAAATATCAAAACGGTTTACATTAAATAATTTCCCGGATATATTTCAGAAATAGCCCCAATACCAGTGAAGCTGAAAAGCTCATTAATGTTCCTATTAAGACATACTCCGTTTTCTTTTGAGTACTGTTTTCTTTATCATTAAACCTCAATACGGATTTTGCAGCTATTAAAAACCCGATCGCAGTATATTGGTCGATCAGAATAAAAGTAAAGATCAGAAAACGCTCAAAGAACCCGATCCACATACCTGCCCTGGCAAGCCCATCGGTATTAACGCCCGGTTCATTGCGCCATCGTTCTGTGGCTATGCCTATAAGGATACCCAGAGGCCAGATCACTATTACATAGCCCGCAAGTACCGCTAAAAAGTTATTGTCACTGTAAAGCCGAGTGAGAAATATCGCGGAATTTTCCCATTTGTTAAAAATCCCCATCCAAAGCAGGAATATAACTGCGAAATAAAGAATCTGCTCGATTACAAAGTATTTTATCTTCTCCGGCTGGTAAGACTTCCACAAGCCAATGAATGAATAACACGTAAAGATTATCAGCGGTATCGAGGGCTTATCCCATAGGCCAGCGGACAGGTATGCTGCAAAAGCACTAAGAAGGGAATGAAAATAAAGCTTACCTGAGCGGTATTTGCTTTTTCTTCTTTCGCTGATCCATGCCGATGGCTGTACAATAAAATGGAACAGCAAATGTGACAGTATCAGGCGCAGCAGAACACTTATTTCATCCGGTCCTATCATTATGACTTAATTAAAGTTTCAATATAACGGTTCATTTTCTCTATTTGCTTCCATTTAGCAAGTTTGATCCTGTTATTTACAGCAGATTGCCCGATATTCAGCTCATCTGCCATCTGCTGCTGGGTTTTACCTTCAAGCAAAAGATAGATCACCTCAGCTTGATTAACCGTCCAGTTGCCCATTATATCTTCTGCAAGGCTAAGAATAAGGTGTAACTGTTCATTCTTCCCGGAATCTGAGGTGATGATCTTCAGGTTCTCATCCGCCTCAAGTTTATCGAAAGCCCTTCCTGATAAATGAAAAGCCTCTCCATCCGAATCTAACACACTTTTTCCATAATATGAAATCTTGCCCGCTCCTATAACCATTCGCGCATCCAGCATGGTGCCGGCCCATTCCGAATGTTTTTTAAACCAGCAGCGCAGCTGTATGGAACGCTGTAAAGCTGTGCCTATATCTTTGAAAAGCAGCTGGAAGCTATCTCCTCTGAATATGCTCGCATAAGCCGGATCTCCCGTCCATGAAACGAGCAGGGCGGAACTGTCGGCAAGCAGTTTCTTTCTTTTTTTAGCCGGGATACCAGTAAATCCAATGATATCACCAGTTATGACATACGCTTTAGTCATATATAAATAGTTAATGATCAAAGATAATAATAATTTATATTATCCACTATATATTAGATAATTAATAAATATCAATTAAATAATAGATATTTTAAGTTTATCAATTAAATAATAGATATAGCAATAGTTGGAAAGGGTTTTATGATGGCGGTTATTGCACTCCATTGACCATTCATCATTTTTAATTCGTAATTAAACCAATATCTTTGCAGCCAATTGAATACCAATGAGTAAGAGAGGCAGAGTTTTGGTAGCCATGAGTGGCGGCGTTGATAGTTCGGTTGCGGCCGTAATGCTACACGAGCAGGGCTATGAAGTGATCGGCCTGACGATGAAAACCTGGGACTATGCATCCTCGGGCGGATCATCCAAAGAGACCGGATGCTGCAGCCTGGATAGTATAAATGATGCGCGTGCACTCGCCGTGGGCTATGGCTTCCCCCATTATATTCTGGATATCCGCGAGGAATTCGGTGATTTTGTGATCGACAATTTCGTTGATGAATACCTTTCAGGGCGCACACCAAACCCATGCGTCTTATGCAATACCCATATCAAATGGGAAGCCCTTCTGAAGCGAGCAGACAAGCTGGACTGTGAATTTATTGCTACCGGGCACTATGCAAATATCCGTTTACAAGAAAATGGGCGGTATGTTATCTCAAAAGGGAAGGATGAAAATAAGGATCAATCCTATGTGCTTTGGGGAGTATCCCAGGAAAACCTCGCCCGTACCCAATTTCCATTAGGAAGCTTCGCGAAAGCAGAGATCAGGCAAATGGCAAAGGATATGGGACAGATGGAGCTGGCAAACAAATCTGAAAGCTACGAGATCTGCTTCGTTCCTGATAATGATTACCGTTCTTTCCTGAGAAACAAGGTCCATGATCTTGATGATCGTGTCGGGCCCGGAAATTTTATGCTTGGCGATGGTACCATTGCCGGCAAGCACCAGGGATATCCTTTTTACACGATCGGACAACGCAAAGGCCTTGGTCTCGCCTTCGGGCACCCCATGTTTGTTACCCGGATCCTTCCGGAAACCAACACGGTTATGCTGGGTACTATTGATGAGCTTGAACGCTCAGAAGCGATGGTTAGAAATATTAACCTCGTGAAATATGAACGCATTCCGGACCAGTTGGAAGCTATTACAAAGATCCGGTATAAAGATTCCGGGGCTTTAAGCACGCTCACACAGCTGGGTGATTCGATCAAAGTCGATTTTCACCATTCTGTTTCGGGAATAGCTCCCGGACAATCTGCTGTGTTTTACGAAGGCAATGATCTGCTGGGCGGGGGGTTTTTGGTATAGCGGTATTAGTTACGGGCTCTGAGTTAGGGGTTCTGGGCTGCTAGCCTCGTAACACATAACCCGTAACTCGGAACCATTCGTAATTCGTAATTATATTATGCCGTTTAATAGTTAATGCCCGCCTCTTATTTGGCTTTCCCTTTAATATTGTCTTTATTTGCAAATATCATTGTACTGAATGGCGAAAAATCTACTTATTGTTGAGTCACCTGCGAAAGCGAAAACTATAGAAGGATATCTTGGGAAGGATTTCCTGGTTAAATCCAGCTATGGACATATACGTGATCTGATCAAAACGGACGATGCCATCGACGTTAATAATAATTTCGAGCAGCGATACGAGGTTCCTGCGGATAAAAGGGCGATCGTTAACGAGCTGAAGAAGCTCTCGAAAGACGCAGAAATGGTTTGGCTGGCATCGGATGAGGACCGCGAAGGAGAAGCGATTTCATGGCATCTGTATGAAACACTTGGCCTCAAAGAGGAAAAGACAAAACGTATTGTATTCCACGAGATCACCAAAACTGCCATTCTAAAGGCCATTGAAAGCCCTCGTAAAATAGATTACAATTTAGTTTATGCCCAGCAGGCCCGCCGTGTGCTCGATAGACTGGTGGGATTTGAACTCTCCCCTGTCTTGTGGAAAAAAGTAAAGCCTTCCCTGTCAGCAGGCCGTGTTCAGTCTGTTGCAGTACGTCTTATCGTCGATCGGGAGCGGGAGGTGAATAAATTTAGGCCCGCCGCGGCATTCCGGGTTGTGGCGATTTTTTCGACTGACAAACAAAAAGAATTATTCCGTGCGGAGCTTCCGGAACGTTTCGAGCAGGGCGCCGAGGCGGAGAATTTCTTAAAAGACTGTGTAAATGCAATTTTCACAGTAAGCAGCCTGGAAACCCGCCCGACTAAAAGAAACCCCGCAGCGCCTTTTACCACATCTACCCTCCAGCAGGAAGCGAGCAGGAAATTAGGTTTTTCCGTAGCCAGGACCATGTCCGTTGCGCAGAAACTATATGAGCATGGAAAGATTACCTACATGCGTACCGATTCGGTAAACCTGTCGGATACCGCATTAAATGCTGCCGCAGCAGAGATCAAATCAGCGTTCGGAGAGAAATACCATCAATTAAGGAAATATAAAACAAAATCGGCGGGGGCACAGGAAGCCCACGAGGCCATCCGCCCCACCTATTTTGAAGAGCATAAGATAAGCGGCGATCCCTCAGAGCAGCGATTATACGACCTGATCTGGAAACGCTCCATTGCCTCTCAGATGGCGGAAGCGACTTTTGAAAAAACCACGGCCAAAATTAACGTGTCCACACGCAAAGAAGAACTGGTCGCCAATGGTGAGGTGATGAAATTCGACGGCTTTTTAAAGGTTTATATAGAGTCCACCGATGAAGAGGAACAGGAAATAAACCTGGATGAAGATACTGAGAATTCAATACTCCCTCCATTATCCAGGGGGCAGCAGCTGAATCTCCAGGAAATGAACGCTACGGAAAGATATTCGAGGCCTCCGGCACGCTATACTGAAGCAAGCCTGGTTAAAAAACTGGAAGAACTCGGGATTGGGCGTCCTTCTACCTATGCGCCGACTATTTCAACTATACAGAATCGGGGCTACGTTGTTAAAGAGGAGCGCGAAGGTAAAAAGCGCGATTTTCGTGTTATCAAGCTTAAAGACGGAAAACTCTATTCTGATATTAAAACAGAGAATACCGGGGCCGAAAAAAATAAGCTCTTCCCTACCGATATCGGCGCTGTCGTAAACGACTTTCTTGTGGAGCATTTTAAGGGCATCGTTGATTTTAACTTCACCGCATCTGTGGAAAAGGAATTTGACGAAATTGCCCAGGGACTAAAAAACTGGACAGAAATGCTCCGTTCGTTTTATAATCCTTTCCATACAGAAGTTGAAACAACGCTTCAAACCGCTAACCGGGCGAGTGGCGAGCGCGAGCTTGGCGTAGATCCGGAAACCGGCAAAAAGATCTCTGTCCGTATCGGGCGCTTCGGTCCCTTTGTACAAATTGGTGACGCCGCAGAAAACGAAGAAAGCGAAAAACCCCGGTATGCAAGCCTTCGGGCCGGCCAGATGATCGAGACCATATCCCTGGACGATGCCCTGGACCTTTTCAAATTACCATTCCAGCTTGAAAACCATGAAGGTAAAGAGCTTAGTGTTGGTGTAGGCCGATTCGGGCCGTACATCAAGTGGGGCGAAAGCTTTATTTCACTGCCAAAAGGCGAGGATCCGCTCTCAGTTAACCTGGAGCGTGCTATTAAGATCATCAACGAGAAGAATGTTGCTGATGCCCCTATCGCACATTTCCGGGAACTGCCCGTAACTAAGGGCAAAGGCCGCTTCGGACCGTTCATTAAGTGGAATAATCTCTACATTAATGTTCCGGCGAGGTATAATTTCGAAAATCTCGGTCAGGCAGAAATTGATGAGCTGATCAGCAAGAAAATTGAAAAGGAATCTAATCGTTTCATACAGCAATGGGACAGTGAAAAAATTGCGCTTGAGAACGGAAGATGGGGACCTTTTATCCGCTTCGGTAAACTGATGCTAAAACTTGGGAAAAACCCGGCAAACAATGGTAAATACACTCCGGAAGAGCTTGCCGTTATGCCTCTCGAAACAGTTAAAAAGTTTATTACAGAGCAAGTTCCGGATGCTTTTACACCCAAAGTAAAGAAAGCAGCCAAAAAAACTACAGCCAAAAAACCAACAGCTAAAAAGCCCGCAGCCAAGAAACCTGCGTTGACGGTAAAAAAGTAGGACCAGATAGAATAAGTTAATGAAAAAGGACCTGCCGCAAAATCTCGTAGAAAATGTCTCTATCGCAATTGTTATGGAGAGTGCCACCCCCGAAGCAAAGAACTGGAACGTATACCTGATCAATCTTAAAGATGAACCGATACAAACTGTGCTGGTGAGTTCGAAAGGCTATGGCGAAAAAGATGGTCAGCAGGTAAAGACATCAGTTCTTCGTCATTCATTAGGCGATGTGGCGGCAAAGGATTTCGTACTGATTGAGTTGATTGATGAACAGGTGTTTGGATTAACGAATGAGTACTGGCTCAGCTTTTATATCAAGAGTGAGATCTATGATAAAAAATTCATTTTTGTGCCAGAAAGTATTGTTGAGTCAAACCTTATCAGGATCCCCGTTTTGAATAAGCCGGGCGTAATGATCGGCTCATAGAACGTTTAAAATATGATAATATTTTCTCCGCTCATAAATTCTTTTTCCCCCTTGGCACAATCCTTGATAATTAATGGTATATACCAATTATATCATGGAATCAGTATTAAAAGTATCGTACACAGCGTACCCGGATGGTACACTTGTCAAGTATCTTTTCGGCATGAAACAACCCGAAATTATTTATTCCGGGTTTCAGATCAAAAAGGATATGTGGCTGAGAAAAGCAGGAAAAGAGATCATGAAAATCCGCAGCGCGGCGATGTAAAAACGCATATTAATGCTTTTTTACGATAAAAAGAATCGATTATATGCTTGAGACGCGCAATTGTACGTCTCTTCGTATATTTGTGCATGGATCAGATATACAAGATTCCTATTCTGGAAGCTGCCGAGCAGAGGGTTTTAGGCTCATTAATGGAAAAAAGCAGGACCACCCCTGATTATTATCCAATGACCTTCAATAGCCTTACCGCCGCCTGCAATCAAAAAACATCCCGCTATCCTATTGTTCAGTTTGACGAAGAAATAATCATCCAAACGCTGGAATCGTTGAAAAGAAAAGGATTAATTTCTACAGCTACCGGTGGCTCCAGCCGCGTAGTAAAATACAAACATAATTTTGCCATAGCATATCCCCTGGTGCCTGCAGAGCTGGCTATTATCTGTCTTTTACTTTTACGCGGACCTCAAACTCCCGGAGAATTAAATACAAATTCCGGCAGATTGTATGAATTTGATACACTTGAGGATGTTCATGCAGTGCTGCAAAAATTATCGCAGCCTGAATTACCTTTTATTAAAGCTCTCGGCCGTCGTCACGGACAGAAAGAAACAAGATACGTCCACCTGATGGGTGACACTCCGGATGAGAATGACGATCCGTCGCCGGAAGATGTTGCAAGCCTTTCCAATTCCTCCCTGGGCGAACGTGTTTCTAACCTGGAACAGCAACTAAGCGAGCTAAGAACTGAGTTTAATAACCTGATGAATGAGCTTCGTTAATAAAAGTTCAGCTACTCACAATCTAATCACCATCTTAAACATCTCACCGGAATCGTAGTAACCGCAACAATGCAGTGCCGCGTGTGCTATCAAATAATTAATTGCGGTATTAATAATTACCTATACCTTATCTTAGAAGAAATTAGTCTGAAATGTCAAAAAATAAATCAAATAACTTTAACCTGGTCTTAATAAAGCTCATTACAGATGCCTTTGAAAAATCAGGTAACAAGCCGTTAAATTACAAGCAGGTTGCTGCAAAATTAAATTTGCATGATGATGAATCACGCGAGCTGATACTGAAGATTTTAAAAGAAGAATGCCGCAAAGGAATATTATCGGAACCTGAAAGAGGTAAATTCATATTAAAGGAGCTTAAAACATTTGTAACCGGAAAAGTAGACATGACAGCCGACGGGTCGGCGTACATTGTTAGTGAGGACGAATTTGAAGAAGATATATTTATCGCCCCGCGTAAGCTTCGCAATGCACTTCACGGGGATATTGTCAAAGCCTATGTCTATGCGAAAAGTAAAGGGCGGAAGAAAGACGGTGAAGTAGTTGAGATCATTAAGCGGGCTAAAATGGAATTCACCGGGATCATCAAGCTCTCTGAAAGATTTGCTTTTTTTATTCCTGACGACCGGAAAATGCTTCATGATATATTCATCCCGCTTGACGGATTAAAAGGTGGAAAAGATAATGAGAAAGCGATAGCTAAAATAACGGACTGGCCGGAGGATGCAAAAAACCCGATAGGCGAGATCACCAACGTTCTCGGTAAACAGGGCGAGAATAATGCAGAAATGAATGCCATTCTTGCTGATTATGGCTTCCCTCTTGAATTTCCTGAAAAAGTGGAACAGGAAGCAAATGAAATTCCTGAGGCTATTTCCCAGGAAGAGATTGCAAAAAGGCGAGACTTCAGAGGCATACTTACTTTTACGATAGATCCTGCTGATGCCAAGGATTTTGATGACGCCATTTCTTTCAGAACGCTTCAAAATGGTCATACTGAGGTCGGTGTGCATATAGCCGATGTATCTCACTATGTTAAACCGGGCTCTGCCCTGGATAAAGAGGCATTTGAACGCGGAACATCTGTTTATTTGGTCGACAGGGTTATTCCTATGCTTCCGGAGAGGTTATCTAATGACTTATGTTCACTTCGGCCCAACGAGGATAAACTTTGCTTTGCCGCCGTCTTCGAGCTGGACAACCAGGCGAATGTTGTGGAGCAATGGTTTGGAAAGACTATTATTCATTCCGACACGCGTTTCAGTTACGAAGATGCGCAGGAAGTTATTGAAACTAAATCCGGCAAACACAGCGAGGAAATACTCAAGCTCAATGAGCTGGCATATATCCTCCGGGAACGTAAATTCAAGCATGGGGCAATAAGCTTTGAAAGTACGGAAGTGAAATTTAAACTGGATGAACAGGGTAAGCCTCTCGGAGTGTATGTCAAGGAGCGAAAAGATGCTCACAAGCTGATAGAGGATTACATGCTGCTTGCAAACAAAAAAGTGGCAGAGTTTATCGCTAAAAAAGGCAAAGGCAAGCAGAAATTAACTTTTGTTTATCGTTCCCACGATACCCCAAAAGAGGATGCTCTGCTTAATTTCTCACAGTTCGCCCTGAAGTTTGGCTATAAGATCGATATAAGCTCGGGACGTGAAACTGCACGCTCGCTGAACTTTTTAATGGCCGATGTGGAGGGAAAAAAGGAACAGAATGTGCTTACCCAGCTTGCCATCAGATCTATGGCCAAAGCAATCTACACCACTAAAAAACACAGTCATTACGGCCTGGCATTCGACTTCTATACCCACTTCACCTCCCCTATCCGCCGATACCCCGATGTCATGGTGCACCGCTTACTCGAACTGTACCTTGCCGGCGGGAAATCTGTTAACGAGGAGGAATATGAAAAAATGTCCCTTCATTCATCCCAGATGGAGAAAAAAGCTGCCGATGCAGAAAGAGCTTCGGTTAAGTACAAACAGGCCGAATATCTCGAAAATAATATCGGAGAAGAATTCAAGGGCATAATCTCAGGCTTAACTGAATGGGGCATGTATGTAGAGATCATTGAGAATAAATGTGAAGGGATGGTCCGCCTGCGTGATCTGAATGATGACTTTTATGTTCTGGACGAGAAAAATTACTGTATTATCGGTCAGAGAAAAAAGAAAAAATTTCAGCTTGGGGATGAGGTGACGATAACCGTTAAAAAAGTGGATCTTGGAAAGCGGCAGATCGATTTTTCATTGGTGCTTTAATATGTAGATTCGGCTATTAGGGACCATCAGGATGATTAAGAACGGGTTAACATTCATGATGCTTGCTCCCCGGAGTTTTGCTAATTTAGCCCTCAGCTTTACCTTCAAAAATGCATTCAATAGAACAACTCCAGAGTATTATCAATAAGGCGATCGCCGGCACAAAATATACCGCAAAGCCAAGCGAACTATACGAACCTATTACCTACCTGATGGAGCTGGGTGGCAAACGTATGCGGCCCGTACTGGTACTGCTTGCCACAGAGCTTTTTGGCGGCGATGTAAGAAAAGCCATTGACGCAGCTGTTGGGATAGAGCTATTCCACAACTTCACGCTTATGCACGATGACATTATGGATAAAGCACCATTGCGTCGTGGAAAAGCTACAGTACATGTTAAATGGAATGAAGGTACAGCGATATTGTCCGGAGATGTCATGTTTGTGGAAGCATACAAGATGATGATTAAGGTGGATGATTCTATTCTAAGAGAAGTTCTGGATGTATTCAGTCATACAGCGTCAGGAGTTTGCCAGGGACAACAGGCAGATATGAATTTTGAAAAATGCGACGACGTCAGTGTTGACGAATATCTGGAAATGATTAAACTGAAAACCGCCGTTTTACTGGCCGGGAGCATGCAAATAGGGGCTTTAATTGGTGGCGCAGAAAAAGATCAGGCGAAGCTATTATATGAATTCGGGGAAAATTTAGGGCTGGCTTTTCAACTGCAGGACGATATTCTGGATGTTTATGGAGATCCTGAAAAATTCGGAAAACAGGTTGGAGGTGATATTATGGCTAATAAAAAGACTTTTATGCTTATTAAAGCGAAAGAGCTGGCCAAAGACAAAATTGGTATAGAATTAAAAGGATGGCAATCGGATGGTTTTCATGATTCACATCAAAAGATACAGGCGATTACATCTATTTATGATCTTCTTGAGGTAAGAAAGCTTGCAGAATTACAGATGGAGGAATTTATCAGAAAGGCGCTATATGCGCTTGATCAGATATCAGTAGAAAGCCCTGGAAAAACCATACTAAAGGGATTTGCGGAACAGTTACTTACCCGTGAAAACTAAAAAACGCCTTGCAGTTTCCAGCAAAGCGTTTTACATATAAAATTGTGATCTTATAATTCTTCAGATGGTGCCTGTGCTTCCGGAGTTTCCGCCACAGCTTCTTTCTTAGCAGGAGCCTTTTTTGCCGGAGCGGCCTTTTTAGCGTTTGTTTCTTTAGGATCAGCTTTAGCGTCTGTCTTTACTGTAGCTTTAGCAGGAGCAGCTTTAGCTTTCGGAGCAGCGGCTTTCTTAACTTTTACCGGTGCATCTTCAACAACAATCTGCGCTTCTCTTGGAACTATAGAAACGTATGACTTATCGTCAAATCTTTTCCTGAACATCACTGTACCGTCGATTAAGGCAAATAATGTATGATCTTTACCAATACCAACATTCTTGTCCGGATGGTGTTTAGTACCGCGCTGACGCACGATAATATTTCCTGCAATTGCAGCCTGACCACCGAAAATTTTAATACCCAAACGCTTGCTATGTGACTCGCGACCGTTTCTGGAACTTCCGGCTCCTTTTTTATGTGCCATTATATTTTATTTTTATGAATTGATACCAATTCAGGATTTTAAGCTAGACTAACCATTACGTAAAACGTATAACTTACAACGTATAACGTATAACTTATAACGTGATACCTGTGATCTCGATTTTTGTGAACTGCTGGCGGTGACCGTTTTTCTTTTTATAACCTTTACGACGTTTTTTCTTGAAAACAATCACTTTTTCACCCTTTAAATGAGACAGGATCTTAGCAGAAACTTTGGCCCCCTTTAATGCATCAGCACCAATTGAGAATTTACCGCCATCTTCAGCTAATAATACATTGTCAAATTCAATACTAGCGCCTTCTTCTCCCTGCAAACGGTGCACAAAAAGATATTGGTCTTTAGCAACTTTAAATTGCTGTCCGGCTATATTTACTATTGCGTACATTATTATTTGTTTTTTTAAATGAGGTGCAAATATAGAAATTATTATTTCAAATAAAAACTAAAACGAGAGCCAAGAATAAAGAACTAAGATCCAAGACAAATTTGAAGCGCCAAAAAGGCTCCGTTTGTACGAAAACCAAGGCTGATGCTATTCCAAATCACTATCTCTCGTATCGTTAATCATGTTATTCACTTCAGTGATCAGGGATTTAGCCGCGTCGCTGAGTTTTGGATTTTCGGTATTCTGAGCATCATACAGCACATGTTTCGTCTTCTCTTTATACTTAAATTCAAGATAGTAACGAGGCGGGTTCGTGCTTTTGTTTGGATTAGTCTCAGCTAAAATCTCATCCGGAAAATTCCAGAATCCTAATTCTGCTGCTTTCCGGTGCAGGTACAGCAGATCGTCCTTTCTGAGCCTTACTGTGGTCTTAATCAACGAATCCCGGCTGTCAACATATTGGTATGCACCGGTCTTGGATTCGTAGGTGTTAATAAGACTATCCCCCAATCCGTATTTAAATGTGATCGATTCAAAATCTGCAAATCGATAAGGTGCATTTTTCACCATAATAGAATAGTAATACACACAATACAGGAGAAAGGGCGTGATGATACAAATGGCGAGAAATATCTTTTTTCCTCTGTCGTTCATAGGTTTGACTGGTTTTCGGGATTTATAAGTTTAAGTTCTAAGTGATATGTTGTAAGTATTAAGTTAAAGCTCATCTTCAAGTTTATGAATACGTTTTTCATCGGGTGCGCGTAATTCAGCCGGCGGATGGAACTCCCCCTCCCATTTGGCAATAACCACTGTCGCAAGACAATTGCCGATCACATTCACTGATGTCCGGGCCATGTCCATTAATTCATCAATACCGAGTATAATGAAGATTGGCCATACTGGCATTCCAAATGAGGATGCCGTTCCGAGTAAAATCACTAGTGAAGCTCGAGGAACTCCGGCCACTCCTTTGCTTGTGAGCATTAACGTAAATACTATGACCAGTTGCTGACTGAAAGTAAGGTTGATTCCAGCCGCCTGAGCAACAAATATTGAAGCCAAAGAGAGATAGAGCGTCGTTCCATCCAGGTTAAAACTGTATCCGGTTGGCATTACAAATGCCACTATTTTACGTGGCACACCAATTCTTTCCATAGCTTCCATAGCTCGTGGCAAGGCAGCTTCAGAACTTGTTGTTGCGAACGCAATAGACACCGGTTCCGCGATGGCTTGTAAGAACTTTTTAATTGGAACGCCTACAAACAATCCTATGGGAAGTAGTACTCCGAGTAAAAAAACGAATAATGCGACGTATAAAGTCATCAATAGCTGGAATAAATTGACCAGGATGCCTAATCCCATATGTCCTACCGTATAGGCTATAGCGGCTCCAACACCAATTGGGGCAAAGTACATGATGATATTAGTGAACTTGAACATCACTTCTGAAAGGCTTTCAGTGGCTCTCAGCATAGGCTGACGCTTATCTTCCTTCACCATTGCTAAAGCAATACCGAACAGAATACTGAAAACAACGATCTGAAGGATCGCGCCATCGGCAATTGATTTGGCGATATTTTCAGGGAAAATATGAAGAATAATATCATTAAACGACTGAGGAGGCACTACAGGAAGTTCTTCCTGTACTCCCGGGGGAAGAGTGATGCCCATACCTGCCTGTGAAATATTAATCGCAGCAAGCCCGATAAAGAGGGCGATCGTAGTAACGACCTCAAAATAAAGGATAGACTTCCAGCCCATACGTCCCACCTGTTTCAGATCTGAGTGCCCGGCTATACCATATACCAATGTTGCAAAAAGCAGGGGAGCTATAATGGTTTTGATCATTTTAAGGAACACCTTGCTCAGTACCTGGAGCTTCATTCCCACTTCCGGATAATCGTGACCGATCTCGGCCCCAACAACCATTGATATCAGGATCCAGGTTGTGAGTGATTTTTTCTTCAGGCCGTACAGAAAGAGTCCGGCTATAGCCAGCCATCTCGAAAAGACCAGCGCTGTATGGTTAACAGGAATTATATTGTAATGATCAAGAAAGGCCAGGATCGCGGCTAGAGAAACAGCAATCAGGGCAACTAATCCAATATTTTTAAATTTCATAATTTGGGTTTCGTGTAACGGACAAAAGTAGTTAAATAATTAGATTTGCCGGACAATGAGCGGACAGTATGAAGCCTGAGAAGTTAAGTAATATAAAAAAGGAATTATCTGGCCGCACTGTTCAGGAACTGGTAGAGATATGTCTCCGGCTGGCTAAATACAAGAAAGATAATAAAGAGTTACTTAACTATCTGCTTTTTGACGGAACTGATCCTTTGGGGTATTCTGAACAAGTAAAATTATTTTTAGAGGAAGAATTCAAAACACTTACTAAACATTACTATCACAGTACCAAAGCACTCCGGAAAATCATTCGCTTACTGAACAGATATGCTAAATACACGGCTTCAAAACAGGTTGAAGTGGAGCTTCTGCTGTGGTTCTGTACTAATTTTTTGCTTTACGCAGACCTGAGGTCCAGTCACAAGCCTTTACAGGGCCTATTGAGCCGCCAGCTTGAAAGGATCAGCAAATTGTTGCCAAAACTTCACGAAGACCTCCAGTTCGACTATCAAAGCGAGTTCGAAGAGCTACTTCTTAAGGCTGAGAAACAGGCGAGATGGATCAGCAAGGGCCTGTATCTGTAACAACTTAGGCGAATCTTTATCTAATCAAAAAAACGGGTTTGAACAAAGAAGCGCTTTTCAAAGAAATTTTTCAGGCCAACTCTAAGAAAATATACCATTTGTGTTACGGGTATACTGGCGATGACGACACCGCCAATGACCTGATGCAGGAAACTTTTATGAAGGTTTGGCAAAATCTGGACAAGTTTCGCAACCAGGCCCTCATCTCCACCTGGATCTACCGGATTGCCGTAAACACCTGTTTGTCGTACCTGCGAGTTGAAAAACGACAGCCCAGGGATGAGCTCACAGACAATATCATTGAAACAAAAGGGGAAGATATCTCTGAAAAAAATGAGCAGGTAGCGTCCCTGTACAAATGCATCGCCCAACTGGAAGAAAATGAACGTATCATCATCACCATGGTATTGGATGAGGTACCATACGCGGAAATAGCCACTATCTCCGGTATTTCAGAAGGAAATTTAAGAGTTAAAATTCACCGTATTAAACAAAAACTGACTGAATTATATAATAAAAATGAAAGATTTTGAAGCACTGAAGAGTATCTGGCATAACCAGGTAGCGCTGCCGAAAGTCAGTCACGAAGATGTATTGAAAAAAGTAAGCAAAACTAAAAAGGGGCTTGCAAGTCGGTTGCTGATGGAAATGTCGGGAATGGCGCTGGCAACTGTCATGCTTATTTACGTGTGGATAGAAAGCCCGTTCAGTATGTGGACGACCCACCTGGCTATGATTATTTTTATGGTATGCTGTCTTTATTACATCGCTGCCCTTGTTGGTAATTACCGGAGAATTACTTACAATAACCTGCTGGATAAACCGGAAGAATATATCTTATATTTAAAAAACTATAAACACGACCGTTTTATCTTCAACACCCGGAAATACCGGATATATTCGCTATTCTTCACCGCAGGGTTCATCCTTTACTTTATTGAAATAGCCTTCCTCGCCTCTGTATGGGTTACAGTCGTCGGTGTTGTATTTACATTTCTTTGGATAGCATTTTGCTACTTTGTGCTAATGCGTATCTACATCAGAAAGGAAGAATCAAAGCTGGAAGAAATGATCCAGAATTTGGAGAGGCTCCAGAAACAGTTTGAAGATAAGATGTGAGTTGTACGTTTTACGTGATACGTTTTACGTGGTACGTTTTACGTGATACGTTGTACGTGGTACGTGGTACGTTTTAGTTGTAAGTTATAAGTTATAAGTTTTAAGTCTGGGCGGTAAGCTGAAAGCATTTTAGTAAATATCCAGTCAATTCGTAATTCGTAATTCATAATTCTTACTCCTCCACTTCCTTCACCTGAAAACCATTTCCTCTAAGCTTATACTCCATTCTGCGTATTTCACCTGTCGACTTTGCAGTTGAGTCGTCGGTAGCAAACAAGGGGAATTCACGCATAAGTTTACCATCCTTTATATAAACGGAATCAATGCCGCGATATCCCTTCTTCATGGATCCGCTAAGGGTTGGGAAACGGATCTGCTGATTAGAGCCACTTTCGCTGTATTCATATATATACATGTTAAGATACGATCCCTCGCCCTCCCCTTTCGATTGAATGTAAAGTTCAGGATTTCCGTCTGAATCCAGGTCCATATCCCAGGCATCGACGATCCGGCCGTCTAATTCACCTGACAAGGAACGATAACTAAGGTGGGTGGAATCGGACCTTAAAACAAGATACCCCCCGACAGAACCAGATCCCCTTCCCCATCCAACTACATCAAGCGTTAAGCCGGGCTTAACCTCGATTGCTTTATGATAACGGAATGGCGCCATCAACTTTTTGACCGCAGGCTTTGTAACAGCAGGTGGCTTATCTTCTGTGGTACAGGATGTGATTAATATTGCGCCCAAAAATACACAGGCAATTCCCTTTATGATATTCATATATTAAAATTTCACAACCAGTGATTTTGATCAAGTTGTCCTTTCAAATTTAAAAAAATAAGGGAAGGAATTAATACTCCAGAATAATTACTGCCTGAATTCTATTCCGACCATTTTGCCTGAGATATTTTCGAGCATAGGCTTAAAGATCAGCTTGGCATTTTCCCGTGTCTTACCAAGAATATTTTGTTTGGCGGCGTTCTCGAGTATTTTTTGCTCAGCAATCTTGTAAATATCCTCGACCATATTTTTGGAGTCGCCCGGAAACCAAGCCCCCGACACATCGTACACCTTCGATTGCTGATGATCAAGTTTTACATAACAAATTTCGGGTTTTGGGAGAAAGATGGTCACCGAGTCGGACCCTGAAGCGACAATGTCACTCTTCTTTAACTTGGTCAGGTCGATGCATCCGGTCACCTCTCCAACGGCAACAAACAGAATTCGCTTGTCTGGTAAAATGTTACGGATTTCCTTTTTCTCAAGCACGTCCTTCATAGAATACTTCACCAGCTCCAGCTTACCCATGCTGACGATCTTTTCTACCATCACGTCTTCATTCAGCTCCGTCCGGGTAAGGAAAAATTGTTTTTTTATATAAAAAAACAGGCTTAGAATCATTACAACGGTTATGATGGCAACAACCAGCAAAATAGCAGTTCTCGAACGGACGGTAGATTGTTTCATGATGGATTAGTTGCAAAAAGAATGCCTTAAAAAGAGCAAAGAATCAAGAGCCAAGAAAAACAATAAGTTTAGTGAATTTTAATTAACCAGACAAAGGAAGACGAAGTGTCAAGTAAATTCAGGCAAGGTCACTTACTCTTGGTTCTTTGCTCTTGGTTCTTGATTCTCAGTCCCGACTTGCTCTTGCTCCCTAATTCTCCCTTACCGGTAAACTCACTTCTTCCGGATGCTCTTTATCCGACAAATAACGCTCAGCCTCCAGTGCAGCCATACAGCCTGTTCCTGCAGCTGTAACTGCTTGCCTCCATAATTTGTCCTGGGCATCGCCGCAGGCAAAAACACCCTCTATATTTGTTTTTGAGCTATCAGGCTGGGTGATCAGATATCCTGTTTCATCCATCTCAAGCCAGTCTTTGAATATTTCGGTATTCGGATTATGGCCTATGGCAACGAAAAAACCGCTGACATCGATCACTTTTTCCTCTCCTGTCTTATTATTATGAACCTTCACGCCCGTCACATTTTTGCCGTCGCCAACGATCTCTTTGGTATCTGTATTATAGTGGATCACGATATTAGGAATGCTCAGGACCCGGTGCTGCATTGCTTTGGATGCCCTGAATTCGTCGCGGCGAACAAGCATATGTACCGTTTTACAAAGTTTCGAGAGATAAGCTGCTTCTTCTGCAGCAGTATCACCGGCTCCTACTATGGCAACGTCCTGGCCCTTGAAGAAGAACCCGTCGCAAACCGCACAGGCCGAAACGCCAAACCCGTTATATTTCTGCTCGCTCTCAAGGCCAAGCCATTTAGCAGATGCACCGGTTGCAATAATCACGGTATCTGCAGTGATAGTTTTGGTCTCGTCAATGATCACTTTATGCGGGGCGCTTGAAAAATCAACCTTAGTCACATACCCGAACCTGATCTGCGTGCCAAACCTTTCTGCTTGTTTCTGGAAGTCCTCCATCATTTCAGGGCCCATTATTCCATCCGGATAACCGGGAAAATTTTCAACATCGGTAGTCTGGGTTAATTGCCCCCCGGGGACCATACCTGTATACATTACCGGCTTTAAATCAGCTCTGGCAGCATATATAGCCGCGGTATAGCCCGCGGGCCCTGAACCAATGATCAGGCATTTAACGTGTTCGGTTTCTTGAGACATTCTTATTATTTAAAAATCAAATTTAAAACTTTGAATTCGCACGAACAATATACATTTGTCAGCCGATTCTATAATATGCTAAAGATGTGATTTATGATTTGATAAATACTACCGTTTTAATGGTTTATGGAAAATTTGAAGCACGGAAATTTGTTATTATTACATTCTAAAACCATAATAAGCGCTTAAAATGTTCCAACCTTCTTTATTCGGCGATACCGGTTACATTACACTGATTCAATGCAGAAGGATCGTAACTAACAACCTGCCCGGGCTCATTACGCTGCTCTTTTTATTGTCTTTTTCCACTACTTCATATGCCCAGAAAAAAAATGCCGCTTATGAGCTTAAACTAAAACCGGCATCTTCTGAGATGATGATTGATGGCGTTATGGATGAAGGAACATGGAGGGAAGCCAACGTAGCATCCGAATTCTTCATGGTACAGCCTATGGACACTAGCAGTGCAAATATTCGTACTGATGTCCGTATGAGCTATGATCAGGACAATCTTTACCTCATCGCGGTTTGCTATCATGACCCGGGACCCTATTTTGTAGAGTCGCTGCGCCGCGATTTCACCTTCAACAAGAACGACAATTTTTTGCTCTTTATGGATCCTTTCGATGATCAAACCAATGGCTTCTCTTTTGGCTCAAATGCTGCCGGAGCTCAATGGGACGGTATTATGTTTGACGGCAGCAAGGTAGATCTGAGCTGGGATAATAAATGGATCTCATCCGTAAAGAATTATGAGGACCGATGGGTTTTTGAAGCGGCAATTCCGTTTAAATCTATCAGATATAAAGTCGGGATCACCAAGTGGGGTATTAACTTTAGCCGCTTAGACCTTAAATCTACAGAAAAATCGAGCTGGGCACCTGTACCACGCCAGTTTGCAACCGCTTCCCTTGCATACTCGGGTAACCTGGTTTGGGATCAGCCCCCTCCTGTTCCGGGACAAAACATATCAGTGATCCCATACCTTCTGGGCGGGATTTCAAACGATCATCTCACCTCTCCGGTACGGCGTGATAATCGCGCTGAAATTGGAGGTGATGTGAAGATCGCCGTAACCTCATCTCTTAACCTTGACCTTACTGTCAACCCTGATTATTCACAAGTTGAAGTAGACAGGCAGGTCCCTAACCTTGACCGCTTCGAGTTATTTTTCCCTGAACGCAGGCAATATTTCCTGGAAAATGGTGATCTCTTCTCCAATTTTGGTTATCAGAATATCCGGCCTTTCTTTTCCAGGCGTATCGGACTGGGGGTACCCATACAGTTTGGGGCACGATTGAGCGGCAAGTTAAATAAGGACTGGCGCGTAGGGCTGATGAATATGCAAACCGCAAAAATCGCCGGACTTCCTTCTCAAAACTTCGCTGTTGCTTCGCTACAGCGAAAGGTTTTTGCCAGGTCTAACATTGGGGCAATATTTATAAACAAACAATCCCATAATTTCCAGCCGGAGCATGCCGCAGCATCCATTTCGCAATACAACCGAAATGCAGGACTGGAGTATAATCTGGCCTCTTCCTCAAATACATGGACGGGAAAAGCCGTTGTGATGAAGTCCTTCAGTCCCGGAAGAAAGGGTAATGATTTTATGCAGGCAGCTAACCTCCAGTATATCAGCGGAAACTGGAACATCAACTGGCAGCATGAATTTGTAGGGCGAAATTATAATGCAGAAGTTGGGTATGTCCCCCGGACAGGCTACATCAATCTTAGTCCGCAGGCATCTTATCTTTTCTTTCCGAAAAAAGGAAACCTGGTTAGCCATGGACCCAAGGTTTTCACTGCAAATTATTTTGATCAGTCGTTCAAACGGACAGACAACACCAACTTCCTGGCTTATAATATTAATTTCCGTAGCCGTGCCACTTTTTCAGTCTGGACGGCAAGTGATTATGTTAAATTATTGCGGCCCTTCGATCCGACCAATTCGGGAGGGGCAACGCTCGCAGCCGGAACGGAACATAGCTGGGCTTCATGGGGTACAGAATTTGTTTCCAGGCCTCAAAGTCTGTTTACATACGCATTCTCTACGCGTTATGGAGGTTATTATTCAGATGGTACGCGTTTAAACCTGACCAGCGAGCTGGGATATCGCTTTCAGCCTTATGTCAGCCTAGCCTTAAGCTCAAGTTATAATGACATAAAGCTTCCGCAACCCTGGGACAGGACGAAATTCTGGCTTGTTGGGCCAAGATTGGATGTTACCATGACCAATAAGCTCTTCTTTACAGGATTTGTGCAATACAACGAACAGCGGGAAAATTTGAACATAAATACCAGGCTTCAATGGCGTTATAAACCCGCTTCGGATCTGTTTATCGTTTATACGGATAACTACCTCCCAAGTCCGTTTGCGGTTAAAAACAGGTTTTTGGTGTTAAAACTGACTTATTGGTGGAATATTTAAACCCGGTTTGATTTAGATCGTTATTTTTTCAGTGAGAGCCTGAAACGGATAGAAATATCTTAGCAATTAAGATGACCCCTCAACCCTTCGGTCAGATCACCTAAAGGAAAGTCACCGTGTACCCACATCTTTTTTGAGTTCGATCGTTGACTCAGCAATTTTGGGCTTTAGCAGTTGCCACGGACTTTAGCAGTTGCCACGGGTTTTAGCCCGTGGTCAAATGGAGCATTTTTTGGCTTCAGCCGAAATCTAAGATATGGTTATGGTTTTAGCTAAAGCCTGTACAGAGACGTGTTCAATACCTCCGGTGCTATTTAAGAAATGTCATTTGTCCACATGCATTCCTTCGGAAAGCTACACGTTGTCTAGTTAACGGCGACAACAGATTTTTATCATTCCACTTGATTATTTTAGCGTAGATACTCTTAGTCTTATGCCAATTGTTAAAGTTTATATCCATTTCGTATGGAGTACAAAGAATCGGGAGCCATTTTTAAACACAAAGGATATCCGTGCAAGGGTATGGCAGCACATTAAAGAAAATTCCTTAAAGAAGGGAATATTTGTCGACTGTGTTAATGGCTATACAGATCACTGCCATTGTGTAATCTCATTGGGGGTAGATCAAACTATACAGAAACTGATACAGCTGATTAAAGGAGAGTCTTCCTTTTGGATAAATAATAAAAGTGGGTTTAACTTTCCAGAAGAAAAGAGATTTGAATGGCAGGATGAATATTTTGCTGTATCTGTCTCCCGGTCGCAGATTGATATTGTGAGAAATTATTTACGAAATCAGGAAATCCATCATCAAAAACGAACCTTCAAACAAGAATGTGATGAACTTATTCAGAAATTTGGATTTGAGAAGTTAAAAGACTTGAATAAAGTAAAAGAGTTATAGGTCTTTTTTGCCACCGCTGCAGCCAGTGGTGTATATAGTGTTTACATTGGCTTTAGCCAAAAAAACCAGTTTGGCTAAAGCCAAATTAGCCAGCTCATTTTATCCTCCAGCTAAAGCTGGAGGCAATCAGTCACACTTTATCGCACTCTACGAACCGGCCAGTTAATGTGAGTACAAGGTAGCTCGAAGAAAAGGAACGCAAAACAAAATTCTAACTCTCTTTATTCGCCTTCAATAAGCGTATAAAATTGGCTCCCAGAATATTATTAATATCTTTTTTGGAATAGCCTTTAGCCAGTAAAGCCTCTGTAATTGCAGGGTAATCAGAAACGTCATCCAGGTGCTGGGGATATGATTCAGCGCCGTCGAAGTCGGCTCCCAGCCCAACATGTTTCGAACCGACTAGCTTCACCATATGATCTATATGATCAATAAGCAAGACCAGAGGGGCTCTCATATTATAGATCTCCTGCTTATACTTGATATTGATCTCATCCTGGGCTTTAGAACGGCTCGACTGTTTAGTGAGCTCGGTCATTTCTGCACCATGGTCCGCATTAAATTTCTGCTGCTTCCTGGAATAAGTACTGTCCAGGAAACCGCTATAAAAATTAACAAACACTACCCCGCCATTTTTGGCGATCGCTTTGATTTGGTCATCCTTCAGGTTCCGCTGATGCGCGTTAAAAACATAAGCAGAACTATGAGATGCCATTACTGGCTTCGAAGAAGCTTTTATAGCATCATAAAACGTCGTTTCTCCAACGTGAGAAAGGTCTACTATCACCCCAAGATCATTCATCCGCTTAATTACCTGTTTACCAAAATCAGTCAAGCCCAGCTGTATAAGACTATCCATTCTGAAAGTTTCGTCATAGGCTGAGCTGGCCCAGGGTGTACTGTTGTTCCAGGTAAGGGTCATGTAAGTCATTCCACGTTTAGCCAGAGCATCCAGGTAATCCAAGCGGCTTTCAATCATATGTCCGCCTTCTACACCGATCATTGCTGCCATTTTCTGACCCTTTACTGCTGATTTCAATTCTGAGGCCGTTCTTACCAAGCGGATCTGATCCGGGTGCCGTTTCGTTAATGACTCAAGAGAGTCAATTTGCCTGTTTGCCATAGCAAAACCTCCGCTTGCATCGCACCAGACAGAGAACACCTGTACATCGAGTCCGCCTTCTTTAGCTCTCACCAGGTCAAAATTACCCCCGGCCTGTCGCTTTCCTATATCTATACCTGAGCGGATCTGATCTGAGAGTATATCGCCATGAGTGTCGACAACAATAGCCTTTTGATGGATCTTAGATCCTGTTTGTCCGAAAGACTGAATTGCTGATAATAAAAGAAGCGCTGATAATATTTTCTTCATTGTTTATTACGTTTGCAGTACACCTGCATTAAATTGTTTTTCTATGGGTGATTGATTAGCGGCTTCAATTCCCATGGATATTACCTTCCTGGTCTCCAGGGGATCAATGATCCCGTCAATCCAAAGCCTTGACGCTGCATAATATGGAGTTGTCTGGCTGTTGTAGCGGTCTGTGATCTCTTTCAGCAGCTCGTCTTCTTTGTCCTGTGTGATCGCTTCGCCTTTTGATTTCAATGATGCTTCCTGTATCTGCAGCAGTACCTTAGCTGCCTGCGACCCGCCCATCACCGCGATCTTAGCTGATGGCCAGGCATAGATAAGCCTGGGATCGTACGCTTTTCCGCACATCGCATAATTTCCGGCTCCATAGGAGTTTCCGATTACTATTGTAAATTTTGGAACGACTGAATTAGCGACGACATTGACCATTTTGGCGCCGTCCTTAATTATTCCGCCTTGCTCTGAACGGCTTCCCACCATAAACCCCGTAACATCCTGTAAGAACACCAGGGGAATCTTTTTCTGGTTACAATTCATGATAAAACGGGTCGCCTTATCTGCAGAATCAGAATAAATTACGCCGCCAAACTGCATTTCGCCTTTTTTGCTTTTTACGACCTTGCGCTGGTTCGCAACGATCCCTACGGCCCAGCCTTCGATACGGCCCAGACCGCAGATGATACTCTGACCAAAAAGTTCTTTATATTCTTCAAATTCGGATTGATCCAGAAGACGTTTCAGGATTTCCCGCATATCATAAGGGCTTTCTCTATTTTCCGGAAGGATACCGTAGATCTCCTGCTCGTCCAATTTAGGAGGGGCCGGCTTAATGCGATCAAATCCCGCGTTTTTTGGAGATCCGATCATGCTGATAATTTTCCGGATAGAATCCAGGCAGGAAGCATCATCCGGATGCTTGTAATCGGTAACGCCTGATATCTCACTGTGGGTGGACGCCCCTCCCAGCGATTCATTATCGATCTCCTCGCCAATTGCCGATTTTACAAGGTAGCTTCCTGCGAGAAATACTGAGCCGGTACCATCAACGATCATTGCCTCGTCACTCATTATTGGTAAATAAGCCCCTCCAGCTACGCATGAGCCCATAATTGCCGAGATCTGAACAATCCCGCTGCTGCTCATCAGGGCATTATTTCTGAATATCCTTCCGAAATGTTCCTTATCCGGAAAAATTTCGTCCTGCATAGGGAGAAATACCCCTGCCGAGTCTACCAGGTAAATAACTGGCAAGCGGTTTTCTATCGCGATTTCCTGAGCCCGGAGATTTTTCTTAGCCGTCATGGGAAACCATGCGCCTGCTTTCACAGTAGCATCATTGGCAATGATCATACATTGTCTTCCGGAAACATACCCAATGCCGCATATAACGCCGGCGGAGGGACAGCCTCCATATTCCTTATACATATCCTCTGCAGCAAAGGCGCCAATCTCCAGCCAGCGGCTATCTTTATCGAGCAAATAAGTAACACGCTCACGAGCGAGCATTTTTCCCTTTTCCTTTTGCTTGGCTGCAGCCTTTTCCCCGCCGCCCGCATAGATCGCTTTCAGTCGATGCTTAACATCATACAGAAGCTGCTTATTCAAATCTTCGTTTCTGTTGAATTCTAAAGTCATGGACGCAAATTAAGAATTTAGAAAATGAGCAAATCTGGCTTTAGTATTAAAATTCATTTAAACGAATGTCATAGGCTTGAAATCCAGCATTTGCTAATTTAACTCATTTACACATTTGCTAATTTAATTCCGTTTGTAGCAGGAATACAATACCGCGGGCGGTAAGTTCATTTCCAGGCTAGTCTCCATCCGGTCAAAGATCGGCACGAAATAATTTCTCTGAAGAGAATATAAAAACTGGCGGAATACGCCACCTTTTTTCAAGAGGCTGTAACAGTCGTTCAAAAGCCGGTCACGTTCCCTATCATCGAATAAGCTCAGGGGAAGCCCTGAAATGATAATGTCAACAGATGAAAGCTCAAAATATTTGGTTACGTCAGCAGCAGAATCCTTGATGAGATGAAACCTGCTGTCTTTTATTCCCTCGAGCTTTTCGTAGAACTGAGGCTCGATCTCAAAACAATACAGCACCGAATCCGGATGAAGCTTTGAAAGTATCCTTTCTGTAATATTGCCACTGCCGGCGCCTAGTTCGACGACCACCTGAGGCCTATGGCTGTTGATCTCATGGGTTATATTGCGGGATACATAGCGGGAAGACTCATATATAGCGCCGGTCGTCCGGATATTCTTGATATAATTTAATGCTTTAGAGATCATCAATATTCAGCTTTTATTTATAACCGTTACCATCAGACTTTACTATAAACCTGCAGGGACGGGAAGATAATAAAGATAAGATTAAAACCTGATGAATCCATTATCTTAATAAGTTGGTTCAATCCGTTCGCAGCTCAGAAATTTTCCCATTGCCCCCTGCAAGCAATACCCATGATCCGGACTTAGCTTTTCTGACCGAATTATATCCTTCATCTGAAATTTTATTCCAGGTTCTGCCACCGTCTTCTGAAATATCCGTTCCTGAAGTGCCGGTAGCAATGACCTTTTGGGATGTGATATATTCAATTGCTGATTTATATCCATCAGTACCTATAACCGGTTGCACCCAGCTTTTTCCACCGTTTTTTGTTAACAGAAGAATATTTTCACTTAAGGTATCCCTCTGGTAATCGCCACCTGCAGCAATTCCCTTTTTGCTGTCCAGAAAAGCAATTGAAAATGGTCCCGTGGAACTTTTACCCTGGATGATAGGGCATGGATATACATCCCATGTATTGCCGAAGTTTTTGGAAACGAATATCCTGGATTGGATCCCACCTGTAACTATGTAGACTGACCCCTTTTTAAGACATCGGATAGCCGTACCGCTTGCTGCAAAGCTTGCCTCCCCTTCAATTAGATTTACATTCAGGTTGTCATTTATATTCTGCCAGGTCAGGCCGGAATCTGATGTTTTAAGCAGCTGCATTTTGCCTTTGATAGGATCGCCATAGATCATCCCGGTTTTTGAATCCCAAAAATCCATCCCATCGAGGAACATTTCCGGAGAATCGTTCCTGTAAACCTCTTTCCAGGTTACACCGCTGTCGGTAGTTCGCAGAACCACGGCGGGTGAGCCAGCGCTTACGATAATGGCGTTCTTTTCTGAAAAAGCTTCTATATCCCTGAAATCCAATTTCTCATAGCCGGGAACCTGCTTCCACGTCCAGTTTTTTCCAGCATCTGAAGTCAGGGATGTCCAGCCGTTACTGCCACTAACCCATGCTACCGAGTTGTCAACTACAGATAAGCCCCGAATGCTTGTCTTATGGCCGGACTGCAAAGCGTGTATGTTTTGAGAATATAAGCTATAGCAGCTACAGAACAGAAAAAACGACAGAACAATGGCTCTTCTCATCGAACTCGCGACCATATTTCAGTCCTGCCAAGCAGGGATATGCCGACATATCCCCTCACGTTTATTTTATCTTTATTCATCAGGCTTATTTTGCAGCTGTAAGTTTTGCCCGTCTTGGGATCATAGATTGTTCCGCCTTCCCAAACTCCCTCCTCTACATAACTAAATCCTTTCAAAAGCTCTATGCCTATCAAAGCCCTCCTGCTTAACGACAGATCCGGGTTGTTATCATCGAGCTTAAGCTTTCCGTTTTCATCATTAGGCTCTTTCAGCCAGATAATCCTGCCGGAGAATTTACCGTCTTTCTGGTATACCTGCACCTGGGCATCGCCCTCTGCTGTGAGCCACTTCCCCATCAGCATGTCTTTGCTTTGTGAAAAAGCGCTGGCTGTCAAGCTTGTCAGGATCAATAAAATGAGAGATGTTCTAACCAGGTTTCTCATATAGTAATGTTAAACTATAAAAATATTAATAATTTATGTTCGACGGGCAGAACCACTTAAATTTAATGTTTAATATCCCATGTCTGCTTGAAAAATCTTAAATTATGAAACGATTGAAGGCAGACTTTTAAATAGTTTATGATGGGCTTTAGATCTTTTTTCGATACAAATTCTATTTCCGGACTTATAACAAACCTTACCGGAAATAGCTGGCGGAATATAACATGATGTCTAAAAAAGTTTACCTGGAGCGGCTAATGAGTACAAATGGTCCTATTAATAAAAAAATAATTTTAACGGGGGAAGTCCTGTGGAGCTACGATTATGAGTTATTAGAAAGAACATCGTTAAGGGAAATTGCATCTCATTTTTCTGGCGTAAGTCCTTTTCATGCTCATCAGGGAGAGATTTCATTAATGTCAGATAGAATAATCTTCAGGGACGAGAGTGAATTAACCATTTCATTAACCGATCTCGAGCAGTTATACATGGGCTTTGATGATAACTTTCCCGGAAGTTCCGTTAAAAATTTTGGTTTGTTCTGGCAGCCTCTCAGGTTGACCTTATGCTCTGGTCAACAGCTTTATCTGATTATTGACTACAATGTATTAGGATCTAAAAACCAGCTTTGGTTTGATACGATTAAAATAATTTTAGAAGACAGATATTGAGGGAGCGTTTGGGATTCCTGGACGAAGATCCGGGACCTTTTGCGGATGCTGCGTAGCTCGAGCGTGTCAGACCATTTAATGAACCGCTAAATAAAAACGATTGTGATTATAGGTAAAGTGAAAACAGAAGTCTTAGAACGGCTAAAGAAAAAAATATCATCACAAATAAAAAAAATTGCTTTCCAAAGTACCTAAACTTATATATTTGCACCCAACCTGCACCTAGTCCACTGCCAGATCAGTGTTATCTGATATTAAACCAGGAAGAAAAAATGCCCGGATGGCGAAATTGGTAAACGTTGCGGTCTCAGAAGCCGTTGGAGTACAATCCTTGAGAGTTCGAGTCTCTCTTCGGGCACGGTTTGGTTGTTAGTTTAAGCACCAAATAAGACCAAAAAATAATGCCCAGGTGGCGAAATTGGTAGACGCACCACTTTGAGGGGGTGGCGCCCTAACGGGTGTGGCAGTTCGAATCTGCTCCTGGGCACAAAATACCGAATTGGCGCGTGGTCAATGTCACCGTTTTTTATCGTTTTTAAAAAATCCTGTAATTTGTAGAATGAATTCTGAATTTTAAGATTACTTGTGGGTAGATAATTTAACCCTATCTAATCTGGGGAAATTATTGAGTATTGCTACTGCCTTACCAGCTTCATTACCTGCCCTCCGCCGGCTGCTAATTTTACCTGAAGTACATCTGCTCTGCTTAATGACTCTATTCGCTTTATCAGATGGTCGGGATTTTGAGTGGCATCAGCAGCATCAGAGTAAATTTCTGCTATATACCTGCCTTCAGGCAAAAAATTTAATGAGATGGCTATGCTACGGGCAGTGCTGTTGGTGATGGTTCCAACATACCAGTCTGCACCCTTGCGGCGGGCAATAGTTACGTATTCACCAGCCGCGGCAGCCGGCACTCTTGTTTCATCCCAGACGGTAGGCACCTCTCTAATAAATTCAAAACCTGGTTGTCCTTCATAAGCAGAGGGATAATCGCACACCATTCCCAGGTAACTCTCAAGAATTACATACATAGCCAGCATATGGCACCTCGTGCTCAGCATCAGCGGCCTGGTATATTGAACTTTGTACTCACTTGAAGATACAGCCCTAAAGCCGCCCAGATGATAATCTGTGGCTCCTGCCAGAAGTCGGGTAAAAGGCATATTGATATCATGATCGGCTGACAATCCTTCACCCCATTTATTGTTTTCGTAATTTCTTGTCCCTTCCCTTGTAAACTCATTAGGATATGTCCGGTTCATCCCGGTAGGTTTATAAGCGCCATGGAACTGAACATGTAACTTGTGTTTGGCCGCCTTTTGCAGTATTTCTTCCTGAATATTTACCATCTCCTGGTCATCACGATCCAGGAAATCAACCATCATGCCTTTTACTTCCCATTTTTCAAATTGAGCGAACGCCTCATCAAGTTTATCATAAAGCGGCTTCCAGTGCACCCAGACTCTTATATCCACCCCTTTGCTTTTGGCATAATCACAGATCTGCTGCATACTCAGGCTGGCAACGGGTTTCGTTACATCAGAATGGGGGCCATACTGGTAGCTGACTCCATCATTTACGTACCAGGCAGTTCCGCCATAACCAATAACTGAATGATATTCTATCCCGTTCCGGGCGCAGAAATCAATATAATATTTATTAGTCTGGAAATTAATCCCGGGCATAAAGCTGGTATCAGGTACGACATCTCCATTGAACCAGTGAAAGGTAGTCTTGCCCGGCTTGATCCACGAGACATCTGTAAGTTTTGTGGGCTCGTTGAGGCTGGTAAGTATATTAGACTCAATGAGCGCGCCCATTCTGTCACTTATCATCATGACACGCCATGGTGTTTGATGCGGGAGAATTGCTTTGACTTTGTTTTCTGTTTGTCCCGGCAGCGGTGAAAGCCTGCTGGTAAGCATTCCATTCTCCTTCACTAAATACATGCCGGCATAATTACGCAAAGCTGCTTCTGTGATTGCCAGGTAGACTTTACTTGGAAATTCAAACAGTGATGGCATATCCATAAGCGTATCAGCTTTTACTTCACTAAACAGAAGTTTACTGTATTTCCCCTCATGAGAAGTGGTATAATTTGGATGAAACAGTGTAGTGACAGTAGGATCATTTTCTAAGTTGAAAGACGAAAGCTCATTGGTCAATGTATACGTAGTCCAATTCTTCTGTTCAGAGAACTCATATCGAAACGCCAGCCCATCATTAAAAGCACGCACAACTAAATTAATGGCCCTGAACATTCCGGCGTTTTCTTTCATGGGAATAATAACTTCGCTGTAATAATTCCTGACTTTTTGATTCTTTCCTACAATAAGCTCATAATCTTCATCCACAACGCGGAAAGTACGCTTGCCCAAACTAAGATTCCTCCCAAAATTCCCTCCTTCTTTAAATTCAAGTCTAAGCGGTGAATCATTAAGCAGCTTTATACCTTTATACACAACGGTATACTCTGGTGATCTCTCAGTTAGCCGGAATGTGTATTCAATGCTTTTATCCGGAGACGTAAGCCGGATTGTCTGGCTTCTGGAGTGAAATGCCGCAAAAAAGAATATGAAAAAAATAAAAAATTTATAAGTCATTATTGATCACATAATTATTTTCAGAACAATTTACTTTGAATAAGTTGCGCTTATCAGAGAAGAATATTTTTTATAAAGATTCACAGATGCTTCAACTGCACTTCCCTGCGGCTCTGAAGCATAATTTTCGCTGCCATTTACCCAGTTCCATTCCCAGTCTTTGATTCTGTCTTCAAACATCTTCTGGTCGATTTCCTTTTTTGCACTCATTTGCTGGTTTACATACGTGAAATACTGCTCCCAGCGCGGCTTATAAAACCCCCGGATCATGCCCGACCATTGCCTGCAGGAGTATTCATATAGGGTGCTGTTCTTTCCGCCCCAAAGGGTAATTAAATTACGTGCATTTTTCTCGTAAAGTAGTTTTTCTTGCGGTGCAGTGCCCCATTTTTTTGCGTCATTCAGCCATTTACCCAATAAAAATCCCTTTTGGGTTCCCAGTAGATTATCCATATCATCCATCACAGAAAGAAACTGGATGCTATACTTTTTAAATGCGTTAACATCTTTCTTTTGATATGCCTGGGCAAACTTCCGCTGCAGGGTATCTGCGTAATTGGCAAGTACTTGCCGGCTAACATCCACCAGGTCATATTGAAAGCCCTCACTATTTTTAAGTTTTGGTGAAGCTATGATCAGGTTATCCCATGCGGGAAGAAGATCTTCAGGCAAATAATTCTTATGAGGCCGTGTACCACCGATGAGTGGGCTTAAAGTAGGCCGGCCTGTAATCATAGATTCCGGTCCTCCCGGAAGTATGCCACCCGTATAAACTGTTTTCTTTAATATTTCCCAGGCTTTATCAGCATTTACATTTTTCTGTCCGTAGCGACGATGAGCATATTCCTTTAGCCAAACATCCACATCGATCGCATCATCCCTCCAAACGTTCTCAAGCATCAGTTGATACAGAGCCGGATTTTGTTCAATGGCTTCAGGCGTTAAACCAATTCCCAGCATTTTACCGGATTCAGGATTTTTTAAAGCGCTGCTCGGCTCTTTAGCTACCACGTCCATTCGCCCGTATAAGCTGATGTTTCCGCCGAAATTATGGAGCATATTCCATATCCACGGCTTACCATAATACGCTTCCGTCCTGTTCCATACCGGATAATTTTCGCTCCACAGATCGAGTATGATCATTTTGTCATTCGGAACTGCATTCAATAAAGCCTTGATCTGCGTAGGCTTCCAGAACTTCGCACCATGGTGGAAAAGCCAGCCCTGCATAATCCATTTTGCTTTGGGATCCGCCAGCGCCATGGACTGATAAACTTTCTTACTGACATCATTCAGGTAGGTAGAGTCATTTGTAGGCGGGGTATTCTCGTTAAACGTATCTGCTGTATACAAGTGGTCGGTTCCGAAAGTCTTGATCTCTTCCTCTATAAACCGTTTACCAATTACCGTGAATAATGAATCTTCGGGATTCAAAATATAAACATCAGGAAAAGTGGTCCAGTGTGTCTTTTTTAGATTTGATTTCGGGAATTTGTCTTTAAAAGATGGCGGAACGTGTCCTGTGAAGGCAGGTAAAATAGGCGTCATTCCAAAGGACCTTTCCCGGGCTAATATTTTCTTCTGCAGATCCTCATGGCTTTTCATGAGGCTTTGCGGCAATGGCCCGCCCCAGGCATCGAGATTGCCCATATAGAACCAGTTGAAATAGGCTGGACCGCTAAAAAACCCTTCCAGATCTTTATCCGTAAAGCCCAGGCTTTTATATACACGGCTCCAGACAGAGTTTTGTCCCGTAATAGCCAGTGGCATGTTTATCCCGTTTAAAGCCATCCAGTCTATTTCCCATTGCCAGCGGTCCCAATCCCACCAGCTCATGCTATAATTGAATGTGCAATAATTCATATAATAGCGGTACTTGTAGGGCGTGGATTTTCTTACTAGTCCCGTTACAGCGGGTAATTGATCAGGAAGATTAAGGTTCGTTCCGTTCCAGGTAATGTCGCAGTGAGCGTAATTCTTAAGGTAATAATTGAGGGCGCTTGCAACAGACACCCCGTTATTTCCCCGCAAATTAATTTTCCCGTTCTTACTCTCCAGCTCAAACACATCCTTCTCTCCATCCATCGGAATGAAAGCAATACTGAATTTATCAGCATGTTTAGGAACGATACGCCTGATCAGGCTATAAACGGCTTCTTCATTCTGCGTATTACCGGATACAGGTAAATTTTGCGCAGTCGAAATCCCCAGCGGGAAGATCATGCTGGCAATGGCAATACCGATACTGCAACAATATCTTTTTATCATATATTATATTTTAATATCCCCCTGAAAAGTTCCCATTCTTCTTCCTGCTGGATTTAGGAATAATATTTCAGCCGGCGAACTCCGGGACTACATCGCTGGCCTTCTAGTTTACTTGCAACACGGCAAGCACCGGCAAATGATCAGATGCATAACGCTCCGGCACTACATAAGTAGACTTACTGGTGAATTTGGATTTAGGAGTAAATGCAATGAAATCGATGGTTTTTCTCGGATTTATTACCGGAATTGTAAAATCGCAAGGCTCGCAGCTGCGGGAAAATTGCTGATCCAGGGTGTTTATTACGATGGAACCCGGCGCTGCATTAAAATCGCCGGCAATAATAAACGGCAGTTTCTCATCAGCCGAAATACGATTGATCTCTTTGATCTGAAGTTCGCGGTTAGTATCCTCTTTCTGCGCATCAAGATGTGTGCTTCCGAAACGAATGATCTTTCCGTCAGGGAGTGTAATTTTAGCTGTAGCTAATACCCTGGGCTCCCCTTTTGTAATGGCTTGTGTAGGCAGGCGGTTTATTTTCGTTTCGCCCATGGGATATTTAGAAAGTATGGCTACGCCGTAATCTCCCCCGTCATGATCAATTGCCTTGGCGAAAAAAAAGCTCATACCTAATTTCTTTGCGATCTCTTCTGCCTGGTTGAACTTTCCCGAGCGGCCGGTATTCACGTCCACCTCTTGTAAAGCTACAAGATCAGGGTTCTGGTCCTTGATGGCTTTAGCAATAGCATCAATATCTATCAAGCCAGGTTTGGAAGGAGGGTTACTGTGATGGATATTATAGGCCATAACACGGATAAGCGCAGGTGCATTGGAAGAGGTGGTTTGCCTCTGACCCGCACACGCGGCCATAATTAAAAGCAATAATAGTAAAAAAGCATTCCTAAATAAGTTCATTTGATGATAAGTTCAGTTAGTACAGGTAAATGATCAGAAGCATATTTTTCCTGGATGGCTTTAGTGAATAATACACTGATGTTAGCCCCATTTGAATAGGCAATGTGATCGATGGTTCTGGTTGGATTGCTAACCGGGATTGTGAAATCACAGCTTGAGCAGGTGCGGGTAAATTTTTGTTCAAGGATCCGGATCGCATTGCTTTGAGGATCGGCGTTCATGTCGCCCGCCACAATAAACGGTGCAGTTTGTAGCCCGGCAATCCTGTTAATTTCAGCTGCCTGGAGATCCCTGTTACCCGCGCTGGCAATGCTATTAAGTTAGTTTAAATAATTGATTATCAATTATTTATGTTACATTTG
>JBBJNR010000034.1:0-35643 GCA_037719315.1 Daejeonella sp.
CAAATCTCTGCAACTTTCTTTTTAATCCAATATTCTTATATCGAACTCACGTTAAATTTAATGCGGTAAAATTTACTTACTGAAACCTGCATGAGCTTAGACTGCAAAAGCCGGTCCCTAATCTGGCTGGCTTTCCAGGATCTCCAGCTGAATTAAAACTTCTGATTCTTTTATAGGGAATTCATGATCATGCCTGACAGTCTGGTAAACTGCTTCAAAGAGATCAATATATCGTCCTTTTACAGAAACTATGTTCTCTACAGTTTTCTCGCCATCTTCGTTTGCCGTAGTCAGTTTTCCCTCCATACCGTCTTGTTCTTTTCCAAAATCGGGGTCACCGGGTGTCATTCCCGCAATCAACTGATCCTCTTGTGTATCGCAAAAAGACTTTATAAATGAGCCCTTTGTTCCATGAATAATTATACCGGGAAGAGGGTCTGCAACTAACAGGCTTGTTGTGATGAATACGTTTCGCTTGCGGGGATAAACCATATGAATATGTGCGAAATCATCAACCTGTGAATTTTTACGATAAATACCCGTTACCTTTCTAAAACTATCCGGCCTGCCCATTATGCTGATGGCCTGATCAAGCAGGTGTGCTGCAAGGTCATAGACAATGCCGCTGGCAGGATAGGGGTTCTCTTTAAAAAATTTAGGCCCGATTGCTGCCCGGTACCTGTCATATCGCAGGTGCATTTCAATAATATCGCCTAATTTACCGCTTTCAATAATCTCTCTGGTAACAGCAAAATCACTTGAAAACCTTCGGTTCTGATAGATCATGATCTTTCGTTTTACATTTCTTCCGAGCTCGAAAAGATCAGCAGCTTCTTCAACCGTTGCCGCGAACGGCTTTTCAACCAAAACATGTTTTCCTGCAAGCAAAGCTTGTCGTGTATGTTCTGAGTGTAAAAAACTTGGGGTATTGACAATTACCAGTTCAATTTCAGGATCCTCAAGCACTTCCTGCAAAGTATCATAACTTTTTACATCTGGATAATCAGCCTGAACACGTTTGTTATTGTGTTCAAAAACGCCTTTAAATGCGAAACCCGGATGAAAATTTACAAAAGGAGCATGAAATAGCTTGCCTGACATTCCATAAGCCAGTAAAGCGGTTACGATTGGTTTTTGCATTTACAAATATAATAAAGTCAGTATAGAATTATCGGTGAGTATAGCGGCATATATCTAATTTTTACAGACTTTTGCAATTATGACACCGTCAGAAATAAATACTAAATGGGCTGTTTTACAGGAACAGATCGCGAAGGATTTCGATACCGATATTCCCGATATGAAAGTCATGCTCTTCCTGATTGGAGTTCAGGAACTGGGAAAAGGCCCGTCTAAATTCAGTAAAAGGCAGAAAGAGGAGTTAATGCATATTGCAAACTGCCGGCTGTTCAGCGAACTGGGATTTTACGAGCTTGAAGGTATTGATCAGGACGGATGGCCGCATTGGACACTTGTTAAGCCCATTCCGGCATATACGCTACTGGAGCAGGAAATGATCCTGAGGTCACTGATTATTACTTATTTTGAAACCCTTTATCAGATTTAAGGATGAAACGATACTTATTTATTATTCTGCTCTTTTGCGTTGCCGGAATTTCTGCTAAACCTAAGCACAGTTATGTCCGCATAAAAACACAAAAAGGCGAGTGCATCGTCATGCTGTACAATCAAACCCCAAAGCACCGGGATAACTTTCTAAAACTTACTAAAGAGCGTTTTTACGATGGGACACTTTTCCACAGGGTTATACAGGATTTTATGATCCAGGGGGGCGATCCGGATTCGAAATCAGCTAAGCCTGACCAGGCGCTCGGCTCCGGTGATCTGGGTTATCGTGTTGATGCGGAGTTCCGGGACAGCTTATTCCATAAAAAAGGCACGCTGGCAGCTGCGCGGGATAATAATCCTGAAAAGGCATCCAGCTCCAGCCAGTTTTACATTATAAAAGGCAAAAAATTTACCCCTGATGAGCTGGAAAAAACAAGAATAAGCAGAATGAACGGAAGAATTATACCCCAGTCCCAGCGGGAAGTATACAGAACGATTGGCGGTACTCCCCATCTGGATGGAAATTACACAGTTTATGGCGAGGTTGTCCAGGGATTGGAGCTTGTTGATACTATTGCCGCGGTAGAAACATCCCCTGGTGACCGCCCTGTAGAAAATATCAGTATGGAAGTATCTATCCTGAAAAAGGGCGAGGCCAGAAGGTTGGAAAAGAAGCTGGGCTTAAAAAATAATCTTCTTTAATTCATGAAGATCATTTCATACAATGTTAATGGTATCCGTTCAGCATTAAGTAAAAACTGGCTTGGATGGCTTCAGGCAGCAGATCCGGATATTGTTTGCTTACAGGAGATCAAAGCCACTCCCGATCAGCTCGTGGATCTGCTCTTATTGGAACAACTTGGATATGAGCATTACTGGAACCCCGCTGAAAAAAAAGGTTACAGCGGGACTGCAATCTTTACAAAACACTCTCCCAAACATATTGAGTACGGCTGCGGAATTGAAGAATATGACAGGGAAGGCCGTGTGATCCGCGCGGATTTTGAGAAATTTTCCGTGATGAGCACCTATTTCCCCTCCGGTTCAAGCGGTGAAGAAAGACAGATCTTTAAATACAGGTTCCTGGAAGATTTCCAGGACTATGCCGATAAAATGAAGATAGATCATCCTAAGCTGGTCATTTCGGGCGACTATAATATTTGTCACAAGGCTATTGATATCCATAACCCCAAATCCAATGCAAACTCATCAGGGTTTCTTCCGGCCGAGCGTGAATGGATAGAAAATTTCGTTAATAACGGATTTATAGATACGTTCCGTTACTTAAATTCTGAACCGCATAATTATACCTGGTGGAGCTACCGGGCAAACGCCAGAGTTAAAAATCTCGGCTGGCGCATCGATTACAACATGGTAACCGAAGGGTTAAGAGATCACATCAAACGCTCGGCAATCTTACCCGAAGCACGCCATTCAGACCATTGCCCGGTCTTGCTGGAGCTGGCGTTTTAGCTGCTTCGTAATTCTTAATTTTTAATTTTTAATTCCCCAAATGTCCAGGTTTTACCCGGCGTAATGCACACATCAAGAGGAACATCGAACTCGTTAATATCTTCTATCTCATCCACCGGATCAAAAAACGATATGCCAATTTTCTTAACATCAGACCGGCACTTCGATAAAAACCGATCGTAAAACCCTTTTCCGTACCCCACGCGGTTACCTTTTAAATCGCACGCAAGCAGGGGAATAAAAACCAGGTCGATCATTTCGGGGATAATTATCTTTCCATGAATAGGCTCCGGAATATCATATTTGTTCCTTCCAAGGATGGTATATTCATGATCGTAAAGAACATTGGTTATTTCACAATTCTCAAAATCGGTGCGGGGCAAAACAATATGCAATCCGGGATGATCAGTCTTAAAATAATTAAGAATAGAAAATGTGTCGACTTCATTATGCGTTCGGATAGGCATGAACACATGAACGACGTTAATCTGCTCCCAGTTGATCAGCTTAACCTGATCCATGATCTCATCAGTAAGCATCCAGTATCTGGAACGGGCCAGGTTTAACCGGCGATCTAAGAACAGTTTACGGAGTGTAGCTTTATCCACGGTGCAATGTATAAAACTCTTTGAAAACTGTGTCAAAATAAAAGCGGTCCCTCCACCTCTGGAAAGACCGTCTAATCAACCTAAAACTAAATTTTAAATATTATTTAACCCTTTCTATATAATCCCCCGTACGGGTATCAACTCTTACTTTATCTCCCTGATTCACAAATAAGGGGACTTTTATTTCAATTCCGGTTTCAACGGTAGCACTTTTTAAAGCATTTGTTGAAGTATCACCTTTCACGGCAGGCTCAGTGTAAGTGATTTCAAGCTCCACAGTTGACGGTGCCTGAGCCATAATTGGCTCATCGCTTTCCAACGAAACGATAACGTTCATCCCTTCCTTGAGAAATTTCGCCGCAGAACCAAACAGGGCTTTCTCAATACTGAACTGCTCGAACGAGGTATTATCCATTACCACAAAATAATCCCCTTCTTCATATAAATACTGATAATCGCTGGTCTCTACACGGCAAATTTCCACCTGCTCGTCAGTTCCCATTCGCGCCTCAACAATTTTCCCGGACTTGATATTCCTCAGTTTACCAATATAAAACGCCCCGCCTTTACCTGGTGTCCGGTGAATGATTTCTTCCACTGTAACCAGCTCGCCATTATAACGTAATATATTGCCCGATTTAATTTCTGACGCTTTTGCCATGCTATTTAGTGGTTTCGAGCCGCAAACATACGGGGAAAGTTTTAATTTTCAAATAGGGATCGTAATAGGGAGCAACGCAGGCGATGCTTAAACAGCACGGACACAAAGCTAAAACACGGGTAAAAAACTAAGCTCGTCTGGCTTTGTTTTCTTGCTGTCAGCTTTCGTGTACACAGTAAAAAACCGATGTGGTTAATCCTGAAGTATAAACCTACGAGATTAAAACGTCAACCGTATCGCAAGGCCGACATCTCCTGTTCCGAAGTTCGTATCCGGCGTTAATTCCAGGCGCGGCCTCCAGTCAATTGCGAAGTTTAAGGGGGCGCCATTGATCTTATAGTCTAATCCCAGTACGCCGTCAGCGCTTAAAAACAAGTCTCCATCTCGGTCGTCGTTTCTATAAGATCCGATGCTCCCGCCGCCACCATAATACCACAACAGCCCGGAAGCACCGTTAATTGGATTATGAACCTCGTATAAACCAGTTAGAAATACCCTCTTGAAATTTTTGTTGTTTCTAAAAGAAAGGTTCAGGTCAAGGGCTTTGTTGGTGTTTAGGAATGTTTTAAAATTTATCCCATTGTACGGTCCTATCCGAACCCCAATAGCATTTTCATAGGATTGGGCGTTTGCACCTGTTTGTAAGGTTAATAACATACCTGCAGTCAGGCAAATTAGTAATAGCTTTTTCATTGTGATATAATTTAATTTGTAAGGTATTGAGGTTTTCAAATACAATGCCAATAAAAATGAATATTGTGCAAATATTTCCTGCCAGGCAATAAAATATAACGAAAGTTAAGTGGTAAGCGTATGTCTTGGTTGGATTTTCTTTTTTTAACACCTCATACCATCTTTTTTACAATATCTCCCTGCATGTTTCTAATATAATTGCTAAATTTCCTTCATAAAGTGGTTTATTAACTATGGCAGAAATTACCCGTATTTTTGATCTCTTAAAACTTTCTAACGATAAGTTTGATAAGCTGGATATGGTTGCTGCCAAGGGGCATGGTGAGTGGATCAAATATTCCACCGCAAATTTTATTAGTCAGTCAGACGCCGTGAGCCGCGGTCTTATTGCCAAAGGCATCAAAAAAGATGACAAAGTTGCCATTATGTCAACAAACCGTCCGGAATGGAATATTTGCGATTTTGGCATCATGCAGATTGGAGCTACCCAGGTTCCAATGTATCCTACACTGGCTGAGAATGATATTAAATTTATAACGAAGGATGCCGGGATTAGAATCGTCTTTGTGTCCGACAGGGCTATCTATGAGAAATTGAATAGTGTTAAAGTCAGAGAAAACGGTGATTTCGAAATTTACAGCTTCGAGAAGCTCGAAGGAGTGCCGTATTGGATGGAACTTGTTGAAAAAGGTCAGAGAAGTCCACCCGTAGATCTCGAATCTTATCGGAAGGAGATCCGCCCTGACGATCTGCTTACCATTATTTATACATCCGGTACAACCGGAACACCGAAGGGGGTCATGTTAACGCACAATAACCTGGTTTCAAATGTTATTGAATGCTCTAAATTATATCCTGCCGACTTTTCCAGGGCAATTAGCTTTTTGCCCCTGTCCCATGTGTTTGAACGGATGGTGATCTACCTGTATTTCTACCTGGGCATATCGGTGTATTACGCACAGAATATGGAAACTATTGCCGCCGACATTGCGGAGGTCAAGCCGCATGGTTTTACGACGGTTCCCAGGCTGCTTGAAAAAATATACGACCGCATTGTCGAAAAAGGATCTCAGCTTACCGGCATTAAGCGAAAATTATTTTACTGGGCCTTAGATCTCGGGCTGAGCTATGAGATGAATGGGAAGAACGGCGCCTGGTATGAGATACAGCTAAAGATTGCGAATAAACTGGTATTCAGCAAGTGGAGGGAAGCGCTCGGCGGAAATATCAGGGCTATTGTTTCCGGCGGCGCCGCGTTGCAACCCAGGCTTGCCAGAATTTTCTGGGCTGCGGGAATGCCGGTCTTGGAAGGTTACGGGCTGACAGAAACGTCACCGGTGATCAATGTGAACGGACTGCAAAAGGGGCAGGCTAAATTCACAACGGTTGGCAGAACAATTAAAGATGTGGAGGTTAAAATTGCCGGAGACGGGGAAATACTATGTAAAGGACCCAATTTGATGAAAGGTTATTATAATCGACCTGACCTTAGTGCAGAGGTAATTGATAAAGATGGCTTTTTTCATACAGGCGATATAGGCGAAATTGTAGATGGTCAATATCTCCGGATCACGGACAGGAAAAAGGAAATATTTAAGACAGCCGGCGGTAAGTATATTGCCCCCCAGGTGCTGGAAAATAAATTTAAAGAATCTACCTTCATTGAACAGGTAATGGTGATCGGGGAAAACCAGCGTTTCCCAGCAGCCCTGATCCTTCCGTCATTTGCCATATTGGATAAGTGGTGTCAGCGCAACGAGATTCCTTACACCACCAATGAGGAGATGATAAAAGACAAGAGGATACTTGATAAGATATGGGCCGAAGTTGAATCTTATAATAAAGACTTTGGCACCTGGGCACAGGTAAAGAAAATCGAGCTGCTTCCTTCAGAATGGAGTATCGATGGCGGAGAACTAACACCCAAGTTAAGTCTCAGAAGAAAGGCTATTTTAGAAAAATACAAATCGCAGGTAGAGAAATTATATAGTAATGCAAAAACGGAATAGAATTAAATTGCCGGGCCGGCTGGCAGGATTTTTATTGATCTCCATTTTTCTTTCATCCTGCGCAGGTGGTCAGATAGGCGGAAACAGCAGCGAAGAGTATAGAAACGGAATGGTTGTTTCAGCACATCCCTCAGCCTCTAAAGTAGGCCTTGATATTTTAAAAAAAGGAGGAAACGCTGTTGATGCGGCTGTGGCGGTTCAGTTTGCCCTTGCGGTGGTTTATCCCGGCGCAGGGAATATCGGCGGGGGCGGGTTTATGGTGTACCGTTCGGCAGAAGGAGAAATAGCCAGTCTTGATTTCAGGGAAAAGGCTCCCGGTCTGGCCTCCCGGGATATGTACCTGGATGCTGCCGGCAATGCAATCACCGAAAAAAGTTTATATGGACATCTGGCGCCGGGCGTACCCGGAAGCGTGGACGGTATGGTGCAGGCTCATGCAAAATATGGGAAGTTAAGCTGGGCGGAAGTCGTTCAGCCGTCGCTTAACCTTGCAAGACAAGGTTTCCCGGTTACGGAAATCCAGGCAAAAGACTTTACAGACGACCAGAAAGATTTCAAAAAATACAATCCGGGCAAGCTTTACTTTATTAAAGAGAAATGGGCCGCGGGTGAGCTGTGGGTCCAGGAGGATCTTGCACGTACACTACAGCTGATCAGGGAGAAAGGCCGTCAGGGTTTTTATGAAGGTGAAGTAGCTGATCTTATCGTAGCTGAAATGCAATCGGGCGGTGGCCTGATCAGCAAGGAAGACCTTAAAAATTACAGCGCAGTTTGGCGTGAACCCGTTGTCGGAAATTACAAAGAATATCGGGTTATCACAATGCCTCCTCCGTCAAGCGGGGGTATTGCCTTATTACAATTGCTTAATTCGGTTGAGTCGTATCCCTTAAAAAGATGGGGCTTTAACTCAGACTCCACCGTCCAGGTAATGGTTGAAGCGGAACGTAGAGTGTATGCCGACAGGGCTTCACATTTAGGCGATCCTGATTTTTATAAAGTACCTCAGAAACAGCTGATCAGGCCGGAGTATTCTAAGAACCGGATGAGCACCTTTAACTGGGATAAAGCCACACTAAGCAGTGACGTCAAAGCCGGAGATGTGCCAAAAGAAAGCGAAGAAACAACTCATTTCTCTGTAGTTGACAGAAGCGGAAATGCTGTTTCAATTACGACAACATTAAATGGGGGTTATGGTTCCAAAGTGTTCGTAAAAGGTGCGGGATTTTTGCTCAATAATGAAATGGATGACTTTTCTGTTAAGCCTGGTTCACCTAATATGTACGGACTGCTGGGTGGCGAAGCAAATGCAATACAACCTGGAAAACGCATGCTGAGCTCGATGACGCCCACCATACTTGAAAAAGATGGGAAACTATTTATGATCGTAGGCACACCGGGCGGATCAACTATCATGACTTCTGTTTTTCAGACTATCCTGAACGTGGTGGAGTTCGGTCAAACCATGCAAAGTGCGGTAAGCGCAAAGAGGTTTCATCATCAATGGTATCCGGATGAAGTTGTTGTCGAACGAAAAGGAATAGATAGCATGACAAGGGTAAGACTGGAGAATAAAGGCTATAAATTCAAAGAGAGAGGGGCGATTGGCCGGGTTGATGCCATATTGAAAACTAAATGGGGATATTATGAAGGCGGCGCCGATCCGCGGGGCGATGATACGAAGCTGGGCTGGTAAATTAGGATGCATAGGATTCCGGACGGAAAAAGGGAGCAAAATCACGGTATAATTGTACCTTTAAATCAGGCGTTTAGTTTTCCCCTCCTTTTCAAGGAGGGGCCAGGGGTGGTTTTCCATTTCCGTCCCTCTATAACAATCATTCCGCTCATCAAAAAATGGATAACAACCAATCCCAGCAATAGAAATTTCAGGCTGGCAAAGAAATATGCCGAATAAGCATAGAGATCAGCGGGAGGGTAATAAATAAGTTTTAAAAGGGATACGTTTTCTATAAAATCGCACATCACGGCCAGTATGGTAAGCGAACCAAGCAATCTGAAGCGATTAAAAATATGATCCTTTTTAAGTTTACTGCAAACCCAGGCACTCGCGTAATAAAATGTAGCTCCGTATAGCAAAGGGAAAATAAAATCAAGAAATATACTCCGCGTTAAGAGTTCCAGCTCGCCTGAATTCCTGAGGCCTGACAGAAAATCAGTCGCATTATTCGCCGTACCAATGAATTCAAATTGAATGACTTTCATCGGGTGCAACGTAGCTGTCATGGCTTTCATGATCAGCATCCATGCCGCAGTAAGAAGAGAAAGGACAATAAGGCGCAGACCTTTATTCTTCATATGGATTTTTGTGAATCATGTTTTTAAATTAATTGCTGTAAGGATGCTTCCTCAGTAAAACCTGGCTCATCCCGTTCTTTTCATATATCCAGATACTGAGGTCTGAGGTCTGAGGTCTGAGGTCTGAGGTCTGAGGTCTGAGGTCTGAAACTTTTCGCTGCAAATTTAGCTCTTTGTTCCGGATAGTTCATCACATATCGTCTCACATCTCTTTCTCAAAAAATCTTTTATTATGCTTGCATATTAAATTTCTATTTATAAATTTGTTATGCGTGCATAGTAATTAGAAAGATGAAACCGGAAGAAACAGTAGATTATTTCTTAAAGATTGTCTGGCAGACGGTAGCCAATAAATACAATCAGATCGCTGCAGATTATGGGATTACCCAGACCCTGGGTTATATGCTGATCAATATTCGCGAGGAAGGCACAGGCGTATCACAGATTGCAGCTTTGTCGGGGGTGAAAGCAACAAGCCTTTCCAGGACGTTAAATAATATGCAGGAGCTGGGTTTGATCTATCGCGAAGCAGACCCTTCAGACAAGCGTTCGATAAAGATATTCTTAACGCCGTTCGGTGTCGAAAAGCGCAAGATCGCTAAAGACGTGGTCAGAAAGTTTAATGAATACTTAAACTGCCATATATCCGATAAGGAACGTTTGCAACTTATAAAAAGCCTCAATAAGATAAATCAACTAACCTTTGATTATAAACCTCAGTCTTGCTATCCGGCATCGCCGGATAGTAAGATCTGAAATTGAATGACGATGAAACGAACAATCAGAAAAGTAGCGGTTTTGGGTTCGGGAATAATGGGATCCCGGATTGCATGTCACTTTGCTAATATTGGAGCAGAGGTGCTGTTGCTTGATATGGTGCCTAAGGACTTGAATGAAGAAGAGCTGGCGAAGAGTCCTGCCTCGGAGGCTAAGGTGCATAGAAACAAAATTGTGAATGCTGCACTCGAAAACACGCTTAAATCCAATCCTTCCGCTATCTTCAGCAAGAAAGTTCTGAGCAATATCACCACCGGGAATTTTTCGGATAATATGAAAGATATTGCTGGAAGTGACTGGGTGATAGAGGTTGTGGTTGAACGTCTGGATATTAAAAAGCAGATCTATGACGAAGTTGAAAAATTCAGGACCCCGGGTACGCTGATCAGTTCAAATACATCAGGTATTCCCATTCACTTGATGGCCGAAGGCCGTTCTGAAGATTTTCGCGCTCACTTCTGCGGAACGCACTTTTTTAATCCTCCGCGATATCTCCGTTTACTGGAGATAATTCCTGGCCCGGAGACAAAACAGGAAATTATTGATTTCTTAATGCATTACGGGGATAAATTCCTCGGTAAGACAACGGTTCTTTGTAAAGATACTCCTGCGTTTATCGCCAACCGTGTGGGTGTTTACTCCATCATGGCCTTACTTCACCTGGTAGATAAAATGGAGCTGTCTGTGGAGGAAGTCGATAAATTTACCGGACCTGCATTGGGCAGACCGAAATCGGCCACGTTCCGCACAACGGATGTGGTTGGTCTCGATACGATGATCAATGTTGCAGGGGGCTTATACAATAACCTGCCGGATGATAAAGCGCATAATTTATTTGAATTACCTGCATACGTTAAAAAAATGCAGGAGAATAAATGGTTAGGTGATAAAACTCAGCAGGGTTTTTATAAGAAGATAAAGGGTGCGGACGGAAAGTCGGAGATCCTGGCCCTGGATCTGAAAACCTTTGAGTATAGGCCACAGCAGAAAATAAAATCTGCAACACTCGAAGCAACTAAAGCCGTAGAAAACCTGCGCGACAGGATGAAAGTATTCGCTAAAGGAACCGATAAGGCTGGAGAATTCTTCCGGACCTCATTTTTTGGCTTATTTGAATATGTTTCTGACCGGATACCGGAAATTTCTGACGAGCTCTACCGTATTGATGACGCCATGCGCGCCGGTTTTGGCTGGGAACTGGGCCCGTTTGAAGTTTGGGACGCTCTGGGAGTAAAAGAATCTCTCGATGGGATGGAAAAATATAGCGCCACAGCAGCGTCATGGGTAAATGAAATGCTTGAAGCCGGTAACACTTCCTTCTACAAAGTGGAAAACGGCGTTAAAAAATATTACGATATCCCGTCAAAATCTTATAAGGCTGTCCCCGGTACAGATGATTTCATCATTCTGGACAATATCCGCGAAACAAATACGATCTGGAAAAATTCAGGCACTACAATAACTGATCTGGGCGATGGGATCCTCAACCTGGAGTTTCACACCAAGATGAATACCATTGGCGGTGAAGTTATTCAGGGCATTAACAAAGCAATCGACCTGGCCGAAAAGGACTATAGAGGCTTGGTTATAGGTAATGACGGCGCCAATTTTTCAGCAGGCGCAAACATTGGGATGATCTTCATGGCGGCTGTCGAACAGGATTGGGACGAGATCAATATGGCTATCCGTATGTTTCAGAATACGATGATGCGGGTAAGATATTCTTCAATACCAGTTGTTGCAGCAGCTCATAATCTGACTTTGGGGGGCGGCTGTGAATTGTGCCTCCATGCCGATCACGTACAAACGAATGCTGAAACCTATATGGGCCTCGTGGAATTCGGTGTGGGCCTTATTCCCGGCGGAGGGGGCTCTAAAGAGTTTGCACTTCGGATTTCTGATGAATTCAGGGATGGTCAGATCGAGCAAATGGCTTTAAGGGACCGTTTCTTAACTATCGGAATGGCGAAAGTATCAACATCCGGCGTGGAAGCCTATGAACTGGGTTATCTTCAAAAGGATAAATACAGTATCACCATGAACCGCAGCCGTCTGATCGCCGATGCGAAAGAGAAAGCTATAGAACTGGCAGATGCAGGGTATACCAAACCGGTCCAAAGAAGAGATATCAGGGTATTAGGTAAACAGGGAATGGGAATTGTATACGCCGGGGCCAATTCCATGTTCGCAGGTAACTTCATTTCAGAACATGATAAGAAGATATCCGAAAAGCTGGGCTACGTTTTGTGCGGCGGAGATCTGTCATCACCATCATTGGTTTCTGAGCAGTATCTGCTTGACCTGGAAAGAGAGGTCTTTTTATCTCTTTGCGGAGAGAAAAAGACATTGGAAAGAATACAGAGCATTTTGACGAAGGGGAAGCCGTTAAGCAACTAGTTTTTAGTACATAGTATTTAGTACCTAGTATTTAGAAAGTATATCGGATAATTAAGATGCATAAGTTTAAAGATTTGAAATTATGGCAGAAATCGATCGAGTTGGTAACCAATGTATATGCACTTACACGCACATATCCACAGGTTGAGAAATTTGGACTGATATCGCAGATCAATCGTTCGGCTGTGTCTATTCCATCAAATATAGCTGAGGGTGCAGGAAGAAATTCAGATAAAGAGTTTATTCAGTTTTTGGCTTTTGCTCATGCCTCATCGTTCGAACTAGAAACTCAACTAATAATTTCAAAGAATTTAAATTATATATCGCTTGATGATCTGAATACTGTCACGGTGCAGATAGTCGAACTTCAAAAAATGAACTTTGCGATACAACCCAAAATTAAGCAGAAAACCTAGGCGCATAGTACTAACTACTATGTACTAATTACCAAGTACTCAAAATGGAAGAAGCATATATAATCGCTGCATACAGAACGGCTGTAGGAAAAGCACCAAGGGGCGTATTTCGTTTTACCAGAGCTGATGAATTAGCAGCCGAGGTTATTAAAAATTTAGTAGCGGCAGTACCTAACCTGGATAACGAAGAAATCGACGATGTGATTGTCGGTAATGCTACTCCGGAAGCTGAACAGGGCTTAAATGTGGCCCGGATGATCTCCTTAATGGGCCTTGATACTGATAAAGTTCCCGGCGTAACGGTAAACAGGTATTGCGCTTCCGGTTTGGAAACAATTGCAATCGCGACAGCAAAGATCAAATCTGGCATGGCGGATTGTATAGTAGCCGGCGGTGTTGAAATTATGTCTGGTATGCCTTTCGGCGGATGGAAGCTCGTTCCGAATGCAGATGTTGCCAAAAATAACCCGGATTGGTACTGGGGTATGGGACTTACAGCTGAAGCTGTGGCTAAAGAATATAAGGTAAGCAGGGAAGATCAGGATGAATTTTCTCTTAAGTCTCATCAGAAAGCTGTCGAGGCGATAAAAAACGGTCATTTAAAAGATGGGGTCATGCCTGTTACCATAAAAGAAAATTATCTGGATGAAAATCTCAAAAAGAAAACACGAGAGTATATAGTCGATACCGATGAAGGTCCCCGTGCCGACACCACACTTGACAAATTAGCAAAACTTAAACCTGTTTTTGCTGCCGGAGGCTCCGTCACTGCAGGCAATTCATCTCAAACATCAGACGGCGCTGCATTTGTTCTTGTTGTTTCAGAAAGCATGCTGAAGAAGCTGAATGTTCAGCCCATAGCCCGGTTAGTAAGCTATGGAGTTGCCGGGGTGCCTCCAAGGATTATGGGTATCGGGCCAATTGAAGCTATTCCTTTAGCACTGAAAAAAGCGGGAATGAAAAAGGAAGATATGGATCTGACCGAACTCAATGAAGCCTTTGCTTCCCAATCGCTCGCCATTATCCGCACCCTCGATCTTAACCAGGAGGTAGTGAATGTAAATGGAGGCGCAATTGCCCTCGGGCATCCCCTGGGCTGTACCGGGGCAAAATTGTCCGTTCAGCTATTCAACGAACTGAAAAGAAGAGAGAAGAAGTTTGGTATGGTTACGATGTGTGTGGGAACAGGGCAGGGAGCGGCGGGGATATTTGAGATGCTGTAAATGAGCCAAGAACAAAGAACCAAGAACAAGGACCGGTTACCGGTAACTAGATAATTTGTAGCTAGAATACGGTTTGGGGGCAGAAAAGCATTACATGATGTATTTCAGAAAATATTGTCCGGATTCTTGAAAGCACTTGAATGAATTACGAAAGGGAAAAAGTTAAAAGATAGATTTCAAATTACACGCAATTTGTCTTTACTCTTTGCTCCTTGTTCCTTAATCAATAACCAACCAGTACTATGCAAACACCCAATAAAAAATCCATCCGCGGCGGAGAATTCATCATCCGGGAAACTTCATGTGAAGATATTTTTATTCCGGAAGAGTTCGATGAAGAGCAGCTGATGATCCGCAAAACCTGTGAGGATTTTCTTGAATCTGAGGTCTATCCCAACCTCGACCGTATCGACACACAGGAAGAAGGATTGATGACAAGCCTGATGGACAAAGCAGGCGAGCTGGGTCTATTAGCTGTTTCTATCCCGGAAGAATACGGAGGTTTTGGAAAGAATTTTAACACGTCCATGCTGGTAGCCGACTCAATTGGACCCGGATGTTCATTCGCAGTGGCCCTTTCAGCTCACACAGGTATTGGCACGCTGCCAATTTTATACTATGGTAATAAGGACCAGAAGGATAAATATATTCCTAAGCTAGCTTCCGGTGAGTGGAAAGCTTCCTACTGTCTCACCGAGCCAAATTCCGGATCAGATGCTAACTCCGGGAGAACCCGGGCTGTTCTGAATGCGGAAGGAACCCATTATCTCATCAATGGTCAGAAAATGTGGATCACCAATGGCGGCTTTGCTGATATATTCATCGTATTTGCAAAGATCGATGATGATAAAAACCTTTCCGCATTCATTATTGAAAAGGAGTTCGGCGGCATTATCATGAATCCCGAAGAGCATAAAATGGGTATTAAGGGTTCTTCTACCCGCCAGGTATTCTTTAACGATTGCCCCGTGCCGGTTTCTAATCTTCTATCAGAAAGAGAAAATGGCTTTAAAATAGCGGTCAATATATTGAATATCGGGCGGATTAAATTGGGAGTGGCAGCTATTGGTTCTTCGCGCATGGTGCTCGACCAGGCGATCAATTATTCGAACGAACGGGTCCAGTTTGGTCTGCCTATTTCAAAATTCGGCGCCATTCGCTACAAGATGGCCGAAATGGCTGCCCGGAATTTTGCCATTGAAAGTGCTGCATATCGCGCCGGGCAAAATATTGATGATGCTTATGATATGCTGGTTGCGGATGGCATGGACCCATCCAAAGCAAAACTAAAGTCCACAGAAATGTTTGCAGTAGAATGCGCAATCCTGAAAGTCTGGGGTTCTGAAATGCTCGACTACGTGGTAGATGAAGGAGTTCAGATCTACGGTGGCATGGGTTATTCTGCCGATGCACCCATGGAAAGGGCTTATCGCGACAGCCGTATAAACAGGATTTTTGAAGGTACCAATGAGATCAATAGGATCCTTATCCTGGATATGCTGCTGAAGCGTGCCATGAAAGGTGAATTAGATCTGATGACACCCGCACAGGCGGTTGCCGCTGAATTGATGTCTATTCCTGATTTTTCTGAAGCTGACGATTCGCTTTTTGCAGCTGAGAAAAGAACTCTTGCTAACCTCAAAAAGGCCGGATTGATGATCGCCGGTGCTGCTGTGCAGAAATTAATGATGACCCTGTCCAAAGAGCAGGAGATCCTGATGAACATCTCGGATATTATCGGCTATGTGTATGTGGCTGAGTCTACCGTATTGCGCGTTGAAAAGCTGGTGAAGATGAGAGGAGAGGACGCATGCAGGGGGCAGCTTGATATCATGCAGATCTATCTGTTTCAGGCTGTGGATAAAGTGGCAGTTGCCGGGAAGGAAGCCATTTATTCCTTTGCAGAAGGAGATGAACAAAGAATGATGCTGGTAGGCTTAAGGAGATTTACCAAGACTGAACCGTTCAATATTAAGGAAACCCGGCAGCGGGTAGCGAAGCAGCTGATTGAAGCGAATAAATACTGCTACTAAAATAGTTGATAGTTGATAGTTTATGTTAAAAATTGTTAATACTCACTTTTTAAACTTTAAAAGGATAAATTTGCAGCTTGAATAAAATCTGAAAGAATGCATTTCATGAAACTTAGAAATTTAGTATTATTTATACTTCCTGCCCTGCTTGTATCAGCTTCCTGTAGTAAAGATAATTTTGATCCTGAAAAACAGGCGCAGCAGGACGAAAGCGTAATTGTTAAATTCTTAGCTGATAAGAATATTGTCGCGCAAAGACATACAAGCGGGTTTATTATCAGATCATTAACCCGGGGACAGGCAATATTACGTATAGTAGTAATACAACAGTGTCTGCCAGATACACCGGGAGACTACTAAGCGGCGTGGAGTTCGATAAGTCAGCGCAGCCTGTTGCCTTCAAGTTAGGCGGCGTAATTTTAGGGTGGCAAAAGGGTGTTCCTTTAATTCAAAAGGGTGGTACGATCCGGTTGTTCATTCCATCGGGACTCGGGTATGGCGCTGGTGGACAGGGCCCTATTCCTCCTAATGCAGTTCTCGATTTCGATATTGAGCTGGTAGATGTTACAAATTAATACAGATAATGACGCAATTTTTTAAATATGCAGTTTCTGGCTTTCTTTTACTAAGCATTTTCGTTGCTTGTGAAAAGGAATATGAAACGGTTGAGGTTCTTGACGACAGGAACCTGACAGCTTACATACAGCAAAATAAGCTCAATGTCACAGAATACGATAATACGGGTATTTATTATGAAGTGATCACTCCTGGTACCGGGCCGGATGTCGAATATTCAGAGCAGCTGCCTTTGATATTCACTACCCGGTCATTGGATGGAAAATTTGTATCAGCGGATACCTTTAGCGTAAATAACCGGGATTACAGATTTCTCGGGTATGTGAATCCTGAAGGTCTGCGAATTGGCATTAAAGAAGTGCTGAAAAAGAAATCAGGCTCTCTTCGTATGCTGATCCCTTCACGTTTGGCTTTTGGCAGGAACGGGGTGGGTGATATACCGGGCAATGCCTCTCTTGATATTACCGTTAACGTGCTGGATAAGAACAAGATCGCCGGATATGACGATTTTTCTATAAAGAAGTATCTGGCGGCAAATGGTTTGACTGGTTTTACTAAAACAGCATCAGGATTATATTATAAAATTGCAGAGATTGGCACTGGCAGCCCTATTACCATTGATTCTACTGTAGTTGCCGAGTATACCGGAAAATTCTTAAATGGTACCGTATTTGACAAAACTATTAGCGGGAGTGGAGCAACTTTTGATCTTAACGGGGATTCACGGACGAATCCACAACCTATTAAAGGTTGGCAGGAGGCTATACCTTTGATAAAACAAGGGGGCAGTATCCGGATAATAATACCTTCTTCACTGGGTTACGGACTTACAGGAGACCCTGATAGAGGTTTACCTGCTTTCACATCACTTGATTTCGAGATTAAAGTAACAGATGTTACTCCTTAGCTATAGTTAAATGGTTAAACTAGTCCTAAGTCTAAAGACTAATGCGTCATTATAGTTTCGAACGATTATAAATTTCAGTAGTAGCCTTGGTGATATCTGGATACTCGAAATTGTATCCCATCCGATCTAATTTTTCAGAAGATGCTTTTGTGCTTTCGAGCACCATCAGACTCATTTCTCCAATCGCGATTTTTAGAGCAACTTCAGGTATATGCAGGTAGAGCGCGGATTTCTTTTTAGACTCGGCAATACTACGGCATAGTATTTCCAGGGTGACAGGTTCCGGGGCAACCATATTGTATGCACCTCTCAAGAGTTCATTTTCCAAAGCATAGGTATAGACATTCAACGCATCCTGCAGGTGGATCCATGAAACCCATTGGCTCCCGTTTCCCGGAATGATCCCTAAACCAAATGCAAGGGGCTTGTCCAGTTGAGGGAGTACTCCACCTTTTTTATCCAGAACGATCCCGCTTCTTAGCTTAACAATTCGTACACCCAGTTTTTCACCTTCATCTACTGCCTCTTCCCATGCAATACACGTTTCGGCCAGAAAATCTTTTGAAGGCAGGCTTGTCTCGGTCAACAGCTCGTTGCCCCGGTCGCCATAGTATCCTACGGCCGAAGCTGAGATCACGTGGTTAACCTGGCTCTTGTTCTTCCGTATCAAATCATAGATCAATCGTATCGATTCCGTCCTGCTTTCCACAATTTGCTTCTTGCGGTCATCGGTCCATCTTTTGGCTCCGATTTCTTCGCCCGCAAGATGGATCACGGCATCAACACCCTCAATACAGTCTTTGTCAATCTCACGCTTATACACATCCCACTTGAACTCCCTGATCGCTTCAGTTTTGTTTTTTCGAGTTTCCCCCCGACTAAGCAAATGAATTTTATATCCTTTTTGTACCAGTAACTTCACTAATGGCTTTCCAACCAGTCCGGTGCCCCCGGTTATAAGTATAGTTTTGATCATGTTTCTTACCTGTATCCTGCATTTTTTACTAGGAGCTACAGTCAAAAATTAATCCATAAATGTCATCTGATGAAATTCGTGACATAAAAATCACCTTATTCTGGCCTTCCCACGCCGATACACGGATTCCCTGACTAAGGTGATTTTTATCAATAGCACTCACTTAAATTCAAATTCTGAGTATGGTATATGCTACTCATGTCCGGAGGAGGTCCCCGATCAAGTCCGGGAAGACAAAGTGTAAAAGACTTATTGTAATTGCAGGACAGTAAGGAACAGATATCCGTAATTATTTAACCATTTGCCATTTCCAATGATCACAATTACTCATTTACCCCTAACTGCTTATATACGTCTGCAACTGCTCAATCGTCTGTTTCTGATTCCTCAATTACAAACTTAACAAGGTCCCCAATAGATATCATTCCTGCAACCTTTCCATCTTCAACAATAGGCAAATGTCTGATGTGCTTCTTAGTCATAATTTGCATACACTCGTCTACAGTTGAAGATAAATTGATAATGGCTAGTTCGGGCGTCATCACCTCTTCTACCAAAGTTTCCCTGGAAGACTTGCCCTGAAGAATAATCTTACGGGCATAATCACGCTCCGTAAAAATCCCTTTTAGTTCAGAATCCTCTATAATGAGAAGGGCGCTTATGTTTTTATCCATCATAACCTGCAATGCATCTAAAACCGATGTCGACGGAGTCACCGAATAAATTGCGATAGGTTTGTTCTGTAGAATGTTCTTAACTGTTTTCATATCAGATCATTTGGCTAAAATAAATATAAATAAATATTTTAAAATTCCAGTATTTTGGTTTGCAGACTCTTTTACCGAACTAAAAACAGCGCTTTTGGATGAACCGTGCGAAATCTGACATGAAAATGATCCAAAATGTCAATACTAAGCGCGTAATTTGAAGAAAATTTGGAATAAGGTTTTAGTAGAATCATTTTACCATTGTTCTTGATACTGAAATATTTAAGCAGATCAGAAGCTATTTACATGGCTATTAACATATGAGCGGAAAAACCATTTTAGTTTGGTTTAGAAAAGATCTACGAATTCACGATAATGAGATATTAACCGAAGCGGTTCGCAAGGGTGATATTGTTGTGCCCGTATATTTTTTTGATCCGCGTCTGTTTGAAACCACCTCTTTCCATACCCGGAAGACAGGTGTGATAAGAGCGAAGTTTTTAATCGAATGTGTAGCCGATCTTCAAAGATCACTGCAGAAGCTAGGTGCTGACTTGATTATCAGAACTGGAAAACCTGAGGATCTATTGCCCGAACTGGTCACAAAATACGAGGTGAACGAGGTTTATCATCATCGTGAAGTTGCATCCGAAGAAACCAGAGTTTCCGCAGACGTTGAAAATGCTCTCTGGCGACTGAAAATCAATCTCAAGCACTTTATAGGTCACACACTCTATCATAAGGAAGACCTTCCGTTTCCGATTAACAATATTCCGGATGTGTTTTCCAGCTTCCGTAAGAAAATCGAACGCGACAGCTCCGTGAGAAAATGTACCGAATCACCCGGGCCTTTCCTCATCCCCACAAATATGGAGAGCGGAAATCTCCCCTCGCTGCACGATCTGGGTTTCGAAGACGCTGAGCAACCCGACGAGCGCTCGGTGATGAAATTTAAAGGAGGCGAGACAGAAGCTTTAAATCGCATGCAGGATTATTTTGGGGATAGCAATGCTGTGAAAAATTACAGGCAAACAAGAAATCGTTTAACCGGAGGCGATTATTCATCGAAATTTTCTGCCTGGATTGCCTTAGGCTGCTTGTCTCCGCGGGAAGTATACTGGCAAATAAAAAAGTATGAGCAGGTCCGGGGATCATCCGACTCTACATACAGCCTTTTTCTTCAGTTGCTCTGGCGTGACTATTTCCGGTTTATGTTTAAGAAGTACGGAAATAAATTCTTTCAAAAGATCGGGTTCAAGGGCCGTGCTCCGGAAGAAGGAGAGAATCAGCAGGAGCTTTTTGAGTTATGGAAGGAGGGCCGTACCGGGATCCCATTCATTGACGCAAACATCCGTGAGCTCAATACCACTGGATTTATGAGTAACCGCGGCCGGCAGAACGCAGCCAGCTTTCTGGTAAAAGACATGAGAGTGAACTGGATGTGGGGTGCGGCATATTTTGAAGAAAAACTGATCGACTATTGTCCGGCGAACAACTGGGGTAACTGGGCATATGTGGCTGGTGTAGGTAACGATCATAAGGAATACCAGCACTTCAATGTGTTGAAGCAGGCGATGGAATTCGATCCCCAGGGTGATTACGTCCGCCTTTGGATCCCGGAACTGGATACGATCCCCGGAGGACAAATCCATCAGCCATGGACCTTAACGGAACAGGAAATAATTGAGAAAGACCTTAAAGACTATATCACACCTCCGTCTTTTGCCACGGATGCCAGTGATCTGAAGAAATAATATTTAACCGTTTAAAACAGCTATCAGGCAACCCGCAACCCGAAACAACTTTAGTCCGGCGTTTGAAGCGTCCAACACAGGCAACTGGTAGCCCGTAACAGGCAACAGCTTGCTGTTAGTTTCAAATTACCCTGCAGTTTTTCACGATTCTATGCTTAAAATCTTATTTTTGTGTCGCAAAAAGACTTTGTTTTTAAATGGATAACTTATCATATATCAGTAACGCGAATTCTGCTTACATCGATTCCCTCTACCAATCCTATAAAGAAAATCCTGATTCTGTTGATTTTGGCTGGCAGAAGTTCTTCGAAGGATTTGATTTTGGCCGCGGTTCTGATGCGGGGACTGTCAGCGCTGAAACTCCTGATCATTTTTTTAAAGAGATCAGCGTGTTAAACATGATCAATGGCTATCGTCAGAGAGGTCATTTGTTTACTAAAACAAATCCTGTCCGCGAGAGGAGATCGTATTATCCCGGGAAAGAGCTGGAGACCTTTGGATTGAAGGAGTCTGACCTGGATACGGTATTCAATGCTGGTGTTGAAGTGGGACTCGGCCCGGCGAAGTTAAGGGATATCCTGGCTCTGATAGAAGAAACTTACTGCCAGTCAATTGGCGTGGAATATAAATATCTCCGGAACCCGGAGAAACTAAAATGGTTTGAAACGCGGATGGAAAAGGATCGTAATACTCCGAATTTCAGCATCGAAACCAAAAAAAGGATCCTGGGGAAACTAAATGAAGCGGTTGTCTTTGAAAATTTCCTGGGCACCAAGTTCCTTGGCCAGAAGCGATTTTCACTTGAGGGCGCGGAATCAGTAATTCCAGGCCTTGACTCTGTCATTGAAAAAGGAGCGGAACTGGGCATTGAGGAGTTTGTCATTGGGATGGCCCACCGCGGACGATTGAATGTTCTGGCGAATATCATGTACAAAACGTACAAGAATATCTTTTCGGAATTTGAAGGCAAGGGGTTCGATGTAAATACACCTTTTGGCGGCGATGTTAAATATCACCTGGGATATTCCACGGATGTGGAAACCCTCACCGGGAAGAAAGTTCATCTGAGTTTATGCCCTAACCCCTCACACCTGGAGGCTGTTGACCCGCTGGTCCAGGGGATGGTGCGTTCGAAGATCGATTTTAAATATGAAGGAGATTACAAGCGTATAGCGCCGATACTGATCCATGGCGATGCTTCATTGGCAGGACAGGGTATAACCTATGAAGTTTTGCAGATGGCAAAATTGGAAGGCTACCGGACTGGGGGGAGCATCCACCTGGTGATCAATAACCAGGTTGGTTTCACAACCAACTTTAAAGATGCGCGCTCATCTACTTACTGTACAGACCTGGCGAAAGTAACATTATCACCCGTTTTTCATGTTAACGGGGACGATGTGGAGGCTCTGGTGTATGCCATAAATATGGCCATGGAATATCGTCAGTTGTATCATAATGATGTTTTTATAGATATTTTGTGTTATCGTCGTTTCGGGCACAATGAGGCTGATGAGCCTAAGTTTACCCAGCCGCTGTTATATAAAGCTATTGAGAAACATCCTAACCCGCGGGAGATCTATAACAAGAAACTCCTGGACCAGGGAAGCGTAGATGCAAACCTTGCAAAGGAAATGGAAAAAAATTTCCGGGCTTTATTGCAGGAAAGATTGAACGAGGCAAAAGAGGACGAAGATTACTCTGCCATGAACCAGGTTCTTGGCGGCGCCTGGAAGGGCTTACGTCTTGCTTCAAATTGGGGCGACAGTGCTTCTGATACAAAAGTGCCCGCAAAGAACCTCCTGGCGATAGCGAAGAGTATATCCACACTTCCATCTGATAAGAAATTCTTCAAAAAAATAGAAAAGCTTTTTGAGGACCGCAGAAAAATGTCTGAAACCAAGGTTTTCGACTGGGCCATGGCCGAGCTGATGGCTTATGGTTCCCTGCTTCAAGATGGATTCCGTGTTCGCGTAAGCGGTCAGGATGTGGAACGCGGGACTTTCTCGCACAGGCATGCCGTGCTCACACTAGAAGATTCAGAGGAGGAATATGTACCGCTTGCAACACTTGACAATGGTCAGGCAAAATTTGAAATTTATAACTCACACCTTTCTGAATATGGCGTTTTAGGCTTTGAATACGGCTATGCGCTGGCAAATCCCATGGCGCTTATAGTTTGGGAAGCCCAGTTCGGTGATTTCGTTAACGGCGCCCAGATCATCATCGATCAGTTCATTACAAGTGCAGAAACTAAATGGCAGCGCTCAAACGCACTGGTTATGCTGTTGCCTCATGGTTTTGAGGGGCAGGGGCCAGAACATTCTTCGGGAAGGATTGAGCGCTTTATGGAAGCCTGTGCAGACGATAATATCCAGGTTGCAAACTGCACCACTCCCGCAAATTTCTTCCACCTGCTGCGGAGGCAGTTCAAGCGCGATTTCCGTAAGCCTTTGGTGGTTTTTACACCCAAAAGCCTCCTGAGAAGCCCGCAGTGTGTCAGCAAGCTGGAGGAGTTTACAGCGGGGAAATTCCGGGAAGTAATAGATGATGCTTATGTAAAACCCGCGGAAGTTAAGCGGGTCTTGTATTGCTCAGGAAAGGTATATTATGATCTGCTTGAAAAGCAGCAGGCAGATAAAAGAAAAGATGTTGCCATCGTTCGCCTGGAACAGCTGTATCCGACACCTTACGATCAGTTAGATGCGATACGCACCAGGTATAAAAAGGCAAAAGAACATGTATGGGTACAGGAAGAGCCTGAAAATATGGGAGTTTGGCCTTATATTGCAAGGAAATTCAGGAGTTCTGAGTTTAATTTCGAAATAGTATCCCGAAAGGAAAGCAGCAGTACGGCTACAGGCTACGCTAAGCAGCATATTGCCCAACAGTTGTTTGTAATTGGAAAGGCCTTCGAAGCAGCTGCAGGTCCGGAAGTAAAGAAAAAAGTAGAAAAAGCAACCCAAAAGGCTGTTAAAATTGACTAATAAGATATAACAAAGAATCGTATGAGTTTAGTGATCAAAGTTCCGCCTGTCGGCGAATCTATTTCAGAAGTAACCCTGTCGCAGTGGATTAAGAAGGATGGCGACTATGTGGAGATGGACGAGGTAATTGCCGAATTGGAATCTGATAAAGCAACTTTTGAACTGACAGCTGAAAAAGCAGGGACTTTAAAAACCATTGCAAAGGAAGGAGATACACTTGAAATTGGTGCACCAGTTTGCAGCATAGAAGAGGGAGGGGCAAAAGCTGAAAGCAAAGCTCCGGAAGCTGCACCAGCCCAAGAAGAGCCTAAGTCAGCAAGCAAAGCAGATGATAAAGCATCAACTTACGCTTCTGGTTCACCATCGCCTGCAGCAGCCAAGATCCTGGCAGAAAAAGGCGTAGAGCCTTCAACCGTTAGCGGGAGCGGTGTTGACGGAAGATTGACCAAGGAAGATGCGCTAAAGGCTCCAGCCTCCGCTAAAGCTCCGGCTGGCGAGCCGGCTTCAGCAGCTAAGACAGCTCCTGCGCCTGCTGTAAAAGCATCTGTTCCGGGTTCGAGGGCGGAGCGCCGCGAAAAGATGTCGTCACTTCGCAAGACGGTGGCCAAACGTTTGGTAGCGGTTAGAAATGAGACCGCTATGTTAACTACCTTTAATGAGGTCGACATGCAGCCCATCATGGAACTGCGAGCTAAGTACAAAGATAAATTTAAAGAGAAGTATGGGGTAGGGCTTGGATTTATGTCATTCTTTACCAAAGCTGTGTGTGAAGCGCTGAAGGATTTCCCATCGGTAAATGCGCGAATTGATGGGGAAGAGATCGTTTTTAACGAGTTTGCAGATATCTCCATTGCAGTTTCTGCTCCTAAAGGCCTGGTTGTTCCGGTTATCCGGAATGCAGAATCGATGTCTCTTGCCCAGATTGAAGCAGCTGTTATGGAATTGGCAGTTAAAGCCCGCGACAGCAAATTAACCCTGGAAGAAATGACAGGGGGGACATTTACCATCACCAATGGCGGAGTGTTCGGTTCAATGATGTCGACCCCAATTATCAATGCACCGCAGTCTGCAATACTAGGGATGCATAATATAGTTGAAAGACCGGTGGCTTTACATGGGCAGGTAGTGGTCCGTCCGATCATGTATGTTGCCCTTTCATACGATCACCGGATCATAGACGGCCGCGAATCTGTGGGTTTCCTTGTTCGTGTTAAGCAATTGCTGGAGGATCCGGCGAGGTTACTACTCGGAGTTTAATATTAGTTGAACGTTATACGTTGTACGTTATACGTTATACGTTAAAGCATAATGAAAAAGCCAGCTGGATCAGGGCTGGCTTTTTAATGTCTTTGTTCCTTGCTCTTTAATCTTTTCTTACAGTTTGGAAATGTTCCCCGACCCGATTTTTGAAGATTTTACACTTGCATTTCCACCATATCTTATATTTCCTGAACCGCTCATTGCCGCATCCAATGCTTTATCAGCTTGTATGCAAATATCGCCAGAACCGCTCATTCTTGCACTGGAAATAGAAGTACGCAGGTCGTTACCCTCGAAATCTCCTGATCCGTTTACGGCGATTTTTGCGTTTTCCGCTTTTCCTTTAGCATCTATTTCTCCGGAACCGCTGATTGTTGCAGAATAGTTAGTAGCATCCATAGTAAGGGAAATGCTTCCTGAACCGCTCAGAACCGTCGACACATCAGGTGATTTTACTGTACCGCTAACTTTAATGTCCCCTGATCCGCTAAGTACGATACTTTTAAGAGATTTGGCGTTTACATAAATATTCACCTTACCATTATAGTTCTTCCATCCGCCGGTACGTTGTTTATTCCTGATCTTTAAGGTGCCATCCTCAACGACAGTTTGAATTTCGCTGATCTGTTCCGGGTCGCCTTCAATTCGCAGGCTTTCTGTATTGCCCATGGTAATGAAAACATTATAGCTTCCTACCGAAGAAATTCCGGAAAATCCGGAGACGTTCCGGGTTTCATCAGAAATGCTGGATTTGCTGTGCACAGCAGTGATCAGAGTTGACGCAGCGTCAAGCTGCGAACTAAGTGCCAGTAGGGCAAATAGCGCTATGTAGTTTTTGAATGATCTCATAATATTTGGTTTTTCTAATTTTCGTTTATACCCATAAGACGGGAGCGATAGAAAAACGTTGCAGAAAGCAAGAAAAAAAATCATAAACGAATAAATATCCTCATGAATACTGGAAGGGGCCTGACGATTAACCTCAAAATTAAGCTTCCGGCATATTGAATTTCAGTAGCACCTGGGCTATTACCTAAGCTCTTTTACCCCAATATAAAAATTATCGATATCAGGCATGAGAGTCCTGGCCTTGATTGATTTCCATGTGGCCGTAGGTTTTATCCATTGATATTTCTTACCGGCCACAATCCTTACCGGCATGTCGAAACCCGGAACATCTGCATCCCACCTGTAAGACACTTGGTTTCCGGATATTTTATATTCCAAAATGGGGATATGCGGATAACGAAGATACTGATCGAAAACTTTCGTCAGATCTTTCCCTGATTTTGTGTTTATATAATTGACAACTTCATTTGTATTGGTCGTCTTTAACCCAAATTCTTTATTCAGTCCGCGTAAAATATCCTTCCATTTTTTATCATCATCTACAATCGTCCTGATCATATGAACGAGATTAGCGCCTTTATAATACATATCACCCGAACCTTCCGTATTCACATTATAAGGGCCAATTATTGGTACGTCATTGCGGATGCTTTGACGAACTCCGGCGATATACCTGGCTCCTTCTTTTTTGCCATCCAGGCTTTCAACGAACAATCCTTCAGAATACATCGTAAAGCCTTCATGGATCCACATGTCAGCAATATCCTTTGATGTGATATTGTTACCAAACCATTCGTGTCCGGCCTCATGGATAATAATAAAATCCCACTTCATGCCCAGACCGGTGCCTGAAAGATCTCTGCCCATGTATCCGTTCAGGTATTTATTTCCGTAAGCTACCGCACTCTGATGTTCCATGCCAAGGTAAGGCGCATCGATCAATTTAAACCCATCCCGATAAAAAGGGTAGGGGCCAAACCAGTTCTCAAATACTTTAAGCATAGGCTTGACATTCGCGCCAAATTGTTTTTTTGCTTTTTCGAGATTTTCCTTCAGGACATAATAATCAAGGGTTAGATTGCCATTTTCACCGGCATACGCATCTCCAAAGTGAACATAATCGCCAATATTAAAGGTTACGTTATAATTGTTAATGGGATAAGATACAAACCAGTTGTAGCGCGTATAGCCGTTATTTAGATTCTCTGTTGAGCGAAGCCGGCCGTTACTGATGTCCACAAGGCCAGTGGGTACAGATATGCTGATCATCATGCTATCGACCTCGTCAGATTGATGATCTTTGGTGGGCCACCAGGAACTTGCTCCAAGGCCCTGGCAGGAAACGGCTATCCATGGCTTTCCCTGCTTGTCCTGTGAAAAAGTGAAGCCGCCATCCCAGGGCGCTCTTTTTGCCACGATGGGCTTTCCGCTGTAAAAAACAAGGAATTCCTCCCGTGAATTCTTTTTTATGATCGCCGGAAAATCAATAAAGACAGCATTAAATTCCCTGGTAAAGGGAAGCTCCTTGCCCCGATACACAACCTTTTGAATCGTCAGGTTGTCGAAAAGATCGAATTGAAGGCGCTGCAGGTCTTCCGTTGCAGTGAATTTAAAGACATTGGATCCGCTTATTGATTTATTGTCAATATCAACCTGAACGTCCAGGTGGTAGTAATTTATATCATATGAGCTTCGCAAAGGTGTTAGGTTTCCCCGAAGAGAATCTGCACGGGTAAAAGCGGGAGGGCTGATCTGAGCAAAAACCGTAGACAAACTAAGGCAGCTCATTAGAAAACTCAGGATAGATTTTATATTCATTACTCGTTATTGGTTATGGAGAGGGATATAAAATTAGTGAAAATAATTATTAGTTACCCGTTGCGAGTTGCCCGTTGGCAGACTCGACGGGAAAGAATTACGAATTACGAATTAAAAATTACGAATGAACACAACGCCCTCATATCTCACATCTCATATCTCACATCTCATCCCTATTTCTTAACTTTGACCGAATTTTAAAATCATCCTTACATGCAATTTGACGTAATAGTTATCGGTAGTGGTCCGGGCGGATATGTTGCCGCCATTCGTTGTGCCCAATTAGGCTTAAAAACAGCTGTGGTAGAAAAATATAGTACTTACGGGGGCACCTGCCTGAATGTTGGCTGTATACCTTCTAAAGCGCTTTTAGATTCTTCCGAGCACTATCACAATGCATTACATAACTTTAAGGAACACGGAATTAACTATAAAGACCTGAAGCCGGACCTGAAGCAGATGGTTAAACGTAAAAATGAAGTAGTAGCCCAAACTACCGGAGGTATCACTTTTTTATTTAAAAAAAATAAGATCACAGCTTTCGAAGGTCATGGTTCTATGGTTGACAAAAACACGGTTAAGGTAACCAAGACTGACGGTAAGAGTGAAAATATAACCGCTAAAAATATCATCCTGGCAACAGGTTCAAAACCTACAGAGCTTCCCTTCCTTAAAACAGATAAGAAAAGGATCATTACTTCAACTGAAGCGCTGAATTTAACGGAGATCCCAAAGCATCTTATATTGATCGGTGGGGGGGTTATTGGCCTGGAGTTAGGTTCTGTTTACGCCAGGCTCGGTTCCAAAGTAACGGTAGTTGAATTCATGGACTCCATCATCGGCACCATGGACAAAGGCTTAGGCAAGGAGCTGCAAAAAGTGCTGGCAAAGCAGGGAATGGAATTCCATTTAAGTCACAAGGTGACTGGCGCGATAGTAAAGGGAAATAAAGTTACTGTTACGGCAGATAATAATAGAGGTGAGAAGGTGGTCCTTGAAGGGGATTATTGTCTTGTGGCAGTGGGCCGTGTTGCCTATACAGAAGGTTTGGGACTGGAAAATGTTGGGATCAAGCTGGAAGAGAGGGGTAAAAAGATAACAGTAAATGATCATCTGGAGACCTCTGTGCCTGGTATTTATGCCATTGGTGATGTAATAAAAGGCGCAATGCTGGCCCATAAAGCAGAAGATGAAGGCACCTATGTTGCCGAGCGCATTGCCGGTCAGAAACCACATATCAATTATAATCTTATCCCCGGTGTGGTGTATACCTGGCCCGAAGTAGCCAGCGTAGGTCAGACGGAAGAGCAGCTAAAAGAACAAAGTATTCAATACAAAGCTGGATCGTTTCCATTCAAAGCTAGCGGAAGGGCCCGTGCAAGTATGGATCTGGATGGATTTATTAAAGTTCTGGCCGATGCCAAGACAGATGAGATCCTGGGCGTTCACATGATTGGCCCGCGTGCCGCTGATATGATTGCTGAAGCTGTTGTTGCCATGGAATTCAGGGCTTCAGCCGAGGATATCGCCCGGATCTCCCATGCGCATCCCACATTTACAGAAGCATTCAGGGAAGCAAGTATGGCGGCGACAGAGAACAGGGCGATACATATATAAGTTTGACGTAAACCTAAACTTATAACTTTTCAGAGCATACTAATACGTTGTGTACGTTTGCAGAACGTACAACTCAAATGGAATTTATAACTAACAGCGGAATCATTATCATAACAATCGCCGCCATGGAAGCTTTCTCCTGGCTCATCCATAAATACCTTTTTCACGGGCCCTTGTGGTTTATCCATCGTTCGCACCACCGGCCGCATTCATCATGGCTGGAATTTAATGATGTATTTAGTGTACTTTTCGCGGGTATTTCCATGTATTTAATGTGGGAGGGAAGATTGACCCTAAATACCGGTTTCTGGATCGGGACGGGAATTTCCGTATATGGGATCATTTATTTTATCTTTCACGACTGGTTTATACACAACCGGTTAAAGTCATTCAGAACGACTAACCGCTATCTGCTTGGAATACGACGGGCGCATAAGATCCATCACAAATCCCTTAGAAAAAACCCTTCTGAGGAATTCGGATTATTATTAGCTTCGGGAAAGTATTTCAAAAAGCAGCAAACTGAGCGGTCCCATTAAAACCATGACCATCCATGACCATATTTCGCTAAAAGACCTGAATACATTTGGAGTCGCCGCTTATGCACGCTGGTTCGCAGAGATCAGCCGCGAAGAAGATATTCTTGATCTGTTTGCTGATCAGAATCTGAAAGACTACCCGCTGCTGATTCTCGGGGGCGGCAGTAATATCCTGTTCACAAAAGATTTCCCCGGCCTGGTGGTTCGTATGAATATTCGCGGGATTAGTTACGAAACCCAAAGCAATGATGTATATGTTAGAGCAGGGGGTGGTGAAGTATGGAATGACCTTGTCAATTTTTGTGTGGATCATGAATTCGCAGGACTGGAAAACCTGAGCCTGATCCCTGGTTCTGTAGGCGCCTCGCCGGTGCAGAATATCGGGGCATATGGCGTAGAGCTGCAGGATATCTTTCACTCCTGCCGTGCATTTGAGATCTCCAGTGGCAATATCAGAACATTTTCCAGGCGGGACTGCCAGTTCAGTTATCGTGACAGCATTTTTAAAGCTGATTACAAAGGACTGTATATCATTACCGAAGTTACATTCAGGCTGTCGAAGACGTTTAAGCCCAACGTAGCGTACGGGGCTATTCAGCAGGAGCTTGAAAATCGCCGCATCAGTAATCCTTCAATCAAGGATATTTCTTCTGTAGTATCCTATATCCGTGTAAGTAAACTTCCTGACCCCTTGACGATAGGTAATGCCGGAAGCTTTTTTAAGAATCCAATCATTCCGGTAGGCAAATTTATACAGTTGCAGTCCAATTTTCCAGACATAGTATACTACCCCTCCGCAGAAGGTTTTATAAAGCTTGCCGCAGGATGGATGATCGAGCAATGCGGATGGAAAGGAAAGGTTTGGGGAAATACCGGTACCTGGAGAAACCAGGCTCTTGTTCTAGTGAATCATGGTAATTCTACTGGTACTGAGATATTTAACTTTTCTCAACTGATTATTGACAGTGTACAAAACCGGTTCGGTATTATGCTTGAGCGCGAAGTAAATATTATTTAACGTCCTCAGATTTTTAAATAAAATTTATCTTTTCTGCGCTTCCCCTATTTATTTCTTCTTTTTTTGCCTTTCAGGTCCAGAAAGGCACACACTTTGTCTACTAAAAGTCATCTGTTCAAAAACACATTTATCTTTTTGAATTACGAAGAAATAAAGATTTGTTTACTACCTAAACCTAAACAATATGAATACAATCGAATTTAACACGATGGTTACGCGCCAGGCAAGCTCTTTGAAAATGTATGCTTTACACTTTACCCACGATTCTGATGATGCCAACGATCTGGTTCAGGATACGATGTTAAAGGCTATAACTTATTATAACAAGTTTAAGGAAGGAACAAACCTGAAAGGATGGTTGTACACCATCATGAAGAATACGTTCATTAATAATTACAGACGATTTGTAAAGATCAGCTCATTCGTTACTAAGGCTGATGACATATCCTCTGCTAACCTGATGTATAGCGCCACAAAGAATCAGGGCGAGCCGAAATTTATAATGGAAGATATTAAAAATGCACTCGGTAAACTTCCTGATGAGTACTATATTCCGTTTACCATGCATTTTGAGGGACATAAATATCACGAAATAGCGGAACACCTTACCATTCCGATAGGGACGGTAAAAACACGGATACATGTAGCAAGAAAACTTTTGAAAAAGTCTTTAAAGCCATACGACAGTGACTTCCGCAATACCCGGTATGCAATAAACTAGCAGCATCAATAAATCAAAAACTTTTGCTTTTAAAGGCACCGGAGGTAATTCCGGTGTTTTTTTTGTCAAATCCAGACTGACGGGCCTGTGTTTTCGCAGCTCAATAAATTCAGTAAAATGGGTATAATTGTAAATGAAACCTGCATGAGCTTGCCGCTCACACAACGACATGAACTTAGCGAAGCGACCTCTTGAACGCCGCTGAAAAACATAGATAAAAGTGAAAAATATAAGCTCATGCAAGCTTCATTACCATTAAAAAACAAATTATATTCAGATGAAAATTACTTATCTTCTGATCAATTTTCTCACTATTTTCTTTCCCATAATTCTATCTTTTGACAGCCGCGTACAGTTTTATAAAAGCTGGAAATATATCTTGCCCGGACTTTTTATTACCGGAATATTCTTCCTGATCTGGGATCATTTATTTACCATTCTTGATGTTTGGTCTTTTAACCCGGCGTACGTCACCGGGTTTTATATCCTACAATTGCCGGTCGAAGAAGTCCTGTTCTTTATCACTGTTCCTTTCGCATGCATATTTATTTATGAATGCCTGAACTATTATGTCAGGAAAGATCTGCTTTCCGGGATTTCACGCATGATCAGCATTCTGTTGATCCTGCTATCCGTTATTTGTCTGATATTTTTTTACGATAGGGTATACACGCTGATCACTTTTGGCCTGCTGCTTCTGACTTTAATCTACACCGAATTTAAGCAGAAGGTTAACCTGGGAAGGTTCTATATGGCCTACGTAGTTTCGCTGATACCATTTTATATCGTGAATGGAATCCTTACCTCAATACCCATCGTTCTGTACAATGATGGCGAAAATATGGCTTTCCGGGTCGGGACTATACCGTTTGAGGACCATTTTTACTCCATGTCCATGCTATTGATAAACATTTTGCTGTTTGAATATTTTAAAAAGAGATGAGTAACATCAAGGTGTGCGATCTGCCTGAATACAGCAAATCTTACCTGGCTTTAAGGAACGGCCAGGACAAGCCAGAGATCTGGATCGCCTACAAGGGATTTATCTATGATGTGACTGAAAGTCGCTTATGGAAGAATGGCAGACATTACGAGCATTGGGCCGGGCAGGACCTGACAGATGAGCTAAAGGACGCCCCCCACACAGAAATCGTATTTGAGAAATTCAGAAAAATAGGACGGCTCTTAAAATGATTGTTAATCATGGGATGCCCGCCTTTTTTCAGCGCCGACCCATTGATTAGGATTTGCTTAGGCTATCTGAAAATCGGATTTCGAATAAATGCATATCCTCATTATAGTCATATTTGATGTCCCAGCCATTAACAATGCAGATCTGGTTAATAATTGACAAGCCTAAACCATTCCCGGTATAATTGTCGGCCCCTTTGCCAAAACGAGAGAAAAGCTTTGATTCAGAAAAATTCAATCGTTGTCCCTCATTCGAAAATATCATCCTGTTGGAATCCAGGGAAATACTGACCCTGGCATTCGGAGAGGAATGTGCCAGGATATTAGATAGCAGGTTGGAGATCAGGATCTCTAATAAAAACAGGCTGGCTTCCACCTCTTTGAGCCCTATTTCCCTCGTTACAATGAATCCCTTATGGATCAGAAGATCTTCCGTTTGATCGATTTGGGCGTTAAGGAAATCCTTTAGGTCCACAGACTGCTTATCGGGAAAATCATTATTTTCGAGCTTAGCTAACAGCAATAAGCCCTTGTTAACCTTGCTTAGCCTGTTGGTAGCCCTTTTTGCGTCCATAACATATCGCGCAAGATCAGGCAGAAGTTCTAACTGACTGATGGATTCTAATCTGGATTGTATGATACTTAATGGCGTTTGTATCTCATGTGAAGCATTCGCCGTGAATTCTTTTAACGCGGAATATTCCCTGCGGGCTTTGTCGGCTAATTCCTGGAGTACCGCATTCATCTCTTTAAATTCGCTGATGTTGGAAGAGTCCAGCATTAAATCTTCGTTGGAAGATACAGAATACGATTTTAGCCGCTGCAGGTTAATCAGAAAAGGCTGCCATACCTTTCGGTTAACGAAATAATTCATCAGGGAGCCCAGAAATATAAACATTCCCGCCATCGCAATAAAAATATATCCCACTGCTTTCGAATACCCATCCAATCCTATATGACTGGTCATCACCCGGATCCTATAGTCCTTTCCATTTATTGTTCGGGTATCACTCAGGGAATAGTATCCTTCGTTTTTATCCTGTATCCGGTCGTAAATTAATGTATCCTTAAATATCCGTGCTTGTTGAAGTAAAGCCTCATTACCGGTAGTGATTTGTACCAGAGGAAAATGTATGGCTTTACCTTGAGCGATCTCATCAGAAACCATGAGCGACTGAAGTTCCAGCTGCTCCTCAATTTCTGCAGAAACTTCACGCTGTAAAAAGAAAAGGAGCATGATGCCTGTTAATACTAGAATGAAAAGACTTAACCAGAATTGATTTAAGCTGGTTTTAGTGAGCAGATTCATTAGAATATGAACTTATAACCCATCCCATAAACAGATTTTATATAATCTTTATTTGAAACATTAATAAGCTTCTTCCGGAGATTTTTCACGTGGGCATACAAGATGTCAAAATTATCATACTGATCAAAGTGATCTCTCCAGAGGTGTTCAGCTATAGACGATTTGCTTAGAACCCGGGTCTTATTAACTACAAAATAGATCAGCAGTTCATACTCTTTTCGGGTGAGCGGTATTGCCTCCTGATAAAAAAACAACAATTTGGAACGAAGATCGATGATGAAATCATCAAACTTGATTTCTTCCGCACCCTTTAACGCTTTTCTTCTGTAAAGCGCATTTATGCGGGCATTCAGTTCTTCTACATAAAACGGCTTAGTCAGATAATCGTCAGCTCCTAAATTAAGGCCGTTTAGCTTATCCTGCAATGAATCCCGGGCAGATAGTATCAGAATCCCGGTTTCGGGATGTTGTGACCGGATATTACGGATTAAGTCTATTCCGTTCCCGTCCGGTAATGTGATATCCAGCACTACTACATCGTAGCTGTAATTATCCAGCTTTTCTGACGCAAGCCTGAATGTTGCCGCTTGTTCACAAATGAAGTTCAGCGAGCTGAAATAGCTTTCCATTTCTTCTAACAACACGGGTTCGTCCTCTACGAATAGTAATTTCATTTTTCAAATTTCAGCACCTGTAACTGCATCCTAAGAGCATAATACCGCACACACAAGAAATCTTGCTGTTTATCATAAGGGCATAACAGCAGAAAATCCTAGCGATCCTTTTTGAACAATCGGTACGGCAATAAAATCAAGACCATTATTTTTGATGATCTTCCTTTTTATCCAGGGATATGCGAAGTAAGTGAATTTGGTTGACAATACACCAACACCCGCCCCTGCAAGCACATCACTTAGCCAGTGCTTGTTGTTCATCATCCTTAAAGCCCCTGTTGCGCCAGCCATCGTATAGCCAATGTTTCCATACCAGGGTGAAATACCATTGAACTCTTGTCTCATAAATTCCGCTGCAACAAATGCTGTAGCAGTATGGCCGGACGGAAAAGATCGCCTGTCAGATCCGGAAGGCCTGAGCTTTCCGGTTTTAGCCTTAAGGAAATCAACAGAGAGTCCGGCGATTGAATTAGCGATCAGGTATATAGCTGTGCGGTCAAGTAAATTATTCCTGCCCCCAATGCTATTAAGTTAAGGATTAAAAGAACCGGTTATGGGAAAAGTAAAT
>JBBJNR010000035.1:0-35575 GCA_037719315.1 Daejeonella sp.
AGATTAACCCTAAACTTTTACATCGGAAATATGCGGTTTATCGGACGGATACGTTGCGATGCCCAATAGCTGTGCTTTTATGGAGTTTCCAAGTTCAAGAAAATTTTCACCTTTGTCAATAATCCTTAATACGATCTGATCCACGTAAGGACGATAAGGTTCCATGATATCATCCGCAAGGCAATAGGCATTGTATTTATTGCGGTGATGGATACCCAGGGTAGGGAGCAAGCCGGAACAAACCAGTCCGCGGGCTACAATAGCTCTTAAAATAGCGTAGCCATAATTCAGCAGGTTATTGGGCGGATCACCGGCACGTCCCCGGAAAAATTCCATTTTCCCAGGGAACACATTTTTCCAATAATAAGCTGCGGCACGCCCTTCATAATTATCCGGATCTCCTGAACGAACCGATCTTGCCCAGTATAACATATTCTCGTATTCAATATCCCGTTCGGCAAGCACTGCTGCTTGGTTTAGTATTTTGGCCTGAATAGTTTGCTGCCAGAGTTGTTTCTTTAAGGGCTGTGATGCATCGATCTGGTAGCGGAAGCGCTCGCTTTGTATATCATGCCCGTCTATAGGAAGCATCATCCCTGTTGGGTGGTGTGTATGGTTGCAGGTTATAATGGCAGCATTGTTTTCCAATAAGGCCGCCATGCACCCATGAGTAATTGTGATCTGCTGATGGTCGAGCACAACAATGCCAATATCTTCTATTGGGACTGACTTTTTGCTCTCTTTTTCACCTAAAACCTTGAGGTGCGGGAGATCTATAACTAACTGATCCTGCTGCAGGCAGAGATACGCCGGATTGCTAAAGTGAAGTGTTCTTTTGATCATATTACCCTATTTTATTGTAAATGAAAAGGTTATATGATATAAATATATTTATTAACCGTGAAAATCAAAAATCAAACTTTTGATTTTCACGGTATACTTAAAGCAGCGGTAGTTGATCAGTTAAAAAATCGGTCAGGTTGCTGCATTGTATGTTAGCATTTATTTTGTATAGATTTCCCCGGGGGATAATTACCCATCCATTATTCAGATCCAGATCTTCCATCACAGTGTAAAAGCCTTTCGATAAAACCGGGCTGGATGTATATTTTATTTCTATGGCCATTACAGGCTTTACACCGTCTACGAGTAATACATCACATTCAGCGCCATGGTGGGTGCGGTAAAAATATATTTCTATATGTCGGGGCTTTAGCTGGAATATCTGTTCTATAACATATCCTTCCCAGGAAGCTCCGACACCAATGTTCAGGGGCAGATCTTCTGCTGATCCTACCCGGTTAATTACATGAAGCAGGCCGCTATCCCGTAAATAAATTTTCGGCGACTTAACCAGTCGTTTGTTTACATTCACGAACCAGGAAGGCAGCTGCCGGATGAGAAAGGCGCCTTCCAGGAAATCAAGGTATCTTTTTACGGTGGGTGCGGTAATGCCTAGTGACCGCGCATAAATTTCTGCATTCCAAATCCCCCCGTTATTAGCTGCCAGCATAAACCAGAAATTGCGAATAAGTTTTTCCTGCAGGTTTATACTAAATAGCTGGGAAAGATCGCGTTCAATGTAAGTCCGGACGAAATTTTCGGTCCAGCGGATAAAGGCCTTATCGCTGCCCGCAGTTAATGCCAGGGGGAAGCCGCCTCTGTACCAATGCTGCTGCTGACTAATGCGGCTCTTTTTCGCTTCGATCAGGTTAATCGGAGAGAGCTCGATAAAAGCAATCCTGCCGGTCAGCGACTCTGAGACGCCTTTAACCAGTTCCGGTGAGGCTGATCCTGTCAGGATAAAGCGTCCCGGTTTTCGATAAGCATCAATAACCGGCCTTAGCCGTGCGAATAGTTCCGGTGCCCGCTGTACTTCATCCAGGATAATGCAATGATCTTTATACTCATTAAAAATATATTCCGGGTTTTGCAGCCTGGCAACATCTGAATCACTTTCGAGATCAAAATACAAAATTTCCTTTTTTTGTTTTTTGACCAGTTGTTTTGCAAGCGTAGTTTTGCCCACCTGCCTGGGACCTAAAAGTGCGATTGCGGGAAATTCACGCAATAAAATACTGATTTGTTTTGCTGCCAGACGGTTGATCATGAGAGCAAAGATAAGAATTGTTACCGTGAAAATCAAAAATCATATTTTTGATTTTCACGGTTGTAATCGCGATTTAATTTAGAATCTCTGAGCTTTTTTAAAAATGCCATCCCTTTTTACATCAATTCTGCCGCCTCCGTAGCCACAAACTCCCATGCGAGGCGAATTGACAACCGGCATTGCGGCATAATCAGCATAATCGTCACAGGTCTTAGCATGTTTTTTAGCGCATTTAACACAGAATATTCCTTCATCCTGAGACCCGAAACAAACCATACAGATCTCTTTGGCAGCTTCTTTGTCACAATGTTCACAAAGCAGTTCGGGTGGTTCATTGCGCGACAACAATACAATAGCTTTATCTGCTTTTACAGGATATTCATCCAGTATGCTTAGCTCAAGTTCGGTAGTGCTGCCAAAATCATATCTATATACCAGCTTTAAGCCTCTGTATAAAGCCAGTTCAGCTTTCCGGCTCATAGGAACCTCACCATTTATTTCTTCCATAATTTTTTCATATTCCTTTATCTGTCCTTTGTCAAACATTTCGTGAGCTTCTTCAAAATCAAACATACCAGCTCCCCTCCCACGGTTTTTAGGATTCGTAAAAGAGCTCATATGGCCGCAGCACTCCAGCCAGATATCCCGAAGAAATTGATCGAACTCATCCATGAGGATTTGGCCGTCTATCCAAAGTGATAAAAAGTAAGGTGTATTTCCCCAGTCAGGATTAGTTTGCACTTTTAAAAGGAAAGATCTTCCTGGCTTATTAATCAATGTTTTGTCAGCAAGATGTTTTTGCAAATGGCGGTTTATGTACAATTTAGAGACTGTTTCATTACAATAAAGGCATTTGCCTTCGGATTTTAATTTGTCCATGTTTTAATCTTAAGAAGCGACTCGAATTTATTGCCTGGTGGGTATTAGCTATATGTATAATTGATGGATATATTATATTCAAGGTGATAAGTAGAACTGTAATTTTAGTTGCTGACTTTGATAAATATCGTTTCTTTTTATACCAATCTAGCCACAGAATATGCCAAATTCATTGCTAAGGCTAGAATAAGAAGAAGCTTGTTGTTAATATTCGCCTACTTTAACTATTTCTCCGATATGATTAATGCGGACTTTTACTATTCCGATAATTCCATTTAGCCCTAATTGTGGTTTGTAACTAATACCTTTCAGTTCTTTTGGTTCTTCGACATTTGTTTCTAAATGATGTCTAAAAAAGTAGTTTTTAGAAGCAATTTTTTGCACTCTAAATAAATATGGGCTAATGAGTTTATAGTTACGCCCATTCATCAAGTCAATTTCTTTAAGATTAAAATGTTCGGACGGAAATATAAAATATTCATTCTGTTTCATTGAAAATAAAAATTCCCATCCCAGATTTCGATTAAAAATTTTGTCAATAGTTGGTAAACCTTGGTTGACCTTTTCTACGGCTTCATAAAATGAAACTACTTGTTCTTGTAAATTTCCTTCGGCATCCCTGTAAATTGCTACATGATGGTTATTACCTGTGCTTACAAAATCAACGGGTATTTTCTTGCCGTTGTCATCTAAAATATCATTGCCTAAATGATTCTTTTTATGGTGCAGTGCCTCAGCATTTTTTACACCACTTATGGTTACTCTTTTTATTGCGATACGTTTTGCTTCATTCAACCAGATTGGATTTTTATCAAGATTGGAAAATGCATCTTTTGCGTTTCCTTTAGATGTATCTAACCTGTTTTGTAAAATATTACGAATACCGATATCTATAACTTTCTCAATTTTTAAATCGGGTGTAATATCTTTTCTGATGGTGTAATCATCTTCGAGCCAAACCAACTTTACTTTGTCGGGAAGAAGTACACTCTTTTGTGCATCTAAATAAATAGGATTTTTATCTAAACTGTTTTTTCCGGTAAAGGCTTTTTGCGGATCGTTGTTGTTTTCTTGTAAACGCTTTAAAAGAACTGCTCGTTGCCTTCCTGATGCTACTTTCAGAATTGTCTTTTCATCAAATTTTGCATTAACTTTTTCATCTTTCGTTATATACTGCCTTATTTTGCCGTAAACAGTTTCTTTATGCAATTGTCCGCGTGGTGTAAGTTCTGTTTTTGTTTTATCGCCCTTCGCGGATTTAATTTTATTCTTATTTTTGGTTACGACCTTGTTTTTAGCCTTGTAAGATATCAGTACATTGTCTAAATGCTTTTTAGCTTCTTGTCTGAAGTTAGGGACCGGTAATTTAAATTTTCGTCTTTTCTTTCCTTCATCATCAATAATCAAATCCGTTATCTTATTCTCAATGGCCAAAATTGAAGCGTGTTTTTTGCTATTTTCATTTCTCCTTGCGCTCAAATTGTTTAAATATTGGATATGATTGTGCTGGGTAAAGGCAATTGTCAATGCATCCATGGCATGATGGCGATGGTCATTTCGTTTGGTCCAGTCTATAATTCTCTCCTTAAAGCCACCGTCTTTTTTCTCGACCATTTCGGTAAGCCCCAATTTGCGGTACTTTTCTATGTTAAGTTCCTGCATTACGTTTACTAAATCCCAATCTTCACGTAATCGGTTGGTTACGCTTCCTGTTGTGCTTAAAACGCTTCTGCAAACCTCTTGTAACATTTGTTTGGCTTTTTTTGCAATGTACTGGGTATCTCGCAGATCCCGTTCAATAAAACCTTCGACTAATTCCACGGCTTTCATTAATAATTTTTTGTATTTCCCCTTGCTTATCGCACCCTCTTTAGCTTTAAACATCATTTCTACCCTGGCCCGATAATCAGCTAATTTATCTGATCCATAATAAGGTTCGATAAAATCCATGGCACATTTATTTCCCTTGTCCAGGTTCTCCTGTCTGACGCATAATGTTTTATTAGAGAAGCTATCATCAAATAACAAAGCCTTAGGAATGATATGTTCTATATCAAATTCTTTTGAAAATAATTTTTCCCGAGGAATATAAGTGTTGGAATAAAGCGTTTTATAACCGTTTAATTTTAACTCTTCGTATAATTTGTAACGGATAATGTCATTTCGTGTGGGATTTTTTATGCCATCTTCCTTAATCAAAATTGCTCTTATTTTGTCGTGCTCAAGTGTGGATTTATTTATTTGAGCAGTCATTTCTTCACGCTCTTTGGCATTCTTCTTAAGTTCTCTAGCCAGTTCAATACGTATCTCATCCGGCTTGCCCAATAGGGGGTTGGTAATAATTGCGTTTACCACGTTAACCATTTGGTTTAAGATCTTTTCTACTACAGGATTACGTAAACTATTTTTTGGTAAAAGCTCCAATTTGTCTTTTAATTCCCTGTTGTCGTTCGCCTCCTTGGTTAATGATGAAGAATGATTATATCCCGCTAATGCACAAGCTTCACTATATTTATTTATCTTAATAAATGAGAAGGTTTTCCGCATCGCTTTTGCACTTAAATTTCCATAGGCATCTTGCAGATTAATGTTTTCCAAAACTTGCCCGAATTCTCTTTTAAAGCCGAACTTTTGTAACAGCAATTCATACAATTTGTCATTTCCGGAATTTGAATTGTCGCCTTCATAAGAGTAAAGCAAATGCCAAAGTTGGTAGGATACATGTTGTTCAAAAGCTTTACCCTCAAGTTCCGCATCAAAATCGAGGATTGCCGGATTGACCTCTATAGTCTGAAAAAAAAGCTGAATAGCTGATTTTATTTCTACCGAGTGCAGATTTTTCCAGTCTATTTCTTCGTGCCCTTCCAATTCCATCATTTTAAAGTAAGCATTGTATAAAGCCTCATTGGTTCTATTGCCTTCTATAATTTTGAAATTCAGTTCCCATTCTTTTGTCTTATAACCTAAAATTTCCAGAATCGAATCTTTAGATAAATTCCCTTTTATGTTTAGTTCATCAAAAAGTAATTGTTTAGCATCTTCATCAAATGACCTTACTTCTTTTGTATTTTTATTTTGAGCCAGCAAGCTGTTTAAATTTTGCCATATCTTAAATTCCTGAAATAGGGGAGAAGATTTTGGTGCAACCTTATAACCAATCGTTTTGGTAGTTTTCTTTCCATCTTTTTCTATCTCGATCTGTTTACTTTCAAATTCGCAAAAACTGACCAGGCCTTTTTGCGATTTTAGCTTACGCTGATAAAATATGATGATGTCGCGAATTTCTTCTTTAAGTTCCGTGGTTAGTTCTTTATGATATTTCGCCTGTGTTTCCCAAATGGTTTCAAATTCATCAAAATAATCTTGACGATAGAAAACCTGGTTTTTCATCCGGGTATGTGGGTTTTCCTGTAATTGTTTGTATAAATACTGTCCAACAGTTTGTTTATTGAAATAAAGTTCTTTACTCCGGTCGCTTATTGCACCTAAATATCCGCTTGAACTATTTAAGTTATTATTGATTTCGGTAATCACATAAGCAACTTCTTCTTTGCTTAGCTGATTGTTTATGGCTTTGCTACGCCATTCGCAAGCCTGGAGTTTTTTTTCTTCACGTGTTCCTTTTATTTCAGCGGTATTAAATTGATAAGTAGCCCAGAAAATAGCAGATGTTGCCCGCTGTCCTTTGCCATCAATGCTTTTTTTAAAGGTATCTGTTAATATTTCGGGATGAAATTGCTTTTGAAAATCCCATATCCTATCTAACTCGGTTTGTAAATCAGAGCGATAAAAATCAGGCAGGTATTTTTTGCCCTCTTTTAATAATTGGTAACAGAACTGTCCGGGTGTAAGATTTTCATTATACAGTTTTTTTGCAATGCTCATTCCATCTATAGCTTGCCCTTCATCCTCGTTTTTGGCCTTTCTACTACTCTTATAACCACGCTTCTTATTGATCGTTAAAAGCACTTTTGCAAATTCTTCTTTATTAATCTCTTCGTTGCAAGCCTTTGCGCGCAGAACATAAGTGCTATGTGTAGTTAATTTACCATCTTCTGCTAATACAGCATCCTTACTGATAATCCGCTGATTTATTAAAACATCTATTAAGTTTGCTCTGCGTTGTTTATATCTATCCAGATTTCTGCGTACACCTCTTTTTAGGGTTCGGTCTGCATTCACAGAAATAGGCTTACCTTTTTCAAAATTCGTTTGCTCATCAGTAGTGAGGGGGTTTACCCTTACACCGATTTTTTCGATGGATGATTGTTCATCATCACTTTGAGCTTCTTTAACAAATGCCCAGCCAATAGAAGTGATCCCAAGGTCAAGGCCAAGTATAAATTTTGCCATTCATATAAGGTTTAATGATAATCTATTTTTTTAGTAAGTTAGCATAATAAAACAGGAGGCGACGGGCTGGTTCCCGCCGCTATCAATGCCCTCGCAGCAAGTTTACCTGTTCATAATGAAAGCTTGATAGCTTAAATTTCGAGATCCTAGATATCAAGATTACCTTCATTAACAAAGTTTGATGGGATGGCTTTATGCTATCCCATTTAAAAGTAGTTGACGTATTATTAAATTGAAAGCATATCGCAACCAACTATAAATAGTCCTAGTATAGTTAATTTGTATCGTCAACTAGCGTTGGTCAAATATATAAATTAATAAATGATATTTATAGTTGGAGTTTTTATGATTGTCATGGTCTATAAAAAACTAGTGTTATGCTTCGTGCAAGTTTTGGAGACGTACTATTGTGAACAAAATATTGTAAATTGATTTTCAATTCGCAACTTATAGTTTATCTTTACAACGAAGCAAATCGCAATAAGGATTATTCCGTTGTGAAAACATTAAGTTGCCCTCGACTTTAACGGGGGCTTTTTTATTTAATGCTAATCCCCATACCTCTCAACCCCCACCGCCGGCTTCCACCCCGACTTAGGTTCAAAATAATTCCAAAGCAATTTCGAAAGCCCCCGGATCATTCGGTAGCCCTCATTATCAGGTATCCAGGTGGTGTCTTTCTGGTTTTTAGTAGTTATACAAAATACATAATCCCCACGCGGGGCATTAACCATAACCACTTCTGAGCGGGACCTGTCTACAGCACCCTGTTTGGATGCTGCTTGTATAAAAGGCGGGATCTGTGATAAAGCTTCGCCATCCCAGTAAATCCTAACCATGTTACGGTACATCCGCTCGCTGGCTGCAGGACTTACCGCAGTACCCTGATGGATCATCTTCACCAGCGTGGCCATTTCCCGCGGAGTGGTCTGTCCCCAGCCATATTTCCTCCAGTCGCCTTCCCTTCCTGCTGTGCGCGAATTCATACGGGTGCTGCTGAAGCCATTCGTTTCCAGCCATTTGTTAATATTTTCACCTCCAACCAATTTCTGCAGCCATAAGCTTGCTGTATTATCACTTGTTGTAATGCTCAGCATCTGAACCTTGGAAAGCCTGATCTTTTCCCCGTCTTTAAACGAACCCAGTATGTCTTCCCCGGCATATAAGAGGCTATCCCGGTAAACCAGGTTCTCATCGTATTTAAGTTCTCCTTTTTCTATTTTATCGAATACGCCGCACATAATCGGAACTTTTATCATACTTGCCGTAGGAAAAATAGTATCTGCATTTATTTGGGCGACTTTTCCTGTTTTTAGGTTCTGCACATATATTCCCACATCTCCCTGAAATCCTTTTACCAATTCCTGCAGCTTCAAATTTAGTTTTCGATCAATTTTATTTTGCGCTGTTACAGATAGTATTCCAGCCAAAAAACAGGCTACCACGATAGAAATTTTCTTCATTGATTTTTTTTATCCAAAGTAGTAAAATATGATAAATATCAGGTGAGATCAAAATTGTATTTTTGGTAAAAATTTTTAATGAAGTTTTTCCGCATTCTGCTGTTTCCTTTTTCACTTGCCTACGGCGTGGGCGTTATAGCCCGAAACTTTGCTTTTGACTTAGGCATTTTGAAATCCCGGGAATTTGATATGCCAGTTATCTCTGTCGGGAATTTATCTGTGGGCGGCTCAGGGAAAAGTCCGATGACTGAATACCTGATACGTTTATTAAAACATAAATATAAGATCGCAACGCTTAGCAGGGGCTACGGCCGAAGATCGAGAGGATTTCAGCTGGTGGAAATATCTTCTTCAAGCTCAGAAAGTGGTGATGAGCCTCTGCAGTTTAAGCGGAAATTCAATGACATCACAGTCGCTGTTTGTGAAAACAGGGTAGAAGGTATTAAAAAACTAGAGGCCGCTCATGAGCTTGTAATTCTTGATGATGCTTTTCAGCACAGAGCCGTAAGGCCCGGGCTAAGCATTTTATTGTTTGATTATAATGACGTATTTAAGCTGAAAATGCTTCTTCCTGCAGGTGATCTGAGGGAGCCGGTGTGGGAGAGGGACAGGGCTGACCTTGTTGTGGTAACAAAAACCCCGCCTGGTCTGGATCAGGCTGACCGGCAGGAAATCTTAGAGAAATTAAAGCTGCGGAACCATCAGGAGGTCTTTTTTTCTTACCTGCAATATGGCACCCTGAAGCCTTTAAATGAGGCTCATGAAGAGCGGGATCTGCTGTCCGTCAAAGTTTCTGCTAAAGTTATCCTGTTGACAGGGATTGCTAACCCTGCACCGCTGCTATATGAAATCGGTGGCTATACACAGCATATCATACACCACAAGTATCCCGATCACCATAACTTCAGCAAGAAAAATATGAGTAAACTTGTAGGTGCTTTCAACAGACTCGATGGAGACGACAGACTGATTATCACAACCGAGAAAGATGCACAGAGGTTGGGCTCAAAAGAGATCTCAGAACTTTTAGCGGATGTACCGGTGTATTATCTGCCCGTTATGGCAGAGATCCATGAACCGGAAAAAGTTCAGTTTAACAATTTAATAGAGAAATATGCAGCAGAACTTACAGTTAACAACTGAATATATTAAGCGGAAAATAGGGGATTTTGAACCCGAAATAGGGATCATACTGGGAACCGGGCTGGGCGGCCTGGTTGATGATATTGAAATCCAACACAAATTGATGTATTCAAATATTCCCAATTTCCCGATCTCTACATTGGAATTCCATTCCGGAAGGCTCATTTTTGGTGTACTAAGCGGTAAACGCGTGGTGGCTATGCAGGGTCGTTTACATTACTACGAGGGGTATGACATGAAGCAGATCACATTTCCCGTAAGGGTGATGAAAATGCTGGGCATTTCAAAGTTGATTGTTTCTAATGCAAGCGGTGCGCTTAATCCTGAATTCAGAAAAGGGGATCTTATGATCATTGACGATCATATTAATTTTCAAACTGACAATCCCTTAAGAGGCAGAAATCAGGAAAGCCTCGGGCCACGTTTCCCGGATATGAGCGAGCCTTACAACAAGGATATGATTAGTAAAGCCCTTGATATTGCGAAAACGAATAATATAAAATGCCATAAGGGAGTTTATGTTGCAGTAAACGGGCCTAATCTGGAAACCAGGGCAGAATATAGATTTTTGCGTACGATAGGGGGTGATGCTGTGGGGATGAGTACAGTTCCGGAAGTAATTGTTGCCAATCATATGTCGCTTCCGGTATTTGCGATCTCTGTTTTGACAGATGAAGGGTTCCCGGATACGCTGCAGGCGGTTTCTGTAGAAGAGATCATTAAAACGGCAATTGAAGCAGAACCCAAAATGACAAAAGTGTTAAAAGAACTTCTCCTTACATTTAAATGAGTAAAGGTTTAATCTTCGGGTTATTGTGTTTTCTATCTATAGCTGAAGCCTTTAGCCAGCAGCCAACCGGTACCGGACGATCAGGTGCGAGCCTTGATTCGTTACGCGTGCAGGAAGAGTCAGAGCTTGATTCTATAATCTATACTTCTAAATATATCAGGTATACCAACCTGAGATTATTCAGGGAAGGCACCCAAACCATCGGGATCGATACCAGCCTGTATAATTTCCAGAATTACAGCGCGATAAACCAGCCGGATAAGCCGACTATTGGATTGGGCAGTAACGGACTTGCTTACAGGGAAATGCTTTTCAACCCTTCTAAAACCATAGGTTTTGACGCGGGATTTCATTCCCTGGATCTTTATCGCCTTACCCAGGATTCTATCCGTTTTTACCGTGCGCGGACTCCATACACAGAACTTTACTATGTCAATGGCCGGAGTCAGGAGCAAACATTTAAAGTGACACACTCTCAGAACATTAAAGCCAATTTAAATATCGGGGCGAATTTTAACCGGATTAGTGGTGAAGGGTTTTATGCCAATCAAAAAGCCGATCATTTGAATGCGGCATTGTTTGCCTGGTATGAATCCCCTAACAAGCGGTATAATGTGCTTGGCGATGCTGTTTTCAATACCCTGAAGGCAGGGGAGAACGGATCCACAACAAATGATACAATATTTAAATCGTCAACGCTTGATAAAATGGCCCAGCGTGTACGCCTTAGCGCCACCGGGGCCGACAGGCCAATGCAAACCTGGAGACGGACACAGCTCTTTCTGAAGCAGTTTTATTACATCGGAAGGAACGATAGTCTCCCCGGTGAAAATGGCTCTGAAAGAATACTTCCCACACAGAGACTCTCGCATGCAATAACCTACACCCGTGACCGCTACAAATTTTTCCGGAACGAGGAGGATACAGAAGGCGCTTTTCCTGTTTTGCCTTCCCGGGCGTTCACTACTACAAATGATTCCACTATCGTTTCGGATCTGCGGAATGAGTTTAGCTATAGCTTCTATCTGAGAGGCAAGGCGGTCAGCTTTATAAAAAATGAACTTAAGCTTGACCTGGGGATACAAAATGATCTTTATCACTACGAGCAGCTGGAATACCAGAGAAATTTTTCAAATACGACTTTGAAAGCCGGTCTTGCATATCGTTTAAGTGATAAGGTCGGGATTGAAGCAGACCTGCAACAAATAGCACAGGGAAACAACTTCCTTGATTATCTGTATGAAGCAAGGGCCAATTTTCTGCTTAGCAAATCAATTGGAAGGATCGTGCTGGGGGCATATTCACAAAATAAATCACCTGAAGAGATCTATGAACGCGTTAATTACCAATATCATAGCTGGGATAGGAGCTTTAATAAGTCAAAGATCAACAACCTCTCATTTCTTTATGAAAACAGCAAACTCAAACTAGCAGCGAAAGCAGAATATTTCCTTGTAGGTAATTACTTATACTTCCAGGAAACATCAAATGCCAGGCAAATTGAACCTACGCAATTTGGCACCAATATTAACCTGCTGAAGGTAACATTGATGAAGGATTTCAAGTTTGGGAATTTCAATATGAACAACTACCTGGTTTATCAGAAAACTGATTTCCAGGATGTACTGCGCACCCCTGAAATTTACACTTACAACAGTTTTTACTATACTTCCAGGTTATTTAAAGTACTGTATACCAATGTTGGCTTTGATGTGCGATTTAATACTCCTTTTAAAGCGCCTGCTTATGCAATTAACGTCAGCCAGTTCTATAATGATAATCAAGCCCTGGAATATTCTACCTACCCGGTAATTGATGTGTGGGTTAAGGCTACGCTTAAGCGTACAAATCTTTTTCTGAAGTACGATTACGCGAATCAGGACCTGTTTTCGAGGGGGTTCTATACTGTCAGGGGGTACCCAATGCAGGATAAATTGCTGAAATTTGCGGTGAGCTGGAAGTTTTATAATTAAGTTTTCTGCTTCTTCTTCTTCGCGGCCGGGAACAGTACATTATTCAGGATCAAACGGTAGCCAGGAGAATTCGGATGCAGGCTGAGGTCCGTTGGCGGATCACCGACGTTATGCCTATAATCTTCAGGATCATGCCCGCCGTAAAATGTCCATTGACCTTTTCCAAATTCACCATGAATATATCTTGCCTCATCAGCAGTTTTTGTTTCACCCATCACCAAAACATTCGGCTTGATCATGCTTTTGCGAAATGCAGTTGTTTGGCCCATAAATCCTTTTACTACTTTATCATGGTTCTGCGTTAGCATGGCGGGAACTATGTCCCACTTGGCTGAAAAATCAAAAAGGGTAAAGAAATCATTGCTTACGTTCAGCGTCATCTCGCGGGACGCCGGAACATCGATATTTGAGAATTCATTATTTACCGGATTGAGATCCAGCTTAAAATTCTGAAAGGCAAAAGTCTGGTTAAAATCCAGTTTTGACTGCGACTGAGGATCAGAGCCATCCCCATCAAACATACTCTCAACTATGTCGGTGCCGTTTGCGGCAAGGGCTACGTCAAAGGTTTCAGGACCGGAACACATCGCAAACATGAACCCTCCTCCGGCACAAAAATCGCGGATACCGCGCGCAACTGCCAGCTTCATTTCTGAAACTTTTTTAAACCCGTTCCTTTTTGCAGTTTCCTGCTGGATCTTAACGTCTTCTATATACCAGCTTGCATTTTTATAATTGCTCCAGAACCGGTTAAATTGCCCGGTAAAATCTTCATGATGGAGATGCAGCCAGTCGTATTTCGGAAGGTCTCCTTTTAAAACCTGATCGTCATAGAGGATTTCATAGGGAATTTCAGCATAAGTCAGCACCATGGTTACAGCATCGTCCCACGGAAGTTTATTCTTAGGAGAATATACCGCTACTTTGGGTGGTTTTTCAAGTTTAACCATTTCCATGTTTACAGATGGATCGGTAATCTCATTGAGCAAGGTATTAACCTTCGCATCAGTAATCACTTCATAAGAAACCCCACGGATCTTACATTCGGACTCAATTGCCTGGGTATATTTCATGAGAAAACTTCCGCCGCGATAATTCAGAAGCCAGTCAGTTTCAAGCCCGCTCTGCAAGGTCCAGAAGGTAATACCATAAGCTTTGAGGTGGTTCTTCTGGTCTTCATCCATCGGGATAAGAATAGATGCAGCCTTACAAAAAGTTGTTACCAGTATCAAAAGAAGGGTTAATCTTATTCTGGGCATATTATTAGTAAACGTATCTGATAGTCTAAAGTTATAAAAAGCAGAAGATATATGAAGAATTTCATCAATTGCCCGAAATAATTAACTTTGTCCTCCATTTATAAGGAGACATATATGAGCAAAGCAATTATAAAGACCGAAAAAGGTGACATGACCGTTCAGTTTTACGATAAAGATGCGCCGAATACTGTGGCTAATTTTTTGAAATTAGCTAAAAATGGTTATTATGATGGAGTAGCTTTTCATCGGGTAATAAATGATTTTGTGATACAGGGCGGCGATCCTACAGGAACCGGAGCCGGTGGTCCGGGCTACCAGATCAAGTGTGAGCTTGACGGTGACAATCAATATCATGACAGGGGTGTGCTCTCTATGGCCCATGCCGGACGTGATACAGGCGGCTCGCAGTTTTTTATTTGCCACAGCCGTAATAATACATCCCACCTTGACCGTAACCATACCTGTTTTGGTAAGGTTGTTGACAACGTTGACGTAGTTGACGATATCAGGCAGGGTGACAAAATTTTGGGAATAGAAATTACTGAAGAATAGATATAAGATACTAGATTTGAGAATTGAGATTTGAGATGGAAACGTACATAATCTCACATCTCATATCTCACATCTCATATCTCACGTCTCACATCTCAAATTAAAAAAAAATGAATCTAAGAGGACTTGTATCCGTATCGGGAAAACCAGGCTTATTCAAGCTTATCGGCCAGAATAAATCTGGATTTATTCTTGAAACACTGGATGAACAGAAAATTAAAATTGTAGTGAACATAAGCACTGCTAAGATGGCCTCTTTGGAAGACATAACAGTTTTCGGGGACACGGAAGATCTTAAGTTAGGCGATATTTTTGCGAAAATGAAAGACAGCAAAAGCATTCCGGATGCGAAGGCTGCGGATGGTAAAGTGCTTCGCACTTTTTTTACAGAGGTTGCGCCTGACCATGATCAGGAACGTGTTTACGCTTCGGATATCAAAAAGATCATCACCTGGTTTAACACGATCAGCGTTCTGCCTTTATTTACTGAAGCTGCCCCTGAGCCGCTTGCTGAAGGTGGTCCGGCAGTGTCGGATGCCCCGGCTAAAAAGCCTGAGCCTGTAGCTAAAGATAAGCCCAAAGCGACAAAGGCTGCCGGAAAAAGCACGACCAGGTTATCTCAAAAATCTAAATAGGAAATACATCCCGGACTTGATCCGGGACCCCCCCAAGGACATGTACAGCATATCTCTTACTCAGAAAGTGAGAAGCGGCTATACGCTATGCAGTATGAAGGTTTCTAAAAAAAATAAATAATACCTGCCCCGATAGCCAAAGCTATGAATACCAATATCCAGAATTGCCTGTTTTCTTTCCCGCTATTTCCGGATTTGAAACGATAGTTCCTTTTATAGTCCATATTTCTTCCTTTTAGTCGTGATGATAAGGCTCCCCCTTTAAAATGGTATATGCCCGGTATAATTGTTCTGCAAAAAATAACCGGATCATCTGGTGGGAAAAGGTCATTTTTGAAAGAGAGATCTGCTCATTGCTTCGGTCATAAACTTCCTTGCTGAAACCATACGGCCCGCCCACTATAAATACGAGGTGCTGCTGACCTCCAATCATTTTCTTATTTAAAAATCCTGAGAACCCTCTCGAGGACAATTCCAGTCCATTCTCATCTAAAAGAATAACGTGATCTGTGCTGCCAATGTTTTTAAAGATTAGTTCCGCTTCTTTGCCTTTCTGCTGCTCACGCGAAAGGCTCTTCGTGTTTTTTAGCTCAGCAATTTCCAGTATACTGAAAAGTATATAATGCTTAAGCCTCTTCACATAAATCGCTATACCTTCTGATAAATATTTATCTTCTGTTTTGCCGATAGTAAGGAGGGTGATCTTCATTATCTCAATATAGTAACGGACCCGGATTTTTGAATGACATTATTATCCAGGTCAATCGCATCAATGACGTAATAATAGGTTCCTACGGGAACCTGCTCATTTTTATAAGTTCCATCCCAATTGGCCACAAGGTCGTCTGAAATGTACAGCGGAATGCCATAGCGGTTGTATATCTGTATCTTGTATGTCCTGATATTATTCATACTGACAACGAATTCGTCATTTACAGCATCGTTATTTGGCGTGAAGGTATTTGGGATAAAGATCGCGCCCGCCGCGCTGATCATAAATTTCCCCCTGACCACTGATGTGCTGCATATATTGTTTTTCAAAGCAGTTAGTGTCACATTATAGCCTCCTGCCTCTGTGTAGGTATGCTCAGGGTTTTCATCGGTAGAAGTTTGTCCGTCTCCAAAATCCCACAAGTAGGTGTCGGCATTCTCAGACTTGTTGGAAAAGCGCACCGTAATTGGAAAGGCGAGTTTAGATGGAAGAACCGGATCGCTTGTAAATGCGGCTATTGGGGTCTGTGTAATGCTGGTGACCGTTGTGGTGGATACGTCGCTCGTGCAGCCAAAAAGCGAAGACACTACCGAATACACCCCTGCCGCGGAACCAGAGTTTGCCGGTATCTTTACTTCGCGAAGTGTGGATGTAAGCCCATTCGGGCCTGTCCAGACATGGGTTTCATCAGGTTTGGCCGGAATACTTAATATGATGGTGTCTCCCGTACAATAAGCGTTCTTGTTCACGCTGATCACAGGTGCCGCGGGCTTGAGCCCTACCATAAAAGTTTCAGAATATACTACAGAGCAGCCGCGGTCACTCGTGACTTGTAATATCACCGTTTTTTCACCGGGCGTTTGATATGAAATAACAGGAGGTTGGGTAACATCTGAACTGTCTATACTGGCGCCATTTCCAAAATACCATTTTAATTTTGAGTAATCAGAGGGGCTGGTACTGAAGGTGAAATTCTGGTCGACCGTACAAGCTTTATCTTTGACCATATTTATGGTTGCTTTAGGGCCGAGGAATTCGCCGGTTCCGGCTTTTCCACTACGGTCTGTAAAGTCGATTGTGAATCCGTTATTTCCACTAGAAAAATTATCAATGATCAAAGCGTATACATGGCCCTGTTGCATGTCTATAAATTTTACGACGCCATTTTGCCCTTGCCCGCAGCCCCCTGCTTCAGTTAGATCGAATTCATTAAAATCAAGGCCGGTTTTCGTGTAACGCGGTTCATTGGGACATGCGCTGTTATCAATGCCGTGTCCAGCGGCACAACGTATCGCATTCTGAGCTGATGGCGTCTGTATGTTACCTTTTGGTCCCAGATCATACAAAACCCAGTCAATATCGTCAAATTTTGTAGGTGTAATTGTAAACACCAGGCTTCCGCTATTCGCCGCTGTCCATTTATACCAGGCGGTATTTGATTCGCCTGTCGGAAATGACAGACAGGTACCTGCAGCTTCCCGGTTTTCTAAGCCGGCGCCTGTGATATTTATTGCGGGAAAAGATGCCGTGCTGCATAAAAGTGAGGCGGATGAAAAGTCCTGCCCCGGCTGAGCTGGAGGGCTATAATTTCTCGAACATACCTGGAATGTGCCTGTATTATTGCCGGCGCCGCTTACCCAGAAATAATACTCCTGGCCTGGCTTTAGTCCTCCCTTTGTGAAGATCGTAGTGTTGCCATCAGTGATTGTTGATCCGATCAAACCGCTGCCTCCACAATCTGTGCTCATTCCTATACGTGGTGACTGTAGCGTATTGCCAATGATATTGATACTAACTTCAAACCCCACTGCCTTAAATTTAAACCAGACATCCCTGCCCTGTCCAATAAAGCTTTCCGTTGCATTCACACTAGTGAATTCACCGCTTGCAGAGCAATAGTTTTTAGCATTGATCTGAATGGCAGCGCTACAATCATTATTCGCGGGAGCCTGCTGCGCTTCACTTATCGTTAAAGTGCAGATCATGTACAGGAAAATTGCTACAACTCTTTTCAATTGGCTGGGATAAATTTCTGCTTATATCAACTTCTTAGATACGTAATAGAATGTAAAAATACAAAACCCTGCTCAAATTTGTTAAGCAGGGCGTCCGAGGAAGTATTAAAGTCAGACTAGCCACTGGTTAGATCTTACAGTCCTGTTATTGATTTAAGATCCCTTTTCTCACCTGACCCTTAATCCCTTCTCCATCAGGATCCAGCCCTGATTTTAATTTTGTAAATGTAGCTGCTCCTTCAGACGTAAGATAACGCAACTTGGGTTCAGGATCATTTATACATTGAAGAATTACATCGGCGATCTGGGCAGGCCTTTGAAAAGCCCTCTCTTTCACTTCCGGGGTAAATGTGGCCCTGTATTCCATATAAGTTTGAATAAGGGGTTTGTAATCATCATCTTTAACACCGCCCGTATCTTCAAAATATTTTGTCAGGCTATTTCCGAATTCGGTGAGCACGCCACCGGGTTCTATAAGCGATACATTGATCCCAAAATACGGTTTCATATAGCTCGCAATGCTTTCTGTAAGGCCTTCTAAGGCAAACTTGGCCGCGCAGTAGATCTCATTGACAGGTTGTCCGACAAGCCCTCCAACAGAAGAAATATTTATAATTTGCCCGCTCTTTTGCTGTCGCATTACAGGCAGAACAGCCTTGCTGCAGCGGATCACACCATAGAAGTTAACGTCCATAACCTGTTGGATCTCGTCCATAGTGGCCTGCTCCATGGTTCTTATAAAACCCGCGCCAGCATTGTTAATCAGCACATCGATTGTTTTTTCATCCTTCAGGATCTGACCAACGCAACTGGAGATGCTCGATTCATCCTGAACATCCAGCTGGAGAATAACCAGGCTCAAGCCTCTTTTTTTAGCTTCCTGAGATAGAAGGTCTCCGTTTTCGGGATTTCGCATCGTTGCATAAACCCGGTGCCCTTCACTGGCGAGAAGCAAGGCCGTTTCAAAGCCAATTCCTGTGGAAGCGCCGGTGATCAGAATAACTTTAGTTCTATCAGCCATATTTAAGTACGGTGTATTAAAAATATTGACCTTAAATTAATATACCGTACACTTTATGCCTGAGCTTATAAGAATACGGCTTATAAATGATGCTATAATTTAGCTTTATGCTTCCTGCTTCAAGCCTTCTGCCCCATCCTGATAATGTTCAATGCGCCCCCTGCTTTAAACCATTCAATTTGCTGTTCATTATACGTGTGGTTAACATGGAATGATTCCGTGTTTCCATCTGCGTGATGCAGCACGATGTTCAAGGGCTTACCCGGGGTAAAATCATTAAGGCCTGTGATATCGACTGTATCATTTTCTAAAATACGGTCATAATCATTCGCATCCGAGAATGTTAAACCCAACATACCTTGCTTTTTCAAGTTTGTTTCATGGATCCTCGCAAAAGATTTTACCAGGATCGCGCGGACACCAAGATGCCTTGGCTCCATAGCAGCATGTTCCCTTGAAGATCCTTCTCCGTAATTCTCATCACCGACAACAATACTTCCTATACCTTCGGCTTTGTAAGCCCGCGCAGTTGCGGGTACAGCGCCATATTCTCCATTCAGCTGATTTTTAACGTTGTCGGCTTTTTCGTTAAAGAAGTTCGTTGCTCCGATAAGCATATTGTTGGAAATGTTATCGAGATGGCCGCGGAATTTCAGCCATGGGCCAGCCATCGAGATATGATCAGTAGTACATTTCCCTTTCGCTTTGATAAGAAGCTTCAGGCCCTTAATATCAGTGCCTTCCCACGCTTTAAACGGTTCCAGTAATTGAAGACGTGCTGATTTAGGATCAACAAGTACATTTACTGCGCTTCCATCTTCTGCAGGAGCCTGGTAACCGGCATCTTCAACAGCGAAACCTTTTACAGGCATTTCCAAACCTTGCGGTTCGTCAAGTTTCACCTCCTCGCCCTGAGAGTTTGTTAAGGTGTCGGTCATTGGATTGAACCCAAGATCACCGGCAATAGTTAAGGCAGTGACAACTTCAGGGGACGCTACAAAAGCATGGGTGTTGGGATTCCCGTCGTTCCGCGATTTGAAGTTTCTGTTGAAAGAAGTAATGATTGAATTCTTACGCGTTGGATCAGTGCTATGACGCGCCCATTGCCCGATACACGGCCCGCAGGCATTAGCCAGAACGACTCCGCCCATACTTTCGAATGTGTTAAGATAGCCATCGCGTTCAACTGTATAGCGGACCAGTTCAGAGCCGGGGGTGATCGTAAACTCAGCCTTCGCTACCAGGTGTTTGTCAACAGCCTGTTTGGCTATAGATGCAGCGCGGCTAATATCTTCGTAGGATGAATTTGTACATGAACCTATCAGGCCCACCTCAAGCGTCTGAGGCCAGCCGTTTTCACGTACGGCAGTCGCGAATTGAGATAATGGCCAGGCCATATCCGGGGTAAACGGACCGTTAACATGTGGTTCCAAGGATGAAAGGTCAATTTCTATAACCTGATCGAAATAAGCCTGTGGATTGGCATACACTTCCTCGTCACCCGTCAGGTGCTCTTTTACAGCATCTGCAAGATTAGCTATTTCCTCTCGGTCTGTACCCTTAAGATAGGTTGCTATTTTCTCATCGTAACCAAAAATAGAAGTTGTAGCGCCTATTTCCGCGCCCATGTTGCAGATGGTTCCTTTTCCTGTTGCAGAAAGGGATTTCGCACCCTCACCAAAATATTCGACAATATGTCCCGTACCGCCTTTTACAGTCAATATGCCGGCCACCTTAAGTATGACATCTTTTGCAGATGCCCACCCCGATAGTTTCCCGGTTAATTTTACACCGATCAGCTTTGGGAACTTTAATTCCCATGCGAGTCCCGCCATCACGTCGCAAGCATCCGCACCACCCACGCCGATCGCAATCATGCCTAAGCCTCCTGCATTCGGTGTATGTGAATCGGTTCCGATCATCATTCCACCCGGGAATGCATAATTTTCAAGTACCACCTGGTGGATAATACCCGCACCAGGCTTCCAGAAGCCAATGCCATATTTATTGGATACGGAAGCCAGAAAATCATAAACTTCTTTATTTTGAGTATTTGCTGTTACCAGGTCCTCATCAGCTCCAACTTTCGCCTGGATCAAGTGATCACAATGAACCGTGGATGGAACGGCAACTGTTGGCCTTCCGGCCTGCATAAACTGCAATAATGCCATTTGCGCTGTTGCGTCCTGCATAGCCACCCGGTCCGGCGCAAAATCCACGTAAGTAACTCCGTGTTCCTGTGCTTCAGACGCGTTCCCTTCCCATAAGTGGGCATATAAAATTTTCTCTGTTAATGTAAGCGGCTTATTAACAACCCTTCTGGCAGCCTGGATGCGGATACCATAGTTATCATAAACCTTTTTGATCATGTCTAAATCAAATGCCATCTTATTGCTTGATTTTAATTTATTTCCAATTATAACTGCGAGCGAAGTTACAAAAAACACCCTTAAAAATGCAGGTTTGGCAGAATGTAAGCAGAAAAAATCGGTTGATCAGCTGGGAAGAGGGTAATGAGACATAAAAATTACTGAAGCTCCTTTAATTTCGTGGGTGTCACAGGATTAGATACGCAGCAATTTCCGGGATCAATGTCCTTACGCCAAATGAGAGGCTATTTTTTCAAGCAGTTCAGTCATATTAAACGGCTTTTCCAGGAAGTCGTCTGCCCCGGCATCCCTTGCTGACTTGGCCAGTTCGGTGCTTGCAGAGATCATGATCACCGGAATGTTTCGTGTGCCGGCCTTCTTCTTTAATTCACGGCAGATATCCCTGCCATCCTGGCCCGGCATCCATATATCCAACAGAAACAGATCGGGGAAATCGTTTTCCAATAGCAGGACATTAGCGCCCTTCAATGTAGAAGTGACTGCATAGCCTTCAAACTCAAGCATCATCCCAACCGCATCCAGGATACCGGGATCGTCATCTGCTATCATAATTTTTTTTGGAGACTCCATTGAGTTGCTAATTAGCAAAAATTGAGCCTTATTTTTCTTCTCAGCTAATTTTTTTTATAATTAACTGATATTCTTGCATGTCCGGTTTTTCTCCGCTTGTCTCTCAGCTCATTTATCCTTTATTAATATATAATTTATACAGAGGTGAACAAAATTCAGAGCGTTTTAAAAGCGAATCCCCGGGAAGTTAATTCGGATAAAACAGCAGGCAGCGATTCATACAGATTGCCCGAAGCCTTGAGGCTGTCGTGGAATACAATAATGGAACCATTCCTGGTGTGCCTCAATACGTTTTGCAGGCATTTTTCGCCGTTGACCGCCGGATCAAAATCACCGCTAAGGACATCCCACATCGTAATGTGTAGATTGGGCAAATGCGACCGGATGGATGAGATCTGTGACTTTTTTATTCTTCCATAGGGCGGCCGGAATAGATTGGAATTTACTAATTCAGAGCACTTTTTAACACTGGATAAGTATTTTTCGTCTGAACAATCCCATCCCCGCAAATGATCAAACGTATGATTGCCGACCCGGTGACCGTTGGCTAAAACGTCGGCATAGATCTCGGGGAATTTCTTTACATTATCCCCAATGCAGAAGAAGGTGGCCTTTGCACCAAAATTATTTAGGATATTTAATACGAAAGGTGTAACAACAGGTGTAGGTCCGTCGTCAAAAGTCAGGTAAACATATTTTTCTTTCCTGCCTTTATGCCACGTTAACGTGGGATATAACCATTGCAGCCAAAATGGAGAGTATGTAAGATACAAATTACTTATTTTTAATTTATCACGAAGATAGGTATGTTATTAATTTGCAGATAGTAATTTTAACCAATCAGACGTTGTTTAACTTTTTATGAAACAAAAAACCCGTAAAGCATTTCCATTCTATATTGCTGCGCTTCTTACTCTTATGATCCTGGGCTCCGGCTCGCTAAAGGCACAGGAGAAGATCACCTTGAAAAGAGCTACGGAGCTGGTCATCGAGAATAACCTGCAGATCAAGCAAGCCCAGTTTTCTGAAGCTATATCGGACGAAAACCTGAGACAATCCAGGTACGCATTATACCCGAGCCTGAATGCCAGCACAGGCCTTGATTTTCGCTTCGGCCGTAATATAGACCGGGCTACAAATCAGTTTGTAAATAAGGGGATAACGTTAGCAGATGGGAATGTTTCGTCAAGTGTACCTTTGTTCGCAGGCTTTCAACGAATTAACCAGATCTCGCAGAATAAATTGCAGCTTGAGGCAGATAAAAGCTTTACGCAAAAAGTTAAAAATGATCTCATTCTAGCAGTAGTTACTAATTACTTAACAGTGCTGAATTCGCAGGATCTTTTGACCGCCGCGGGGCAGCAGTTAGATATTGCCAAACAACAGCTGGATATAGAGCAAAAGTTTTTTGATGTAGGAAATCGAACCTTGGCTGATCTTTCACAGTCAAAATCTCAGGTTGCTACTGCTGAATTGAATGTTACCAATGCTCAAAACCAGGTCGACCTAGCCTTCCTGAACCTGGCGCAGTTACTCGAGCGTGACCCGGCAATACCGTTCGAGGTGGAAAAACCAGACGTTAACGATGTGGCGACAGTTAATACTGCCTACTCCGCCGCTGATGTCTACAAGTCGGCATCGGTGAGTTTCCCGGATATTAAGTTGGCGGAACTCAGGAAACTTGTTTTACAAAAAGGGATTGACATTGCAAAGAGCGGGTATTATCCTTCCCTGAACTTACAAAGCGGATTCGGGACGAGGTATTCGACTGGATCTTTTCCTGTTGAGTCGTTTGCTACCCAGATTCAGGAAAACTTTAACCAGTTTATTGGCTTTGGATTAAGCGTCCCCATCTTCAACGGTTTTTCGGCCAGATCATCTGTCAGAAGGGCCCGGATTAATTTCCAGAATGGCGAAATAAATGAACAGATCGCAAAAAACAATCTGAATAAGGTCATCAATCAGGCTGTATACGATCTGAGGGCTGCAGAAAAGAGGTATAATTCTGCTCAAACAGCTTTCGAGTCTACGAGAGATGCATTTAATGTGATCGAGCAGCGCTACGGTGTCGGATTAGTGAATTCACTCGACTTTAACCAGGCGCAGACAAATTTAAACAAGGCGCAGTTTGATCAGATCCAGGCGCGTTACGATCTTATTTTCAGAAGTAAAGTGATCGATTACTACCTGGGCAATCCAATAACCTTTTAATCAGAAAACCTTTACCCCCTTATTAAAATAAACATGGCAAAGAAAAGTAATACATTAAAATATGTGCTCATCGGAGCAGGAGTGCTGGTAGTAATAGCTATTGCGGGAAATAAACTTGGATGGTTTGGAAAAAGTGAGACTGTTCAGGTTGCTGTTGAGAAAGTGACTAAAAGGTCGATCGTAGAAACCGTTTCTGCAAGCGGTAAAGTGCAGCCGGAAGTTGAAGTCAAGCTAAGCGCTGAAGTTTCAGGCGAGGTCGTGGAATTGCATGTCAAAGAAGGAGATGTGGTAAAAAAAGGACAGCTATTATGTAAGGTTCGCCCCGACGTGCTGCAGTCTGGTTACGATCGTGCAGTAGCGTCTTTAAACAGTCAGCGAGCCTCTTTAGCGAGCTCACAGCAGCAGCTTAAACAAGCCCAGGCCAACTTTGCAAATACTTCAGCGAAGTTTAAGCGTAACCAGGAGCTCTTCAACAAGAAAGTTATCTCCGCAGCTGAATTTGATGCTGTAAAAGCGGAGTATGAGGCCGCCAGGGCGAACCTTGAAGCCGTTCGTCAGAATATGGTGGGATCCAGGTTTGGTGTCGACCAGTCAAACGCTGTGGTTAAGGAAGCAGGTGCCAACCTTGCCAAAACTACTATTTATGCTCCTGTTGATGGCGTGATCTCTAAATTATCGGTGGAGCTCGGTGACCGTATATTAGGCACATCACAAATGGCGGGTACAGAAATTATGCGGATATCTAATCTTAGTTCGATGGAAGTGAGTGTAGATGTTAATGAAAGTGATATTAACCGTGTCTCTGTAGGTGATATCGCTGAAATAGAAGTTGATGCCTTCCAAAATCAGAAATTTAAAGGTGAGGTTACGGAAATAGCCAGTTCTTCAAACGTGGTGGGAACCTCTACTGACCAGGTTACGAATTTCACTGTAAAAGTCAGGATACTTCCTGAATCTTACAGCAAGCTATTGGTGTCAAACAGTGCCAATCCATCCCCGTTCCGGCCAGGATTGTCCGCTACAGTGGATATTCAGACAGAGCAATTTAATGGTATAGCAGTTCCTATTCAGTCAGTAACGACACGGGAAGAGAAAAAGGAAATAAAAGAGGGCGCGCCTGGTGGTCCTCCGGCAAACGCTCCAGCTGCTGAAAAAGAAAAGAAAAGCAGCGAGCCGGTAAAAGAATATGTATTTGTGCATAGCGGTGGAAAGGTAAAGCAAGTGCTTGTAACCACAGGAATACAGGATGACATGTTCATTCTTGTAAAATCAGGCTTGAAAGGGGGAGAAGAAGTTGTTTCAGGGCCTTTTACTGCGATATCAAAAACGCTTAAAGATGGCGCTATGGTTGAGAAAGTAGATAAGGAAAAGCTTTTTGCCGGCGAATCCAAGAAGTAGTTACTAAGAAATTATTTACCTTGTCCCTTCTCTTGAAGTCCGGAAGACTTTGGGAAGGGTTTTTTTTATGCTACAGAAGAAAAATACTATTGCAATTGTTGGTGGCGGCAGCTGGGCCACAGCTATAGTTAAGATACTGGAAGATAACCTTAGCGAGAAGGAGGTGTACTGGTGGATGCGGAATGACGAAGCTATCGATCACATTCGAAAGTACAAGCATAACCCTCATTACCTCAGCTCTGTCCAGATAAAAGTTCCTGATGGAAATTTAAGCTCTGATCTGAAGCGAACAATATCCAATTGTGATATGGTTTTGCTGAACGTTCCAGCGGCTTTCTTAAAGGAGGCTCTGAAGGGTATTGCAGCTGAAGATCTTAAGGGAAAGAAGATTATTTCTGCTATTAAAGGGATCGTTCCCGGTGACAACCTGATCATCGGAGAGTTTATGAATAGAAACTACGGTATTCCGTTTAAGGATATACTGGTCATAAGTGGCCCCTGCCATGCGGAAGAGGTTGCTTTGGAGAAGCTCTCTTATCTTACTATTGCTTGCCAGGATCTCAAACTGGCTGGTTCTTTCGCCGCCATGTTGAATACCCGTTATATCAAGACAAATGTTTCCGACGATATTTATGGAACTGAGTATGCTGCAGTGCTTAAGAATATATATGCAGTGGCCAGCGGTATTTGTCACGGTATTGGCTATGGCGATAATTTTCAGGCTGTATTAATTTCAAATGCTATCCGCGAAATTGAAGCTTTCGTGGGTGCGGTACATCCGATAAACAGGGATATAAAAGAATCTGCTTACCTGGGAGATCTGATGGTAACCGCCTATTCTCAATTTAGCCGTAACCGGACTTTTGGGAATATGATCGGCAAGGGCTATACCGTAACCTCCGCGCAGCTTGAAATGAATATGGTCGCTGAAGGATATTACGCTGTTTTCTGCCTGCATCAGATCAATAAGGTTTATATGGTTGATATGCCCATTTGCCGTGCAGTGTATGCCATACTTTATGAAAGACATTCTCCGCAGACAGAGATGAAGCTCTTGTCTGAACGGCTGACCTGATCCCGGCATCGCAAGGCCATGATTTTTCTTTTTTAAAACTTCATACGTTTAGAGGTGTTAAATAGATAAATATAACGCTATGAAGAAAATGACCACACTAATAGGAATTGCTGCGGTAGCAGGAGTTGCTTACAAACTATTGACCCATAAAAAAGCGAACGGATCAACCTTGCTTGATGATCTTACCGAAGCTAGTAAGGGCTGGACTGAGAAAGTCAGCCAGTTTGCAGATGAAAACAAGGGTTGGTCTGAGAAGATTAACCAGTTCGTTGATAAGATCAGGGACAGGTTAATGCCGGATATGAAAGGGCCTAATGGCGAGGATGTGTTTATGGATATGCATAAACGCAATTACTATAAGAACGAAGAGGGTTCACGCGTTTATACGGACATGGCTTAAAAGTTTTTTACCGCGAAGATTCGCAAAGGTCCGGCAAAGGTCGCTAAGCAGGTACTCTCTTGTTTTGTGACCTTTGCTCTTCTTCCCTTGCAAGTGGTTGTAAATATTATTTATATTATTCTTTGGACGATGGGGTTTTGCTCCCATTTTTTCAAGGGAGCTGTCCACAGGACTTAGGGATTTTCAAACATGCCATTAAACAAAAAAACTCCTGATTTCCCAGGAGTTTTTTTGTTTAGTTTCTTCTGCGGCGTTCACCCGTTCCGCCTTCACGGCGAGGAGTCGGTGAACTGCTTCCGCCGCGATCTTCACGACGCTTTCCCGAAAAATCACGGAAGCCACCAGAGCTTCCCCCTTCACGACGTCCGCCTCCACTGTTTCCGCCACGATAACCGCCGCTGCCGCCTTCACGACGAGGTGATCCGCCACGGTAAGAACCGCCAGAACCGCCGCGATCACCGCTTCCGCCTTCGCGGTCGCCTGCTAATTCAATACGAACTTCCCTGCCTTGAAAATCAACAGATTTAAAACCTTCGACAACTTTATTTACTTCAGCATCTTCCACTTCAAAGAAGGTAAATACGCCCTTGAGATCTATCTTGCCTACACTTTTACCGCTTATCTTAGTGTTATTGCAAATGAAGCCCAGCATATCTCCGCGGGTAAAGTCATCTACAGAACCAAGATTCATAAATAAGCGGGTATAACCTGCACTTGTACCCGATCTGCCTGCACGATCCGGACGGTCACCGCGCTCACGTTCAAATCCGCGATCATCACTTGATACATTAAGGTCAGGTGCCTTGGAATAATATTCCAGGAAGCGGTTAAACTCCAGGGACGCAAATCTTTTGATTATCTGTTCTTTATCCAGATCTTTAAACTCATCCATAATACGCGGGATGTATTGTTCGATCTGATCTTCGTTAACCTCTACATTATGAACCTTGTGGATCAGCGCAAATAATTGCTTCTCGCAAACATCAAACCCGCTTGGAATTTCAGCTTTTGTAAACTGCTTTCCGATAGTCCGCTCAATATGGCGGATCTTGCCAAGTTCTTTAGAGTTAATGATCGCAATTGAAATACCTGTTTTTCCTGCACGACCTGTACGGCCGCTACGGTGGGTATAATTTTCAATCTCGTCAGGCAGTGAATAGTTAATAACGTGGGTCACATCATTCACATCAATACCACGTGCAGCTACATCTGTTGCGATTAACAACTGAAGACTGCGATCCCGGTAACGCTTCATTACCTTATCACGCTGCTGCTGTGAAAGATCTCCGTGAAGTGCATCGGCATTATAGCCGTCTTTCATTAAAGACTCTGCAATTTCCTGTGTTTCAATCTTTGTACGGCAAAAGACAATCCCGAAAATCTCCGGGTTGAAATCTACGATGCGTTTAAAAGCTGCGTATTTATCCCGTGCCTTTACTATGAAATATTCATGCTCGATATTGACGTTTCCGGTATTTTTGGTACCCATGGTCAGCTCGAACGGATCTGTCATGTATTTTTTTGCAATGCGACGAACTTCAGTTGGCATGGTTGCTGAAAATAGCCATGTTTTTTTATCGTCGGGTGTTGTAGACAAGATACTGTCGATGTCTTCCTGGAAGCCCATGTTCAGCATTTCATCCGCTTCATCCAGAACAACGAACTGAACCTGGGTAAAATCAATTGCTTTGCGATTGATAATATCAAGCATACGGCCTGGAGTGGCTACTACGATCTGTACACCGCGTTTGATCTGGCGTAACTGATCTGAAATGTTCGCACCGCCATAAACAGCCACAACGTTTACGTTCTTCATGTTTTTAGCGTAGTTTTTAACGTCGCTGGTGATCTGCAGGCAGAGTTCACGGGTTGGACATAAAATCAGCGCTTGTGGATAATTTTCTTCAAAATCCAATAATTCTAATAGGGGGAGGCCAAATGCAGCCGTTTTACCGGTTCCTGTTTGAGCTAATCCGACAAAATCGTTGCTGCCTGAAAGTAATACCGGGATAGATTGCTCCTGGATTGGTGTGGGATTTTCGAATCCCAGTTCAGTTATGGCATTAACAATATCATGACGGATACCCAAGGTACTAAATGGGTTCATGATAATTTTTAAAAGCTCATAGCCTTATTGCTATAAGCGCCGCAAATGTACGATTTTTAATTCACAAGCCAAAGGGAAATCGAAATCTGATTTAGTAACAATTACTGGATTGATATTTGTCCGGCGATCACCAAATAATGTCGCCATCCACCGTCAGGTTCCTAGCTAACCTTGAAGAATTCCTCGCGGTCTTTGCCAAGACTCCGAGACTAAATTTCCATCTGCCGACGTTTTTCGTAAAATTAAACTTCGACTGATCTTTTTAAATAGATTATTACTTTTACACTCAATACATCTGAACTTTTTTGGAATATTCCGATCAGTAAAGAGCCACGATCTTAAACCTTACAAACTAGACTCCCGCAGAATTATGGATATTGGAAAGCGTTTGCAAACTATCCTGCCAAAAGAAAGAATAAAATGCCGCCTCATCGACCTTGTTGCCCATGCCTCTGATGCCGGGTTCTACTACCTCAGGCCACGGGCAGTTGTACAGCCGGTCAGTGAAAAGGAGATCGTATCCTTGCTCGAATTTTCTCGTCTGAATAATATCCCTCTTACTTTCCGCACCGGAGGTACCAGTCTATCTGGTCAATCGATAACGGATGGTATCCTCGTTGACCTTAAACAATACTGGAACCAGATCCTCATAGAGGAAGGAGGAAGTAAAGTCAGAGTGCAGCCAGGCATTACCGGATCAATGGTAAATACTTTTCTAAAAAAGCATAAGAGAAAGATCGGACCAGACCCATCGAGTATTGATGCGGCTATGATTGGAGGGATCCTGTCAAACAATTCGAGCGGTATGTGCTGTGGTGTCAGTTTGAATTCGTATCATACTACAAAGCATATCCGGTTTATTCTGCCTAACGGGAAGAGTTTTTCGACGGAGGTCCAACAGGATTATAAACGATTTGAAGAAGAGTGCCCGGAGATATATAATTCTATAATAGATCTAAAGGAGCAAATATCTGCAAACGTTGTTTTGTCTGACAGGATCCGGAAAAAATATCTCACAAAAAATACGGTGGGATACTCCCTGAACTCTTTTATCGATTATTCGCATCCGCTGGATATCCTGTCACACCTCCTGATAGGGGCAGAGGGAACATTGGGCTTCATCGCTGAAGCCGTGATGGAAACTGTTCCGGATTATCCTCATAAATCAACGGCTTTTATTTATTTCCAGGATATTTATTCTGCTTGCCAGGCGATCAGACCTTTAACTGATACGGGTGCCGAAGCGGTAGAACTGATGGACCGCGCTTCACTGAGATCAATAGAGAATATTAAGGGCGTTCCGGAGATCCTCAGAACCTTGCCTGAATCAGCCGCAGCTTTATTGGTTGAATACCAAAGTAATACGCATGAAGAGCTTGAGGCGAAAATAGACAGCCTGTTACCTTATACCAGTTCCTTTTTATTATTAGAGCCTGTCAGCTTTACTCACGACACCATACAGCAGGCTTTTTACTGGAAGCTGCGCAAAGGCATGTTCCCGGCAGTGGGTGCCGTAAGGGCGAGTGGCACGACTGTGATACTGGAAGATATCGCCTTTCCGGTAGATCAGTTAGGTGATGCCATCCTGGATCTGCATGTGCTTTTCAAGAAATATGGCTACGGCAATGCCATTATTTTTGGTCATGCCAAGGATGGCAATATTCATTTTGTGGTCACACAATCATTCAATTCTGCGGCTGAGATCGACCGGTACGACCGGTTCCTGCAGGAAGTAGTTGAACTGGTTGTGAAGAAATACGATGGTACGCTTAAGGCCGAACACGGTACTGGCCGTAATATGTCGCCGTTTGTAGAAACTGAATGGGGATCTGAAGCCTACCAGATCATGAAAAGCCTTAAAAAGGTGATAGATCCCAAAAATTTGTTGAATCCGGGAGTCATCATTAATGAGAATAAGCAGGCTCATATTCAGAATTTGAAATCACTTCCTACAGTAGAGCAGGAAGTAGATAAATGTATAGAGTGTGGTTATTGTGAGCATAAATGTCCCAGCCGGAATATAACGTTAACCCCAAGGCAAAGAATCGTTGTCAGACGTGAACTTGCGATACTGAGGGATAAGGGCGATATCGCTGCTCATACAGAGCTGGTCAACCAATACCAGTATGATGGCCTTGATACCTGTGCAGTGGACGGGCTTTGTGCCACAAGCTGTCCTGTGGACATTAACACGGGTGATCTCGTAAAACGCCTGAGACGTGAAAGCCACTCCGGGTTTTCAAATCGTATAGCGCTTAATATTGCTAAAAATTTCCGGGCTGTTACCTCTCTTGTGAATTTTGCACTTAAATCTGGTGAGGTCATCAATAGTATTCTGGGTAAGAGTACGATGATCCGTATTACCGGCACGATAAAAAAGATCATCCCTGCATTTCCCCTATGGAGTAACCAACTGATAACAACCGGGCGCATCTCAGGGAATTACCGGAACACCGTCGCAGAATTTACTGCGGAGCAGAATACAGTGGTTTATTTTCCGACCTGCATTTCGCGCATCATGGGCGGTGCGAAGGATAAAAAGAGCATACCCGATACTTTTCTCAGTGTCTCTCAGAAAGTTGGGATAGAGGTTATCATACCTGATGGTATAGAGGCCCTTTGCTGCGGACAGCTGTTTTCTTCCAAAGGATACAATATGGCTTATGCATCCAAATGCAATGAGACCGTAGAAAAGCTTTGGCAAATTACAAATGAGGGAAGGATACCTGTAATTCTCGATGTTACTTCATGTTCGCATACCTTACAGCAATGTCGCCCTGTCCTTGATGAGATCAACAGGCAGCATTTTGATCAGCTGAGCATCCTGGATAGCATAGATTATCTTCATGATTATGTAATGCCGCTTTCCTTTAGCCCCGCAAAAAAGGGCTCTGTTGTGCTGCATCCTGTATGTTCACTACAGAAGATGGGACTGGACAGGAAGTTTATTGCAGTGGCAAATCACTTTACTGAACTTGTTCATGTGCCTGTAAATGCCGGGTGCTGTGGCATGGCGGGCGACAGGGGATTTTTGTTCCCCGAGCTTACTGCAGCCGCAACTGCTCCGGAAGCGGGTGATGTACAGTTGAAGTCTTATGACGGATATTATTCATCCGGCAAAACCTGCGAAATTGCCATGTCGGACGCAGTAGGCAAAGACTACGAATCTGTGTTGTACCTGGCGGATGAATGTATTAAATGATTTTTTCCTCCTTTTTTCAAGGAGAGGGCAGGAGGAAATCTCAACCATTGGGATATTATCTCAATCGATCCGCAGATTTTATCATTCTCTCGTCTTTTTTTATTCCTCTGATGGCGAGAATGATGAACAGTATAGCAATCGAGGGAACCATACTTCCAATTCCATAATTTTCAGCCTGTAAGTTTACCGGGCCCAGCGCGGCCTTTGCAGTTTGTATCAGCCAGAAACTAAATCCAATGATCAGTACAATAGCCAGGTAAGAAAGCATGATCTGTCTTTTCCTGTGCTGGTAAAGAAAGATAATAACAAAGGGAATAAGTCCGAGTATAACCGTAGCTATAGTCAATGCTAAGAACGGCTCTGTTTGCACTACCTGTCCCGCAATGTTCTCATAAACACCAGTAACTTTGAGTGATTTAGCGGATCCATCCGGTTGAAGAACCTGGAGATATGGAAATAAAAACAGGCTGAAAATGCAGGCCGTCGCAAAAAAAAGCCAAATGCTTTGTATCCTTTGTAGCATAATAAAAGAGTTTGGCACAAATATACTTTCAAAATCTATTCTAACGCGTTTTTTTTGTTACATGTCAGATCACCAGCTTCATTTGTGGGTTGACCGGGGACTTGTGATGAGATACAAAAAATTAGCGCCGCAATCACACCTCTTTGCTCCCCGCTCACTACCTTTGCAATCTTGGACACTATTCGCAGGTATTTTATAGAGATCGCTTACAACGGGACCGCTTATCATGGCTGGCAGGTTCAGAAAAATGCGCATTCCGTCCAGGAAGTATTAAATAGGGCATTATCTACTATATGCAGACAGAATATTGAAACGCTTGGATGCGGACGAACAGATACCGGCGTTCATGCCAGGCAGTTGTTTGCCCACTTCGATTTGAAAGGTGAAGAGGATCTGACCGCTAACCGGTTTTTGCTGAGCATAAACTCTTTGCTGCCATATGATATTTCTGTTAAACGTTTTATCGAAGTTCCTGCAGACGCACACGCACGCTTTGATGCTACAAAGCGATCCTACGAGTATTATATACATTTTCACAAAAACCCTTTTAAACACAATTTATCCTGGCTGCTTAGGGATATGCCGGATATAGAACTGATGAACCAGGCCGCACTTATACTGAAGGAATATCATGATTTCAGCTGCTTCTGCAAATCAAATACCCACACACTGACTAATAACTGTACGATAAGCCGGGCGGAATGGGTGGAAAGTGATCAGGGGATTGTGTTCCATATTTCAGCTGACCGATTTTTAAGAAATATGGTCAGGGCCATTGTTGGAACCCTGATGAAGGTTGGCAAAAAGGAGATTAAATGCAACGACATTAGATCGATAATAGAAAGCAAAGACAGATCCAATGCAGGCGAATCAGTTCCTGCGTGCGGATTGTATTTAACCGAAGTGCAGTACCCTTACATACCCTATAACGTATAACATACAACTCCGAACCCCTATGGCTAGAGTAAGCGGTAATGCTGTTGATATAAGTTTGCTGAGGCGGATCTTTCAGTACGTTACGCCATACCGCAGGATATTTGCGTGGTCGATCATATTAACCGTCGCCCTGGCAATTCTCGCCCCTATCAGGCCGTGGTTAATTCAATTAACTGTAGATAAATATATTATCGAGAATAATAAAACTGGCCTGGTGAATATGGCACTTATCATGCTAGGATTGTTATTGATACAAGGTCTCTGTCAATATTTCCATACGTTTTATACCAATGTGCTCGGACAGTCAGTCATTAAAGATCTGCGTATCAGTGTATTCAATCACATAAGCAGCCTCAGATTAAAGTATTTCGACCGCACGCCGATCGGCCAACTGATCACACGGACTGTTTCAGACCTTGAAACTATTGCAGATATTTTTTCTGAAGGCCTCATCGTAATTATTGGGGACGTCCTGCAGGTACTTGCTATCATCTCGGTAATGCTGTATACCGATTGGGAACTGACGCTTGTCGTACTCATACCTATGCCCTTACTAATGGTAGCTTCGTACGTTTTCAAGGAGGCGATCAAATCGGCTTTCCAGGAAGTGCGCAACCAGGTTTCTCACCTGAATACGTTTTTGCAGGAACATATTACCGGCATGAAAATCATCCATTACTTTGCGCGGGAGAACCAGGAAATGAGAAAGTTTAAGCGGATAAATGCGAAGCACCGGGACGCTCATATTCGCTCGAACTGGTACTATTCGATCTTCTTTCCTGTAGTGGAGATAATTTCTGCGATTTCATTGGGACTACTTGTATGGTATGGGTCTCAATCTATTTTGGCCAATAGGATCTCTCCGGGAGTGGTCATTTCCTTTATCATGTTTATAAACATGCTTTTCCGTCCGATCAGGGAGCTTGCGGATAAATTTAATACTCTGCAAATGGGAATGGTGGGCGCCGAACGTATCTTTAACGTTCTGGATACCGATGAAAAAACTGAAAATAAAGGGACCTTCCAGCCTGGGATATTAAATGGTGAGATCGAGTTTAACCATGTATGGTTTGCCTATAATGATGAAAACTGGGTTCTGAAAGACATTTCCTTTCGGGTTAAGCCTGGCGAAACCCTTGCGCTGGTAGGAGCTACAGGAGCCGGAAAATCTTCGACAATCAACATACTAAATAGATTTTACGAGATAAATAAAGGCAGTATAAAGATCGATGGGGTAGATATCAGGGACTATGAGATCAGTTATCTGCGATCCAATATCGCAACGGTTCTGCAAGATGTTTTCCTTTTTTCTGATTCGGTGGCCAATAATATTAACCTGAGCAATAAACAGATCACCAGGGAACAATTAGTTAAAGCAGCGCGGGAAGTGGGCGCCGAAGAATTTATAAACCGTCTTCCCGGCGCTTTTGATTACAATGTAATGGAAAGGGGATCAACCTTGTCCGTTGGGCAGGCACAACTGATCTCCTTTATCAGGGCAATGGTATATAACCCCCGTATCCTGGTCCTGGATGAAGCCACATCCTCTGTAGACACAGAAACTGAAGAGCTTATCCAGACCGCAATTACCAAGCTGATGCACGGGCGCACTAGCATTGTTATTGCCCATCGTTTATCCACTATTCAGAATGCAGACAGGATCATTGTTCTTGATCGTGGTGAAATACAAGAAATTGGATCCCATCAGCAGTTGCTGAAGATTAAGGGGTATTACAAAAGGCTATATGATCTGCAGTTTAACTCGAATGGGATTACTAAAGAATTTTAAGGGAGTTATACGTGGTACGTTATACGTTATAATGCGAATCAAGGGTTAAAAGATTAAATAAATAAAAGC
>JBBJNR010000036.1:0-35498 GCA_037719315.1 Daejeonella sp.
GCAAAGTTAGTTAACATACCACCTAACCAACGCTCGGTTACGTAAGGCATGTTTACAGAACGCGCCTGCTCAGCCACGATATCTTTAGCTTGTTTCTTAGTAGAAACAAATAAGATCTTACGGCCTGATTTTACGATCTGTTTCATCGCAGCAGCAGCTTCTTCTAATTTTGTTAAAGTTTTATTTAAATCTATAATGTGGATGCCATTACGTTCCATGAAAATGTACGGTGACATTTTCGGATCCCATTTGCGGGTAAGGTGACCAAAGTGTACACCTGCATCCAATAAATCCTGATATGTTGTTCTTGCCATTGTCTGATTCTCCTGAGATTAACGTTTACTAAATTGAAATTTCTTACGGGCTTTCTTACGACCTGGTTTCTTACGCTCAACCATCCGGTCATCGCGGGTCATAATGCCTTTAGCTCTCAATGAAGGCTTTTTCTCTGGATCTAATTCGACAATTGCTTTAGCAATTGCTAAACGAACAGCTGATGCTTGTCCGGTTACACCACCGCCAGATACGTTGACAACCACATCAAATAAGCCGGTAGAACCAGATACTTCTGTAGATTGTGTAACAATGTATTGCAAAGGCAATGTTGGGAAATACTCCTTGTAATCTTTACCGTTTACGGTAATGTTGCCGCTTCCATCTGTTAGATAAATGCGTGCAACTGCGGTTTTTCTTCTTCCTGAAGTGTTTGTAGTTGACATTTCTCTTAATTACGGTTTAATGGTTGTAGGATTTTGCGCTGCATGCGGATGTTCTGTACCTGCATATACATGCAGGTTCTTGTACAATGCACGGCCCAAACTGTTTTTAGGTAACATACCACGTATAGCCTTCTCTACCACGCGGGTAGGATGCTTTTCCATTAACTCTTTTGGAGAAATGAATTTCTGACCACCAGGATAACCTGTGTAAGAAACATACTGCTTTTCAGCGAATTTGTTTCCGGTCAGTTTGATTTTGTCTGCATTGATAACGATCACATTATCTCCGCAGTCTACGTGTGGGGTGTACGATGGCTTGTTTTTCCCCCTGATCATCATTGCGATCTTAGAAGACAAGCGCCCCAAAATCTCTCCTTGAGCGTCAACAACTACCCATTCTTTGTTGACGGTCGCTTTGTTGGCAGAGACAGTTTTGTAACTTAACGTATTCACTTGCTTGAATTTAAATTATTTAATATATTCTTTGTCCCTTAAAATTAGGGACTGCAAAGATAGGACAAAATTTCTAAAGAGCAAATGCTTGCTGAGAAAATTCGGGGTCTTTAGGAAGGAGTTGAAAGTTGAAAGGGGAACAAGTAATTATTTTTCAACTATATTTAATTAAGCAAATGTTAAATTAAAGATCAATTACCTGCAAATGGTTCAGCCGGAAGCGAACCTGCTCCTTTAATTAAGAAGAACCGAATCCTTTTCCTGGATTGTCTTCGCGGTATTGCATTGCTTGGTATCCTGCTGATGAACACACAGCACAGGGCCAGGTATTTATATTCTATGATAAGCTGGATCTGAGCCAGGCCATGACCGGGCCGAATCTTTGGGTGTGGATGGCTGAAATGGGATTATTTGAAGGAACAATGCGCGGACTATTCTCAGTTCTTTTTGGGGCAGGATCATATTTGCTTATTAAGCGACTTGAAAAACAGTACGCGGGACTTGAAGCTGCTGATATTTATTGCCGTCGGTTGTTATGGTTACTTTCCTTCGGACTCATCAACGCCTTTTTGTTTTTATGGCCGGGGGATATTCTTTACCCCTATGCTTTGTTGGGGCTTGTCCTCTTCCCTTTCAGGAATCTTTCGCCTAAAGTGCTCTTATTGATTGCTTTTCTCCTTATCGCCTTCGGCGCATATCGAGAAAACAGGATGCTCTTCAATGCGAAAGACACGATTGTAAAGGGCAGAGTTACAGAGGGGCTTGAGAAGAAAAAGAGAAAATTAACGGAAGAACAGAAAGGCGCCCTGGAAAAGTATAAGGGCTTTAAGGAAAAGAATACCAGCGCTGGATATATGAAGGAGGCTAAGAATGATATCGCTAAAGTGCAGGGGAAGAATTATGCTGAGATCTTCAAAGTTTATCGTGATATCAACATGGAAATCCAGAGCGTTTACTTCTACAACAGTTGGTGGGACATACTTCTCTTCTTCTTTATAGGCATGGCCCTTTTAAATCGGGGTTTCTTGAAGGGCGAATGAATAATGGAAATGTATCTTGGTATTGCGCTTTTCGATATTGCCGCAGGCCTTTCGTTCAATTACTGGCTGATGAAACAACAGTATGCAAACAAATTTGATGGGGTGGTGCTAACAGAAAACGTTCCCTTTGCAGTATACCAGGTACGGAGAGTACTACAGACCGTGGGTTACCTTAGCTTGTTCATTTTACTTTACAAAGTAAATGTATTCAGACGTATCATGGACATTTTCGCGCCTGTAGGGCAGATGGCTTTTACCAATTACCTGATGCAATCGATCATTACCTCGATCATATTTTTTGGTTTCGGGTTTTTCGGCAAGATGCAGCGTTATGAGCTTTATTATGTGGTTGCAGCAATATGGATCTTCCAGATCAGATTCAGCCAGATCTGGATGCGGTATTTCTATTTCGGGCCGTTCGAGTGGGTTTGGAGAAGCTTAACTTATTTGAAGAAACCGGCATTTGTGAAACGTAAGCATGAACCGGAAGTAGTGAAATTGTAGAGTATAACTTATTAGCTGCTGATGGTTGCTGAACAGCTTCAACCCATTCTCTGGAAATAAGCTGCTGATCATTCCATTTTCCATTTCTAAGAAATAGCAGTCCAAAGCGTGCATGATCCTGGGTATTGATAAATAAACCACCGCCAAAGTGTCCACCACCGCTGACAGATTCGATCTTCTGACCGTCTATATCTACCTGAGAGTTTTCGTAACCATGCCACTTCCAGGTTTGGGAAGCCCCGATCGGATCCGTGATCTTCTCTTTCAGTATAAGCGGCAGAGGTTTTTTCCAAACCTTTAATAAGGAGTATGCTAATAAGGTCACCCGGACGTCATTGTACTCAAAGTTATCCTTCATCTCATTTCCTTCATGGCGTTTTAAGCAGTTCCAATATAGCTGGCCAATTTCCCAATCCTCAATCATCATGGTCCTTTCAATACCATCTTCGCTGGTGAATTTATATGAAAACTTAAAAGGAAGTTTTTGGACAACTTCAAATGGATTCTCTGAATTTTTAAAAAGATTTAGTTGCTGTGCTCTGGCTTTTAGGGCGTCGAGTTTTTTCTTGTCCCAGTCTCTATCCACTTTTTCAATTCTAAAATCTAAAATTTCCTTAGGCTTAAAGACGGCAAGTGAATTGTACCTTTTACTATCTTTTGCTTCCGCAATAAGATTAGTCATGTTTGTATAAACATTTTTAAGAACTATTTCCTTTCTCAACCTCCAGGTATCATCAGTTCCCAAATGCTCTATTATTTTAAAGGCCTGCTCAATTGATTTAGGTTTATGGCTTTCAACTCGAAAATTAGTAGTATTCCTTTCAAGGTCTACCTCAATCCAATCATATTTACTGTATTGTTTATCATATTCAAGCTTACGGAAAGGGATAGGATATATTCTGACCCAAGTTCCATCCTCAAGGAATCCGGCTGTGCAAACAAGTTCATCGTATTTGCCTGATAAAGTAGGATAGGTTTTAACAGCAATCAGAACTTTGGTTAATGCCATGCTAGATATGTCTTAACTCAAAATTCCATTCAGGAAGAGTCGTGATGCTTTCTGCCAAATGCTTTCTATGGCATTGGCAGATGTTGGCCTCGAAGCATGTCAATGCAATCCGTTTCTTGTCTTTTAACAGGTTTAAGATCTGTTCCTGGTAGGTATAAGTTCTTTTTAAGTTCTCTTTTTTGTAGATTTTGAAAAGTTTATCATAATCAGCCTGGGTGTTTAATTCCTGGCGTTGGTCAGATCGTATCCCGACTTCCGGAATATGCAAGTATCCGATATTTAAACTATCGCAAAAGGCTTTCAATTGGCTTTTGGAAAAGCCGTATTTCATACTTAGCGGATTTTTCCTGACATCCACTAAAACTTTGACATCATTTTTAATCAAGCGATTTAGGTATTCTTCTAAGGAAATGCCTTCATAGCCGATTGTATAAAGAATCGTCTTGTTTATTACCGGCCTCGCACTTGCTATATCCTGATATTGCTCTTCTGTTACGATCTCTTTCGCCTTAATGCTGTTAATAGCATAATAGTAATAGTTCAAATAGGTTAACTTCATTAAACTGTCAGTACTTAAGCTACCGTAGGTATTTTTGATTTCAGAAAGTATTTTTTTATCCTTTTCATCAAGCGTTTTGACAAAATCCACGGAGCCGGTTTTCGTAAAATTGGTTTTATCTTCCGACAATTGTCCATGTCTAACCATCGCTGTCAGGTCGGCATTTGCGGAAAACGAATAGCACCCATACAGGTACGGCACAAAATCATAAGCCGGTCTGATCTGCCTGTTCACAAACAGGAACAACAGTTTTTGCAAAGAGATCTTAGGCAACTCTCCGCCAAATGCCTGCATTAATGCTAATACAATCTTTCGTCGGTAAAACATGATACAAAGGTACTAAATACTCTTATCTGATTAATTCTTTCGAAGCCAACCAAGGTCTAACTTAATGTCAATTCTACCAGATTCCAGCGTCTTAACAATGGAAAAATAGGAGAGACATTTTTAATAGCCGGAGATAGCCGGGTATACACGGATAAAAACGGTTCGGCGCGATGCCGAACGATTCCGGAGCAATTACGGTTCTGATAATCGGTCAAATGATAACAGAGAGCAGGTGGGGTTCAGGAATGGCAGCCAGCCAAAGTTTACTTCGTGCCCGTTTTAAAATCCACCAGAAAAGGCTTTAATGGTATACCTTGTTCATTCCGGAAGCCCGAGCCGATGATTATCCGGTACCGCTGCTCTGGTTTAAGTTCGATATCGAAACTTACCGATTTGGCATCTTCGGAGAAAGCCCCCGAGTCTTTGTACGTGCAGGAGGTTGGCTTAAAGTAGTTCCGCCGGTGCGGAGTGCAATACTTTGATCTTATTCACATCGGCCTCAATTGCTTTTATAAACTCCCCCGATTTCAGCGTGTACCCTCTTCAAATGAAGCTGAAAAACGTGAATGTCAGGATAGTTAAAACGAAATGCTGGGCGGACTTTCAAAGGGTTTTTGAAAAAATTCATGTTGCTATTTCTTAAGTGGCCTTTTAAAGGTACAAAGCACCGCGCAACTATCAAGTCTGCTTGCCGGACGGAGTCCTGCATTTCATCTTTGATTAAAGGGCGCTGCGTTGACAGGCGGGCATAAAATCTTCACAGAACGATCTATATTTCGCTGCACCGACTGCTTTAGAGCCTTTTTATTTCTTCGAATACTCCGCTACTTTCGCCACCAGCGCATCAAAACTCAACCTGTCCGTATTATTCTTCCCCACATATCGATAAACTTCCTTTCCATCCGGCCCGATCAGAATCGTAGCCGGATAAAGAACTACCTGGCCATGAAATCTGTACCCTCCCGGAATTTTAAAAAGCTTTGCCAGCTGCGCATCCGGATCACGGTAGATCGGGAATTGTGACTGATCAGTTGTAGATAATTTTTTGGACCATGCCTGTATCTCCAGTTCTGAATCCGGCTTAATAAAAATCTGTTTTACTTTGGGAAGTGTTTTCGCTTTAGAAAAATAATCATTGGTATGCTTGATGCAAAATGGGCATTCTGTTTTCAGAAGGAAATGCAAGGCAACAAATTTCCCTCTCTCTTTTTTTAAGCTGAACTCGCTATTGTCGGTAGCAGATTTCAATTTAATATCGCGAAGGTTCTGCGCTTGGGTTGAAAAAGTTGCCGTGATCAATAAAAGTAGCAGGGAAATAAGATTCTTAGTTTTCATCTGTATATAGCTGTTTTTAAGGTGATGAAGCTTGCATGAGCTTATATTGATTTCGTTGTGTGAGCGGTAAGCTCATGCAGGTTTCATCTGATATTTTGTTTTTTAAAGGTGATGAAGCGATCATGATTTAACAATCATACCCTTGCGGGTTTTGGCAAAATCATAATGGTTTCATAAGGTATTATTTTGGACGCAATGCAATTCTATCTTTAGGAACAGATCTGAGCAGCTTGTCTTTCCCAATCAGGATGTAGATCCTGATCTCTCAATTTATAAATATAAGATTTTGGTGCCAGATAATGCACAGGTATCGGGATTGTTATGAATCTGAGATGTAGTTGTGAACGGCAGCGAGAGAGTGTATTAGAGATCATATTCTGTATGGAATTAAACGACATAAAATTTTAGCCCCTAATCCTCCAATTCAGCACATAATACTCCGGCACTCGTTAATTTATCAATAATAGAATCCGCATTAACGGTTACAGCCTCCACTCGAAGGATCCGGTCACAATCTTCCAGGTCAAAATTCCATTTCTCGGTTTTACTCAATAACTTTTTTAACAGCGGCTCAACAGTCCTCACCTGAGAACTGTTAGCCGATGTTTTAAATACGAGGACTTGTTTCATTTTATAATATTACAAGGGTATGGATAAATCTAAAACTTGACGTCCTGCATAATTCTGCCCTTCATCAGGAGATTCCTGACACGTTTGCATCTTTATCATCCTACAATCCCATGCATCCTAATCTTGCCAGCCGAGTAACTAATAGCGGTCCCAAAACGCAGGCGGCTCCACTCCTAACGATCTCAAATACACATAAGCCTGTGCCCTGTGATGAATCTCATTATCCAGGAAATAGAAAATATTTCCCCAGATAGTACCTTCATACTGTCCGAAAGAGAGGATCCTTTCGTGAAATTTCTCAAGCGGAATTTTTGCAAGGTTTTCAAATAGCTCACTGGTATTTTCATCCCATATCGCCAGCATCTCCGCTTTGCTTGTTGCTTTAACTGCATGACCTGCAATTTCTCCGGCATCTCCACCCGTCATTTCCCTGACACCGCCACCGCTGACATCCAGCATTTCCTGTATAAGCTGAGAAGCCGGTCTCATACCTCCAAGAGAATATTCAAAAAACTCTTTTTCCGGGAATGCTTCGATCACTTTGCGGGTCAGTTCGCGGTGTCCCTTCCAATGTGCCGACAATTCTTCCGGTGTGATAACGGCAGCAATTTTTTCTGTTGTTTCCATGATGTGATACGTTTGTTTTTTAGTTTACAGATCAAATGTAGTGGGGCGCAGTGACAACAGTATGTCAGTAGGATTTTGTTGGTTAAAATAAATTTTTGCTGAGTTTGATTTCGGGATTACTAATAAAAGGGAGGTGAGTTGATTTTACTCTTTGCTCCTTGTTCTTATTCTCATACCCTAGGTTTGAGGGATTTTTCACACTTTTACATCTTAAGTTTTGGAATTATTAAAATACTATGAGCAGTACACTGGCTGAGTTTAAGAATCTGGTTGGGATCAAATTTGAGATGTATAACAGTTTGTTTACTTCTCTGCCTTTTCACCGGGTAGAAAAGACGGGAATATTACTTTCCTTATTTCTGCTCCACTGTGAAGAAGGGTTCCGCAGTGAACATAGTCCGGCGGAAATTATCGATTCGTTTTTTCGCCAGTATACTACCTATCAGAATGAAAAAGATCAAATAGATCTCCTGTTCAGGTTTATTCAGTATTCTGAAAGGCAGGTGGTGTTGTTTGATGCTTTGGAAGATGCAGCATTCGGTGCAACACACGATATGAATGGTTCCGGGACCTTAAAGCAGCTTCAAACCGAAGTCAGTCAGACTAACTCTCAGCAACAGCTGGCAGAAAAGCTGAAAGACTTTTCTGTTCGCCTGGTGCTTACTGCCCACCCCAATCAGTTTTATCCGAGTGATGTGCTGGGCATTATACATGATCTTGGAAAGGCGCTTCAAAAGGATGATACTGTCTTGGTGAACACCTATCTCCAGCAATTAGGAAAAACACCTTTCTTTAAAAAGAAGAAGCCAACACCATATGATGAAGCCGTTAACCTCATCTGGTTCCTGGAAAATGTGTTTTATCATTCGGCAGGTAATATCCTATCTTTCCTTAATACCGAGTTCCCCGATGCGGTAACGGAAAAAAATCAGCTGATCAGAATGGGCTTCTGGCCGGGAGGCGATAGGGACGGAAATCCTTTTGTAAAAGCAGATACAACCTTGAAAGTTGCTGAAGCCTTAAGGGGAAGCATCATAAAATGCTATTACCGGGAAGTTCGCCTGCTGAAAGGGAGATTGACATTTCAGGGGGTTGATACTTTACTTGCTTCCCTGGAAGAGCGGCTGTATAACAATCTTTTTATTCCTGGGTATCAGGCAGACCTTTCAAAGGATGAAATTATAGCTACCCTGATAGAGATCAGGGATATGCTCATTGAAAAACACAATAGCTTATTCCTTAACAAGGTGAATAATTTGCTTAATAAAGTAAACCTGTTCGGTTTGTTTTTTGCCTCGCTGGATGTGAGACAAGATAGTACGGCTCATAAAGACTTAGTTGAGCTGATTGCAGAGAAAACCTCGATACTGCCTAAAAATTATAAAAGTCTGTCAGAGGAAGCAAAGATCAGTGCCTTACAGAAAATTGATTCATTAGTTGTTGATACAGACATTGACAAGGATACTTTTGATACGCTGCTTAACATAGGGACCATCCAGAGATTCAACGGGCCTGAAGGGTGCCATCGATATATCATCAGCCATACTACCAGTGCGCTGGATGTGATGGAAGTATATAGCTTATTTTTAATGGCCGGATGGCAAAGAGAGCACTTAAGCATTGATTTTGTTCCGCTGTTCGAAACCATCGGCGACCTCCGGAATGCAGCCAAAGCGATGACGGTCCTTTATCAGAATGAAGCCTATCGTCAGCATTTAAATCTCAGAAATAGTACGCAGACCATTATGCTTGGATTCTCGGACGGAACCAAAGATGGAGGTTATTTAATGGCGAACTGGAGTATATACAAGGCCAAGGAAGAATTAACCCGCATTTCAAGAGAATATGACATCCAGGTGGTATTCTTTGACGGAAGGGGTGGGCCGCCCGCAAGGGGAGGAGGTAAAACCCACCAGTTTTATGCTTCCATGGGCCAGAACATCGCCAACAAGGAAATTCAATTAACTATTCAGGGTCAGACGATCAGTTCCAATTTCGGCACGAGGGAAGCAGCCCGGTACAATATGGAGCAGCTAATGCACTCGGGAATCAGCAATGGCCTATTTTCGTCAAGGACTAAAACGATGAGCAGTTCTGAAGAACAATTACTGCAGGAATTGTCTGATGAAAGTTATGAGGCATTTAGTATTCTTAAGAACGATCCTGATTTCCTGGAGTACCTGAATTTTGCAAGTCCGCTGCGTTATTATGCGGAAGCCAATATTGGGAGCAGGCCATCAAAACGTAAAGCTGGAAAGTTAAACCTGAATGATCTGAGGGCTGTGCCTTATGTGGGAGCCTGGAGCCAGCTGAAGCAGAATATTCCGGGATATTATGGGGTAGGGATTGCTTTCGAGAAACTGGAAAAGGAAGGAAAGTGGGAGCGGATTAAAGAGCTCTACCAGAATTCCCTGTACTTCAGAACGCTGATAGGTAATTGTGAAATGGCAATGAGCAAGTGCTTTTTCCCGTTGACAGCCTATTTATCCAACCATCCTAAGTATGGAGTTCTATGGAATATGTTTCATGATGAGTTTAAGCGCACAAGGAAATATACTCTTTTATTGACTGGAAAATCTGAGTTAATGGCTGAACGGGAAACTGATCAGCTTTCTATTCAAATGAGACAGCGCATCGAATTGCCGCTGATCACCATTCAGCAGTATGCCTTAACTATGATCAGGGAAAAAGGAAGTAAAGCTGATTCGGCAGAAATGAAAATATTCGAGAAATTGGTGATGAGATGTTCGTTTGGGATCATTAATGCTGAGAGGAATTCGGCTTAAGGAGTATCAAGTATCAAGATAGCAACGCGGAGAGAGTAACAAGCATAAGCTGACGTGTAACGCTGTCATTGCGAGCATAGTGTGGCAATCACAGATCCATCACAATCCTCAGATTGGCTTTCAACTTATTCTTTTGTTCCCGGGTTAATTGTCCGAGCTTTTTAATGAGCCGGCTATTATCAATCGCCCTCAGCTGATCGACGAGAATGTCACTCAATTCATCTAGTTGCCCTTTCTTAAGATGTAGCCGCAAAAGCTCAATTTCATTTTTGACGTTTGTGGTAATCGGGCAAATTAAGGTGGACAAATGAATATCATTCAGGAGATCTGTCTGAACAACCACGACCGGTCTTGTCTTTCCCGGTTCGGTGCCACGTCCCGGATTTAAATCCGCAAGCCAGATCTCATACTGGAGGATTTTCATCGGTTAACTTTTCAAATTCGTGGAGGATGTCTATAGAATCCTCACGGGTCATTTTTGATTCCTTTGCCAGCTGGCTTCTCAAAAGCCTGCGTTTGTTATATTGATTATAAAGGCTTACGGCTTCGTTAATATACCTGTTTCTTGCGAGTCTAAGTTTAGAAGTAATTTCTTCAGCCTCGTCAAATATATCATCGTCCAGTTTTAAGGATAAAATCTTCATGGCAGTACATTTCAACAAAGATAGATATACTAAAAGTATATACTATTGATATACGGAAATATATATTTCAGAAGGCGCTGTTTGATTGAGCTAACGGTACATCTACCCAAATACAACCTGCCATTTACAATTGATCATTAACAACTTATCATTTACCATTAACAATTGATCACCCCACCATCACCTTCCCCAAATACACGCTATTCGAACAGCGGCTTCGATCCTCGTTGATAAACGCGATATAAATATCTGCTTCCCTACCCTTTATGTTAGTGCAGTCAAGAATTTCCCGCCCCGCCGAGCGTTTGGCGCCGCAGAGTTCGCAGATACAGGTTTCCCCCTCGTGTTTTGCAAGCAAAAGAACATGGTCTTTGCGGTCGCCGTCCGTATCCCAGGTAAATTCTAAAAAGCCGGGCTCCCCGACTGTTACCGTGGGCGATACCGGTACCGGCAGATCACCCCAACTCACCAAAGCGAGTGCCGGATCGAGGGTGAGATTTGCCCGCAGGGCGTTTAATTTGTTATACGAGAGGGCATTCCCAAAACCGTGCTGGTTCTGGGAGTAATTTTTAAAGCTTACCCTCACAAAGGGAGTTATCGACTTTAGCCAGGCCTGCGCCGACTTAAGCGCATTTTGGTTATCGAGCTGCAGCTGAGTCGGTGGTTTCGTAAAATCTTTTGGTCGGCTCCTCATGTAAGCCTGTCCATTTCTGACATAACCAACTACGGATCCAACCATTCCGCTGAAGGCTCCATTGATCCCGTTTAATACACGTGCCATAGAGTTAAAGATTGAAAATATGCAGGTTTAAATTACCAAAAAATTCTTAAATTTCAAATATTTAATAGGCCGAAAACTCATAAGTAATTCGGTTATTATTCCTAAGAGCGGCGTATTATTTCCGAAGTATGTCCGAAGATGCTCCGAAGAAATAAAAGATAAAGCCTCTAATTTTTCCATTTGAAGTCCTGCCCTTTTTGATGCCGTGTTCCGGGGAGATTAGGAAATATTAACCAACCACCAAAAGATGTGTACGTTTCCAAGGGGAGCTGTCAGCCTCTTCGGCTTACTGATGGGTCAAATTCGTAATTTAATTGAATTTTCCGCTCCTGGCCGCGGAGGCCCAGTACTTTTCCTTCAGCTGAAAAGTACCAAAAAGCCGCCGCTGCGCCTGCTGCTTCGGAAGCTACTGCTGGGCCTTGGTTTGTGGTTACCGCACCAGTCGATGCGGAATGAAGGTGAACGGAGGATTCAGTGCCAGGGCTTAAGCTACGTACCTAAACGGTGTATCATTCCCTCTAAAACCTTCAGATCAACATCATCCAGCTTATTTATATAAAGGCATCCAACACCAGTCTTATGCTTGCCCAACTTTTCAAGAGCGGCAGCGTGCTCCTGGATACCGACGCTAATGTACAAGGAGAGATTCGCTTTACGGGGAGAGAAACCTATCAGGAGCCAATCCACTTCCCGGCCAGTGGCCGCGCTTTTGTATCTTTTATTGCCAAAACCAATGATTAAGCTGCTCCATAATACGGGCTCTTTCCCGCTAGCCTTTTTCATCATTTCCAAAAGCACAAAACTGTCTTTACGCTTTTGTTCATCCGGGACATTATTGATAAAATCCTCTACGCTTGCAGTGGTTGGCTTGGTTTTGATTTCGGCGAGTTTTGATTTTTTTTCAGCCATGGGAATTGGTATTTGATTGATTCAGTATTCTTGCAAGCTTTAAATTTACAAAATTCCAGACGATGAAATAGCAGTGTCACCTTGTCTGGCGGGGCGGAGCGAAGCAATTGGCAAGGTTTCTGCTTACCTATCCCCGAGAACCAATCAATTCAAATTTTAAAACTATGAAAGCAATAATCAAAAGCACCTTAATTTTAGGTTTTGTAGCAGTCTTCGCGGCTTGCTCGCCAAGAACAACCACTACTACCCCAACCGTTTCCCGCGGCGATGTTTCCGGAAAATGGATGGTGAACAATGTTAGCCTCGAGAATTTTCCGACAGGATCTTCTATAGGAAATGTGTTTGACATGGCTGCATATCAGGATTTTCAGGGAAGTACCTGGGATCTGAACGGCGGCGGTACGGGCACCATTACGTTGACTAACGGCACAGTACAGCCAATATACTGGTCAGTGAACAGAACAACAGCCACACCAACTTTTCAATTCAAGAAACTAATGGATGGACAAAAGGCGAAAGATGTAACCACAGGTTATTCGCTCATGTTCGGTGATGTTTCTGGCGGAACTGCGGTTTTCAAAAGCCCTGTTTCTTTGTCGGGAGGTCAGACAGGTTATATTAATATGACGTTTGCGAAACAGTAAACGGGTTACCTGTTACGAGTTGCCTGTTGCCAGGCTGGACGGAAGATTAAGTTTCAAATACTACCTTATTTTAATACATCTTGCATAAATCCCAGCCAGGCAACAGGCAACCGGTAACTGACAACTCCTTGCCATGTTAACAAATTGTAATAATAAACCCTACTATTGCATTATTCCGGATTTTCTTTGTTATTTGCATAATAATTAGAAACACCCATACTTTAAAGATGAATAGTGTAAACTACCAGACACACACAGGACCTGTAAGCTACTCCGCTTGCCAGGCAGGTTGTGTACGTAGTAATTTCAACATTGAAAAATTAGTATTGCGGTTCCGACGACCCTTTATGCCCCGGACTTGATCTTGGCATCAAAAAATAATTACCGGTAAGTTCTTCCGGTACTCAAATCACCGATATTATTCACAACGAAAGACTAAAAACGTAGTCTTTTTTCCGACTAAAAGCCGGATTTTTTCTTCAAAATCCATGAAAGAAAACGAGTTTGTTGTTATCCCGGCAACAGAAAATCATATTAAGTACGCAGAGCAGATCTGCGATGAAATGGCGGAGTCTGCCAAAGCCCGGGGTACCGGTATCGCCAGAAGGACCCCGGACTATATCTCTCAGAAAATGCTGGAGGGAAAGGCAGTTATAGCCCTTCATGAAGATGGCACCTGGGCGGGCTTTTGCTACATCGAAACCTGGAGCCATGGCACATTCGTGGCCAATTCAGGGCTGATTGTTAATCCTCAGTTCAGAAACAGGGGCCTGGCCAAGTTAATTAAGAAAGCTGTCTTTGATCTTTCACGCCAGAAATATCCTGATGCGAAGATCTTCGGGCTGACTACCGGTCTTCCTGTAATGAAGATCAATTCTGAGCTTGGTTACGAGCCGGTAACTTATTCAGAACTTTCGCAGGATGAAGATTTCTGGAAAGGCTGCCAAAGTTGTGTGAATTACGATATCCTGAAAAGCAAAGAACGCAAGAACTGCATGTGTACCGCCATGCTCTGGGACCCTGTTGAAAAGGCGAACGAGATCGAGCAGAAAATGAAGGAAGCTGAAGAATTAAAAGATAAAGAAGCTGAAGAGCGTTTGAATAAAGTATCGCGGAAGCAAAGCCTTTTGGAACGAATTGAAGAAACATTACGCAATTCCCTGAAACTAATTGCGGCAATGAGTATCACATTAGTTAAACTTTTACAAAACTAAAGATGAAGAAGAAGGTAGTTTTAGCTTTCAGTGGAGGTTTGGATACTTCCTTTTGTTGTATTTACCTGACGAAAGACCGTGATCTGGAAGTTCATTCTGTGATCGTCAATACCGGTGGTTTCTCAGATGATGAGCTTCAGCAAATTGAAAAGCGCGCCTATGCGCTTGGGGTTTCATCTCATGTTGTTGTGGACGAGACAGAGAATTATTACCAGAGCTGCATTAAATACCTGGTGTTTGGTAATGTACTTAAGAATGCGACTTATCCATTGTCCGTTAGCGCGGAAAGGGTAAGCCAGGCAACGGCCATTGCAAACTATGTAAAAAAGATCGGAGCAGATTACGTTGCACACGGCAGCACGGGCGCAGGGAACGATCAGGTTCGTTTTGACATGATCTTTAATATTATGATCCCTGGAGTCGAGATCATCACGCCGATCCGTGACCTGAAATTAAGCCGTGAGGCGGAGATCGAATACCTGAATGATCATGGCGTTGAATATACGGCAGAAAAAGCCAGGTATTCCATCAATAAAGGGATCTGGGGAACATCTGTTGGCGGTAAGGAAACTTTGACCTCGAATCAAACCCTTCCGGAAGAAGCATGGCCAACCCAGGTTTCTGAAACGAAAGAACGTGATCTTGAGTTGGTATTCGAAAAGGGGGAACTGGTAGGAATTGATGGCGAGAAATTATCGCCGGTTAAAGCGATTCAAAAGTTGCAGGAGATCGCTCAGCCTTATGGGATAGGCCGGGATATCCATGTGGGGGATACGATCATAGGGATAAAGGGCCGTGTTGGCTTTGAGGCTGCCGCGCCAATAATTATTATCAAAGCACATCACACCCTGGAGAAGCACACCCTGACCAAATGGCAATTAACCTGGAAAGATCAGCTATCCTCCTTTTACGGCAACTGGCTGCATGAAGGCCAGTTCCACGACCCGGTTATGAGAAATATGGAAGCATTTTTAGCCGACACACAATCGACTGTCTCTGGAAAAGTATTCGTCAAGCTAAACGCCTATCGTTTCCAGGTTATTGGGATCGAATCGGCGCACGATCTGATGTCGAACAAGTTCGGAAGCTATGGTGAAATGAACAATTCATGGTCCGGCGAAGATGTAAAAGGATTTTCAAAGATATTTGGAAACCAGACGATGATCTATCACCGGGTTAATGAACAAAAGTGAAATAGATGACAAACGGTAAAATAAAAGTCGGAATAACCGGAGGTGCAGGATACACCGGCGGAGAACTGCTCAGGATATTAGTTAATCATCCTGAGGTGGAAATACTATGCGTGCATAGTAACAGCAATGCGGGCAATCCAGTTTCTGATATCCACACTGATCTCTTTGGTGATACTGATCTGAAATTTACCGATACCCTCACGCAGGATATCAATGTATTGTTCCTTTGTGTGGGTCATGGGGACGCGAGGAAATTTTTAGAAACTAATACGATTGAAGATTCAGTAAAGATTATCGATTTAAGCCAGGATTTCAGATTAGCTGAAAGCTCAAAGCTGAAAGCCAGAACCTTTGTTTACGGTTTGCCGGAACTGAACAGGGATAGGATCAAAGCGGCAAGTAACATCGCTAATCCCGGTTGTTTTGCCACATGTATACAGATGGCATTACTACCCTTAGCTGCAAAAGGGCTGCTAACCGCTGAGGTTCACATTAACGCTACGACTGGATCAACCGGAGCGGGACAAGGATTATCTGCAACGTCTCATTTCAGCTGGCGAAACAACAACCTTTCGGTATATAAGGCATTTGAACATCAGCATTTAAATGAAATAGGACAGTCATTATCTCAATTACAGGTTAGCTTTAGCGGAAAAGATGCCCTGCTGTTTGTCCCTCAGAGAGGCGATTTTGCCAGAGGTATTTTTGCTTCCATTTATACAGAGAGTGATCTGAGCCTTGATGACGCATATGACATTTACGAAAGTTATTTCAAAGGTCATCCTTTCACACATGTTAGCAGGAAAAACATTGACCTTAAGCAGGTCGTGAACACTAATAAATGCCTTATTCACCTTGAAAAGCATGATAAGATGATCTATATCGTCAGTATTACAGACAATCTCCTTAAAGGAGCGAGTGGACAAGCTGTTCAAAATATGAATTTGATGTTTGGGTTAAACGAAACCTTGGGGTTGAAGTTGAAGGCAGGGGCTTTTTGAGATAAAAATACCGTTCACTAACTTTTAGGTTGTTAGTGAATTAAAACACTTTAAGTTGGGGGGCTTTCTTGCATGAAGCGGAAAGCTTAAAGCTTAAAGCAATGCGAGACTATAAAAAATTTGAGGTTTGGAAAAAAGCTCACCAGTTGACTATAATAATTTATCATGAAATACTTCCAGCATATCCTAAACATGAAGTCTTTCACCTTGCTTCCCAAACAAAAAGGGCGGCATACTCTATTCCGATGAATATTGCGGAAGGATCTGGCAAGAATACAGATAAGGATTTTGCCAGTTATTTGGATATTAGTTTGGGTTCCGCGAATGAATTGGAATACTGTTGTTTGCTAGCAAAAGATCTAAACTATATCTCAAAAGAATTATATTATAAAGTTAATAATCAGACCAATCAGGTAAAAGCAATGCTGATTGGGCTAATAAAAGTAATCAGGAAATCGAAGTAGAGCTTTTCGCTTTAAGCTTTCCGCTAAAATTAATTGAAATGAAGCTTTTTGACGTATACCCACTAAACGATATTGAAATCACTAAAGCCCAGGGCTCCATTGTATGGGATGCGAAAGGCAATGAATACCTGGACCTTTACGGCGGTCATGCAGTCATCTCCATTGGTCATACTCATCCGCATTATGTAAAACGTTTAACAGACCAGCTTAGTAAAGTCGGGTTTTACTCAAATTCTGTGAAAATCCCTCTGCAAATTCAACTAGCCGAAAAGCTTGGCCAGGTATCCGGTAAAGTTGACTATCAGTTGTTCCTATGCAGCTCCGGTGCGGAAGCTAATGAGAACGCATTGAAGCTCGCATCTTTCTATAATAATCGGAAGAAAATTATTGCTTTCAAGGGCGCGTTTCACGGACGGACTTCGCTGGCAGTTTCTGCTACTGACAATCCGAAGATCATAGCGCCTGTTAATGAAACCTCAAATATTATTTTCCTCCCTCACAATGATGAGTTAGCGCTTGAACAGGCGTTTACGGATTATGGGAATGAAATATCATCGGTCATTATTGAAGGTATCCAGGGTGTTGGAGGGATCAAAGTAGCTTCTGAAAGTTTTCTGAGAAAAATCAGGACTCTATCTGATCAATATGGTTCTGTTTTTATTGCCGATAGTGTACAGTGCGGTTACGGACGCAGCGGAAAATTCTATTCCCATGATTATGCGGGCGTAGATGCAGATATCTATTCTATGGCAAAAGGGATGGGCAATGGCTTCCCGGTAGGAGGAATTTCCATAGCTCCGAAATTTAAGCCATGGCATGGCATGCTGGGAACAACTTTTGGCGGTAGCCATCTTGCTTGCGCAGCTGCATTGGCAGTTCTTGAAGTGATGGAGCAGGACAATTTGATGCATAATGCAAACGAGATCGGTAACTACCTGGCTACGGAACTAAAGAAATTTGAGCAGATCACCGAAGTAAGGGGAAGAGGTTTAATGATCGGGATTGAACTGCCGGAAGAACTGGGCCAACTGAAGAAAAATTTGCTTTTTAAACATCGTATCTTTACCGGTGAGGCTAAACCTAACGTTATCAGGTTATTGCCTGCATTGAATTTGACCAAAACCCATGCTGACAGGTTTTTAGAAGCTTTTAGCCGGGAACTTGAGGGCAAATTTGAAAAAAGCCTTTCATAAGGTTTAAATATAGATTTCCCGGTTATATGTAATGGAGCCGTAATTTGATATTTTCTTTTAGCTGCGTATTATGAAACTATTTTCTTCAGTTAACGATGTAACTGATCTGAAAAAATTTATTGAAGAGGCTTTAATTCTTAAAGCCGATCCTTTTGCTAACAAATCTCTGGGCAAGGATAAAACGCTGGGCTTAGTTTTCCTTAATCCCAGCTTGCGTACGCGCTTAAGCACTCAGAAAGCGGCCTTAAATCTTGGGATGAATGTCATGGTGATGAACCTCGATAAGGAGGGCTGGGCCTTGGAGACAGAAGACGGCGTGGTAATGAATGGCACCACAGTGGAACATATTCGCGAGGCCGCAGCGGTTATGGGAGAATATTGTGATATCCTTGGCTTCAGGTCGTTTCCAAAACTTCAGGACCGCGAAGAAGATTACAGTGAGGGCCTGTTTAATAAGTTCGTCAAATATAGCGGAGTTCCCGTGGTCAGCCTGGAAAGTGCAACCCTGCATCCTTTGCAGAGTTTCGCTGATCTGATCACTATTGTAGAACACACGGAATTCATTACTCCTCCACCCTCGGGGGAGGTTGGGAGGGGGCTTCCAAAAGTGGTTTTAACATGGGCACCCCACGTGAAAGCATTACCCCAGGCAGTACCGAATTCTTTTGCTGAATGGATGTGTAAAGCACAGGCCGAAGGTATGATCGATTTCGTGATCACGCATCCGGAAGGTTTCGAGCTCGCCGAGAAATTTACTCCGGGAGCTAAGATTGTAACAGACCAGGATGAAGCATTGAAGGACGCTGATTTTGTGTATGTGAAGAATTGGTCGTCTTACAAGGATTATGGCAAAACATTGCCCCGTGCGGAGTCGTGGATGATGACGAATAAAAAGCTTAAAGGAACTAACGATGCGAAGGTCATGCATTGTTTGCCTGTGCGGCGCGATTATGAGCTCTCGGCAGAAATACTTGACGGCCCGGATTCCCTGGTTATCAAAGAAGCCGGAAACCGGGTTTGGGCTGCCCAGGCCGTTCTGAAAAAGATGCTGGAGGAATTAAAATGAATTCCCTCTATGTTATAAAGATTGGCGGAAACATCATTGACGATCCTGCTCAGCTCGAATGCTTTTTAAAGGATTTCTCTGAACTTGGCGGATATAAGATACTGATACATGGCGGAGGAAAGATAGCTGCAAAGCTTTCAAAAGATCTGGGCATAGAATCCGAGCTCATCGAGGGCAGAAGGGTAACCGACGCTGAAAGCCTGAAGGTGGTTGCAATGGTGTATGCAGGCCTGATCAATAAAAATATTGTTGCTGATTTGCAAAGCAAAAAATGTAATGCAATAGGCTTAGCTGGCGCTGATGGGAATATCATCCGTGCAAAGAAACGTCCGTTAAAGACGCTAGCAGATGGTCGCCAGGTCGATTATGGCTTTGTGGGTGATCTCGATGACAATTCTGTTGACTCGGATGCAATACATAAACTGCTTGTCGCAGGTTTTGTTCCGGTCTTTTCAGCGATCACGCACGACGGGAATGGCCAGCTGTTAAATACAAATGCAGATACAATTGCCTCGGTAATTGCTGTGTCAATGTCTAAACACTACGCTACTTCGCTGGTGTATTGTTTCGAAAAAAGTGGTGTGTTAAGAGATGCGGATGATGAGACATCAGTTATTAAGTCTATCGATCCTGAACAATATAGAGAATTAAAAAAGGAAGGCGTGATCCATTCGGGCATGATACCCAAACTGGACAATGCTTTTGAAGCGATAAGCAAAGGCCTCAATGAGGTCTGTATTGGTAAGGCCGATGCTTTGCGCGAACTAGAAGAAAAAACGTTTGGAACCCGGTTAAAATCAGAGAAATAATGACCAAAGTACAGAAAATAGCAATTTTAGGGAGTGGAAACATTGGAATGTCGCTAGCCAGGGGACTGGTTAAAGCCCAGTATTGCAAACCCCAGGATATTACGCTCACCCGTCGGGGTCTTCACCATTTAACTGAGCATGCTGAACAAGGATTTAAAACCAGTGATCAGAATTCTGATGCGGTTGCCAATTCTTCGGTGATCATTCTGGCAGTCCTGCCCCAGCAGCTTGATACATTGTTAGGACAGATCAACGGAGCTCTTGATTCGAAGAGACATGTGGTTATTTCGGTCATATCAGGTGTTAGCTGTGCTAATATTAAGGCTAAACTGGGCAATGATGTTCAGGTTATCCGGGTTATGCCAAATACGGCAATTGCTATTGGCCAATCTATGACCTGTATTGCGTCAGATAATGCAAGCGCCGAAAACATCGCTGAGGTTACCAGGATGTTTGAAACTGTGGGAGCCGTTATAAAGATTAACGAAGATCTCATGACCTCTGCTACTGCTTTATGTGCATGCGGGGTAGCGTTCTTTTTACGGGCTATCCGGGCAGCTTCGCAGGGCGGTATTGAAATCGGTTTCCATGCTGATGAAGCGCTTAAAATGGCTGTTCAGACCGCCAAGGGCGCTGCAGACCTTTTACTGCTTCAAAATAGCCATCCGGAACATGAGATTGATAAAGTTACCTCGCCGAAAGGCTGTACCATTGCAGGTTTAAATGAGATGGAACATCAGGGCTTTAGCTCATCTCTTATAAAAGGGATCAAATTATCAGCATTAAAGGCGGGCGAATTATACACAAAAGGCTAATTTGGGATGACAGAGTCACTTTTTGATGATAGCATAGAGTTGCTGAGAAAGCTGATCAGTACTCCTTCATTCAGTAAAGGGGAGGATGAGACGGCGTCCATTATCGAGTCATTTCTGGAAGATCGCGGTGTCCGGACATTCCGTAAGCTTAATAATATCTGGTCGTACAACAAGTTTTTCGATGCGGCCAGGCCTACAATCCTGCTTAACTCACATCATGATACGGTAAGGCCTAATTCCAGCTATCAGCGCGGTCCTTTTTCTGCGGATGAGGAAGAAGGGAAACTCTATGGTCTTGGGAGCAATGATGCGGGAGGCTGCCTGGTATCTCTTGCCGCTGTTTTTTTGCATTTCTACGAACAAAAAGATCTGAAATATAATCTCTGTATCGCCTTAACTGCCGAGGAAGAGATCTCAGGCAAGAATGGCCTCGAATATATTTTGCCAGACCTGGGCGAAATGGAGTTTGCCATTGTTGGTGAACCAACCCTGATGAATATGGCAATAGCCGAAAAAGGTTTAATGGTACTGGATTGTACTGTACACGGAAAGGCCGGCCATGCTGCCAGGGAAGAAGGGATAAATGCAATTTACAAGGCAATGGATCAGATTGAATGGTTCCGGACTTACCAATTTGCAAAAAAATCGAATTTTTTTGGCCCTGTTAAAATGAGCGTTACCATCATCAAGGCCGGATCCCAGCATAACGTAGTTCCCGACAGTTGTAAATTTACAGTTGATGTACGCGTGACCGACGCTTACACCAATGAGGAAGTACTTAAGATAATTCGCAATAGTGTTACTTCTGAAGTTGTTCCGCGATCAACACGGTTGAAATCTTCATCAATCAGTACGGAACATCCCATAATTAAAGCTGGATTAGCACTGGGAAGAGAAACTTACGGCTCGCCCACTACCAGTGATCAGGCCCTGCTGAATATTCCCTCCCTGAAAATGGGTCCGGGTGATTCAGCAAGATCCCATATGGCTGACGAATTTATTTATATTAATGAGGTAAAAGAGGGTATTGAACTCTATATAAAATTAATTGCGAACATTATACAATGAAACCTGATCTGAATATAGTTTTGGAAAGCGAAAGGGCCCTCCTGCGGCCATTAACAAAGGACGATGAAACTGAGCTCCAGGAAATTGCCAATGAGGAGGCACTCTGGACCTATGGAATCTCGGATCTTTCTAAACCCGGCGAATTAAAAAGGTACATTGCTAATGCAATCGCGGACCGTAGTAGTGGGATTTGCGCGGTATGGGTGATCATCGACAAAAAAACTAACCGTGTTGCCGGGTGTACAAGGCTTTCCGAAATTTCCTGGAATGATGAGCGCGGTCAGATAGGCTGGACCTGGATAGGATCTGATTTCCAGGGCAGTGGTTTGAACAAGGATATGAAGTATCTTATCCTGGACTATGGCTTTGGTACACTGGGCTTAAACCGTGTTGAGTTTAAGGCGGATGAGCGTAACCACCAGTCGCGGCAAGCTCTGATAGGGATTGGTGCGACACGGGAGGGTGTATTAAGGGAGCATATTAAGTTACATGACGGATATATAAGAAACAGCGTTTTTTATAGTATCCTGAGATCAGAATGGGAAACGATTAAAATCCAATATTTTGCAAATTTCACCTCCGTATGAGTAAGCTCTGGCAAAAAAAATCAGCAACAGAACAGTCTGTAGAAAAGTTTACGGTCGGTCAGGATCGTGAAATGGATCTTTTACTTGCACCTTTTGACGTACTGGGATCTCTGGCCCATACAGAAATGCTTGAAAGTATTGGTCTGATGAAAAAGGAAGACCTCGTTCAGATTCAGAAGGAACTTAAGATCATCTACCGGGAAATTCAGCAGGGTACATTTTCGATTGATCCGAATGTTGAAGACGTACACTCGCAGGTTGAGCTCTTGCTGACACAGAGGATCGGTGAGGCGGGCAAGAAGATCCATAGCGGACGCTCAAGAAACGACCAGGTGCTGGTTGATCTTAAATTATTTTTCCGATCTGAGATCCAAAAACTGGTAAAAAACACAGACACACTTTTTGATCAGCTGATCAATCAGAGTGAGGAGCATAAGGATAAGCTGCTTCCCGGATACACACATCTGCAGATAGCGATGCCATCATCTTTTGGCTTATGGTTTGGAGCGTATGCCGAGAGCCTTACTGATGATATGGAGCTGATGCTTGCCGCATGGAAGGTTTGTAATAAAAACCCCCTGGGCTCAGCTGCAGGTTATGGCTCATCTTTTCCGCTGAATCGTAGCATGACCACTGAATTGCTTGGCTTTGATTCCCTTAATTACAATGTGGTGTATGCCCAGATGGGGCGTGGCAAAACGGAGCGTATTCTGGCGCAAGCGATGTCGGCCGTAGCCGCTACACTAGCTAAGCTCGCTATGGATGCCTGTTTGTTTATCAACCAGAATTTTGCCTTTATTTCTTTTCCGGATGAGCTCACAACGGGTTCGAGCATTATGCCTCATAAGAAGAATCCTGACGTGTTAGAACTGATCCGCGCAAGATGTAATAAGATCCAGGCTTTGCCCAATGAGATCGCACTGATGACCTCGAATTTACCTTCAGGATATCACAGGGACCTCCAGCTGCTAAAGGAAAATCTTTTCCCCGCATTTGCATCCTTAAACGAATGCCTGGAGATGACAGCCTTCATGCTGCGGTCTGTCAGCATTAAAGACGATATACTGAAGGACGAAAAATATGCTTATCTCTTCAGTGTCGAAGCGGTTAATGCAGAAGTTTTAAAGGGCGTACCTTTTCGTGAAGCCTATAAAAATATTGGCGCTGCTATTGAAAACGGAGAATTCAAACCTCCGCTGATGGTAAATCATACTCATGAAGGCAGTATCGGGAACTTATGCAATGCGCAGATCAGTACTTCCTTTAAAGAGATTCTTAAAAGCTTTAACTTTGAAAAAGTTGAAAGAGCTATAGGTTCGCTTCTCGCTTAAGTTATACGATATAAAATGATGCAGGCAGATCCTGCGAAGAACAACGACAATGAATATATCCAGGTTAGCGAACACCTTAGAGGGTTCGGAAATTATAAAAATTGCAGGCGAGATCAACGAGCTGAAAAGACAAGGTGAACAGATTGCCAACCTGACCATTGGGGACTTCGATTCTAATATTTATCCCATCCCCACTGAGCTTAAGGATAATATCATGGAAGCGTACCAGGCGAACCAGACTAATTACCCTCCAGCCGAGGGCGTTGCAGTATTGCGTGATAACGTTTCTTCCTTTCTAAAATCCGCTTTTAATCTTGACTACAACAATAAGCAGATACTGGTTGCCGGCGGTTCACGTCCCTTGATCTATGGTACGTTTATGTCGTTAATAGACCCGGGCGACAAGGTTGTTTATCCCACACCATCATGGAATAACAATCACTACTGCAGGTTTGCCGGAGCTACTGAAGTCGCAGTTCAGACCTCACCAGACAATAATTTTATGCCTACTGGCGACGAGATTAAACCCCACCTGAAAGGTGCAACCCTGCTTGCTCTTTGCTCTCCCCTGAACCCCACGGGAACAATGTTTGCCAAAAAGGATCTTGAAGAGATCTGCGACTTGGTTATTGAAGAGAATAAAAGCCGCCGTGAAGATGAGAAACCCTTATACATCATGTATGACCAGATCTATTCACAGCTCACGTTTGGCGGGCAGGTGCATTACGACCCGGTTTCTTTACGCCCGGAGTTGAAGGACAGGGTAATTTACATTGATGGTATATCTAAATGCCTGGCAGCGACCGGGGTTCGTGTAGGATGGGCATTCGGTCCTGAGCATGTGATCAGTAAAATGAAAACTATAGTTGGCCATGTAGGTGCATGGTCCCCTAAAGCGGAACAGGTGGCGACGGCAAAATTCCTGACACAGCAGGCTGAGATGAAAAATTTTTTAACTCAATTTAAAGCTAAGGTTCAAAAAAGTCTCGAAACCCTGTACCAGGGGTTTCTTCAGCTTAAAAGCGATGGTTTTGCAGTAAATGCCATCAATCCGATGGGCGCCATATATCTCACTATCCAGATAGATTATATCGGTAAAACCACACCCTCCGGTGAAGTACTTAAAACCGGTTCCGATGTGGTCTTCTACCTGATAAAGGAAGCGGGATTGGGCATCGTTCCATTTTCAGCATTTGGTACTGACCCGGGTATGAACTGGTTCAGGGCTTCTGTGGGAGGCTGTTCTTTACAGGATATTGAGGAGATGATGCCGAGAATCGGGGAGGCTTTGAGGGAGCTTAGGTAAGTTGAAAGTTGAAATCGAGGATGATTTTAACCTGATTGCCTGAATAAAAAAACCCGGTTTTTATGCCGTCTTGGCAGGACAATTTTCGAACTACTTTTTAGAGGATTTAAAGAGGCTTTTTGCTTTGACAATTTAATGATAGTATTACTGGTTCGATTCCTTCTCTGTGTACTGCACGGGAAAGTGACTTTAAACAGTCTTCTTTCCCGTTTTTATTTCCTTCTAACTTACTGTTAATCAAGTAAATAAGTCTTGCCGCTTCGTTAATCCTACCGGTTCGATGTTGTGTTCCGTCAAAAACAAGTTTTTCGGGAAAGATCGAACCAATAATTTCCCGCCGCTTTGAGATATTACTTTCCTTATATAGTGTAGGTAAGCTTGAGAGTACATATATTACTTTATCAAGCATCTTATCGGTACTGGAGGAGCTTGTTTTCTTAAACGTGATTTCGGCCAGTTTTGCTTCCAGTATGTTCATCTGTTTATCACATTCGATTTTGACCACTTTGTATTCTGCCTGTTCAAATTTATCCGCAAGATATTTGTCTCTTGCCTGAGTAAGTTTGGTATTTTGAGCCATAATCTGTTCAGAAATTTGTCTGCGGCCGTCCTGTACTCCTGATACGGTATTACGGTATGTTTCTTTAATAATCTTATAATAGATGGGACTGATACCTTCACGGGGAACAAACTTTTCCAGCTCCTTAATAAATGCCTCATTAACTAAATGCGCCTTAAACCGGCGTCCACACTGCGATTGGCAATGATAATAGTAGTAATATCCATTTCGGCCTTTAGATGCGCTTCCAGTCAGCATACGGTTGCAATCAGGACAATGCAGAAATCCTCTTAAGGGTAATTCATCAAGTGAAACAACCTTAATGGCGCTTTCCCGTTCATTCCGTTTCCGCCCCTCTAATACTTCCTGAACCCTGTAGAATAAAGCTTCCGATATTAAAGCTTCATGCTGGCCATCCGCCCAATATTCATCTTCATCCTTATATTTTTTAACAACGATCTTTCCGCAATACACGGGATTCCGGATCTCGGTGTGAAAATGAGTGCGACTTAAAACTAAACCTTTTTCATTAGCCATTCTCCTAACCTGATCGGCTGCGTACCTGCCTCTGGCAAGTTCTTCAAACACCCAACGCATAATCACTGCGTTAGGCTCCTTAAAAGCAATGTATTTGTTTCCGTTCTCATGGATGCGGTTGGCGTAGCCAACAGGGGCAACGCCCATATACCGACCTTCTTTCCTTGCCCTTCGCATACCATGGAATACGTTTAATGCCCTCCTGTCATTCTCAACTTCCGGAGCAGCCAGATAGAAAGCCAGCATCATTTTATTCTCTGGTACAGCTAAATCTAATGGCTGCTCAACAGCTTGTGGCTACCGCTGCCTGCCGCTGTTCCTCAGTCGCTTTGGTGATCATATAACTTACATTCCACATAAAATCACCTAATATCTTTTCAGGTCTTGTTTCTATTAGGGCACATAACATCCTGAAGTTGGCTGGTAGAGAAAGATTATACTTCCTGTTTCGCGTAGAATAGTCCTCATGCATTTCTTCATACTTATGGAAGAGGCGTTTCTTGTTTTTCATGACTTTAGTATGTGCTATTATTCTTTATGCCAGTTCCTTGTTTCTTTCTCTGCTTCATCCAATAGTTCTGTCAGCAAATACAGGTCAGATAAATAATCTTTAAAATCTGATGGAAGGCCAACCTGACTATATTGAATAAAATCAATCAGCATCTTTCGAAGGTTGCGGTTTATCCTTACGGGAGGAACAGTCTTAAGAAAATCCAGAAAGAGTCTGTGAAGGTTTTTGCTTATCAATTTGCTGCCTTCCGTAAGAGCGATTTCATTCAATACCCTTTCGAGGTTATCCTCCTCTTCCTTATAATTATCCTTTTCCTGCTCTTTATTAAAGATATAGGCAAGCTCGATCAGCTTTTCAAACTGCTCAAATTCAAGAAGGATTTCAGTATCCTCACAGGCATCTATAATGCTTAACTTGCATAAGGCATGCTCAACCCATTCTGATAATACATCTTTCCATTCTTTTGAACTTTTGAGATTAAAAAACTCCTTAATGGCCAGATAAGGGTTTTCAGTCTCCTCCCTGGAAAGCCTTCTTATCCTGCCTTTATGAATATTAAGTACCGGGTACAGGTTTATTACATACTTGGTTTCCTGTACAAAGCATTCCCTTGTTCCGGGCATAAACCGGGTTAATGGGAGCTCTCCCTCTCTATTTTCCTTATCCGTTAATAATATCCTGAATGCATCTATCAGCCTTCCCAGATCCTTTTGCAGCGTTAAAACAGCTCCGGGCTCATTTAAGAAAGTCCAGCTGGAAGCAGACACCGCTGCTTTTAGCATTTCCCATAGCTCATTGCGTAAATATTCTGCACCCCGGCCATCAAACAGACGGGTAAATACTAAGCCAGGGTTCTGCAATTCGTCAGAACGGAGGTGAGCATGTTCAAATTTATCTTCAGGTTTTTCTATATTTTCCATAGCTTTTATATTTCTTACGCAAAAGAAACTCAAAACTTTGCCGTACCGAACCCCAGCCATTTGTACTTTACTACATCCCTCTTGTTTTTTACCAGCATTTAAAAAGCCGGGCATTTTTTCGCTTTTCTTTTTACCTTTAAGGTATATTTGAACATCAAACCTTATCAACATGGCCGAAACCGCTAATCATATCGGAAGAAAAATAAGCCGCATCCGCGAACTTCGCGGTATGAAACAAGAAGCCCTGGCTGCAGAGCTGGGTATCAGCCAGCAGGCGGTTTCGAAGATTGAGCAGAGTGCGGAAGTGGAAGAGGATGCTCTGGAGAGGATCGCAAAGGTGTTGGGGGTAACAACAGAAACTGTTAAGAATTTCGACGAAGAAAAGATCATTCAAAATATCCAGAACAATTATGACAATTCAGTAATTCACGGTGGTCCAACTGTGAATTTTAGCTGCACCTTCAATCCCCTGGATAAATTAATGGAGACATTAGAAGAAAATAAAAAACTTTATGAGCGTTTGCTGGAAAGTGAGCGTGAAAAGGTAGAGATGCTGAAACAGAATAAAGGTTAATCAAGGCCTGCACATGTTAAAAAGCTTCTCTCTGGATCAGTAAATAAAGGAGAGTCGCTGAATTCCTCCGAAATTTAATAGCAGCTCTTCTATACCATTGTTTGGTGTTGTCCAGCAAAACTATTAATCCCCATCTTATTATATCTTTTCAGAATCTATTTGAAAAGTAATGACAGAATTTATTCTTCTACCCCGTCAAAGAACGTATTCACATACGTAACGATCTTTCCAAGCACCCGTTCTACTTTCGTTTTACGTTCCAGGAGTTTGGGTTTCTCCTCTAAGGTGTTTACAATTTCATCACGCAAGGGCTCACGTTCACTGTAGAGATAGTTTTCTATGACAGCCTGTAATTCTGTGGGTTTAAGATTTTCCTCGCATACAAGTTTTTGAAATGCGTCTATCCGTTCTTTATTCCAGAACTTCCCGAACTGCTCGGTCACATTATCGGTTTTGGCAATATATGGTACGTTTTCAGCAATGAATTTCTCAATCAATTCCTTTTTGCTCCGCAGTTGCACGGTTCCGTCTATGAGGTCTGAAATCTGTTTCTGCTGCTGTTGTCTGGCTTTCTCATCCGAACCGGTTAGTTTGGCCAGCAGCTCTAAGATGTAAGCCACGTTAATTTCATCCCTGTGGATCAGTTCCAGCTCAAAGTCGACATCATCCAGTATCGACACCTTTTCGGTGGAGAGGCCTTTCGTGCTTTCGTACAGGTCGAGATATTTGCTTTTGTAGTCTTCGAAACTCTGCAAATCCATATCTATATGTTCGGGATTGAAATCAGCAAAGCTGGTCAGGGTGTTGTTTATGCGCATTAAATCACGGAAGGCCTGCACAAAGGCCAGCTGCTCCGTTTCACTGATCAGATCGTTCACACTATCCACCGTAGGAGCAATTTTAATCAATGCAGCGTAGGCTTCGTTGAATTTTGCCACATAATCTTCATAAGGCTCCATGATAATAATATCCCTGGCATCTTTGTTCGAGAACAAGGCAATAGCCTCATCCGTCGCTTGTTTAAGGTTCCGGAAACAAACAATGTTACCCTGCGACTTCAGTTCGTTCAGAATACGGTTGGTGCGGGAGAAGGCTTGTATCAAACCATGATATTTCAGGTTCTTATCTACGTATAAGGTATTCAGAGTTTTACTGTCAAAGCCGGTCAGGAACATATTGACTACAAGCAGCAGGTCGATCTGTTTTTCCTTTACCCTTTTAGCAATATCATTATAGTAAAGGTAAAAGGAATGGCTATCCTTAGTGGTAAAACTTGTACCATATAAAGCGTTGTAATCGGCAATACAGCTCTCCAGTATATCCCGGCTATGCTGGGTCTGATAAATATTAAGCGGTTCTGCTGCCAATGAGAAAGTATCCTCCTCTATGATGATACCATTGGCATCTTTATCATCCTCGTTTACACCATACGAGAAAATGGTTGCGATACGTAGATTATGCCTTCCTTCCTGCTTTTTAGCCTTAAACAGCTCATAATATTTGGTCAGGGTATCAATGCTGCTTACGCAGAACATGGCTGTAAAATCTCTGCTATGGGTCTTACGGTCGTGGTTGTCCAGAATGTAATCGGTAATTTTCTCCAGGCGTTTGGGGCTATCCATTAACTCCTTCGTATCAATATCCTCCACCGGAATATCTACGTAAGTGGGCTTATCCAGCTTATCCTTATACCTGCCAACATATTCTATAGAAAACTTCAATACATTATCATCCTTTATGGCATCGGTAATTACGTACTTATGCAGGCAGACATCAAACAGCTCCTTTGTGGTACGTTTGCCGCTGGCATTACCCACCGCGTTATCAGCAAAGATGGGTGTACCGGTAAATCCGAACATCTGGTGATTGTTAAAGAAGCTTTTGATCCGCTTGTGGGTATCCCCGAACTGGCTGCGGTGGCATTCATCAAAAATGAACACAATACGCTCATCCTTTAGTTTCTCCATCCTGCTCAGGTAACGCTTATTAAACACCGCGTTATTGAGCTTCTGTATGGTGGTGATGATCAGTTTGGTATCATCAGTAAGCTTCCTGACCAGGGTATGGGTATCATCTGTTTCGTCAACACTACCTTTGCTGAAGCTGTTAAACTCTTTATTGGTCTGGTAATCCAGATCGCGCCGGTCAACCACAAATACTATCTTATGTACCTGCGGCAGGCTCATAAGCAACTGACTGGTTTTAAATGAAGTCAGGGTTTTACCCGAACCGGTAGTATGCCAGATATAACCGTTCTTTTTAGTGTTCTTCACCCGATCAATCAGGGCTTCTACCGCATAGTACTGATACGGGCGCAGCACCATCAGTGCTTTATCCGTTTCATTGAGCACCATGTACTTGGTCACCATTTTGGCCAGATGGCAGGTTTCCAAAAATATCTGTGCAAAAGCTTCTAACTGCGTAATATTGTTATTCTTTGCATCGGCCCAGAAAAAGGTCTGTTTAAAGGATTGCTTACGGTTGTTGGCGTAGTACTTGGTATTTACCCCGTTACTGATTACATATAACTGTACATACAGGAATAAACCATTGGATGCTCCGTAAGAATGCCGGTGGTAACGGTTAACCTGGTTAAAGGCTTCTTTCAATTCCAGACCCCTGCGTTTGAGCTCTATCTGCGCCAAAGGTAAACCGTTGATCAGAATGGTGACATCGTAGCGGTTTTTATAGCTGCCCTCCATATTGACCTGCCGGGTAACCTGGAATTCGTTTTTACACCAGTGCTCCTGATTAATGAACTCAATATAGGATACTGTTCCGTCATCACGGGTGAGCGCGAACTTATCACGGAGAATTTTTGCCCGTTCGAATACGCTGCTGTGTTTGTTGAGCTGGTTCAGGATCTTGGCAAACTCTGTACTGGAAAAGTGGGTACGGTTATGTCTTCCGAGCTGTTCCTGCAGATTCATAAGCAGCGAGGCTTTATCAGCTACTGCTATCTGCTCATATCCAAGGCTGACCAGTTGTTTAACCAAGTTGTCTTCTAATACTTGTTCGCTCTGAATTGTCATTTTAGCTCCACAATGGTTGGCTGTCCCAGTTATTTAAAAATCCCAGTTTGTAGATCGGAATTCCCGGGTTATTTTTGAATAAATCCAGAAGTTTGGTTTTAATCTGATGCCTGGGAGTTACTTCATTGCATAAATATAGCATACAGGAAATGATCAGAAATGGCTTTTTAGATTGAACCGGCAGTAAATCACGAGTAAACCAGCTACCCTTCGGCCTATTAATCTTCTCCATCGGGCGTTTGACCATGTTCCTGCTCCATAGCCTGGAATGATGGGCAATGATATTTCTAACATAAGTAATCGCCTCTAACCAGCTCGATAGCTCACTGTGTAGATTTAAGTCCATTTCATTAGCAATTAATGCTTTTTCAGGAAGTTGATGTGAAAGGTTCTTATAAATCTTTGATAAAGTACCCATAGATGCTACCTCAAGGATTTTCCAGGCATCTGCCTCGCCATCCGGATAACGGGCTCGCTGATCTTTAATAAAAACCTCCTGACTTCGCAAGAATTCTTTGCGAAGATCTGCTGTTAAAGTTTGGTGCAAGGTATGATCATTAAATAAAGTAGGATTTGTATACCATAGCCCACCATACATAGCTGACAGATGGTAGATCATTTTAGTACGAAGAGCTACTTCTATTCGTTCAACTGCATCAAACAAAATCAGGCGCAAATGCCGGTCGAAATTATACCGGTCAATGATATCTTCAAAATAGGTTTCCGGCTTAAAGGTATGTAGAGTAAGATCTGATTGCTGATCCCACCAATATCCTTTTAAACGGTAATAACTGATGTTGCTAAGGAAATGCTGAGCCTGGGAATCGTTTCTGAATACCATGCCCCTGCTTTTAAGAAGGGCAACTTGATCTGCTTTGGTTAAGGCGGGTTTATTTGCCATAGCTATATAAAAAATGACCCACTTGCAGTTCTGATGGTATGCAAGCGGGTACTGTTAAGACAAAAGTAATATATATTATTCCACAAATCATAGTCTTTGTTAAAATATTACACAATATCAGCAATATCCATCTCATACAAACATCTGCTGCAGTAATCCCTTTTTGTACTGCCGGGTATGCGCGATCTGCCTGGTTACGTGGTTTATCTTATCATCGATGGCTGAGAGGAAGCTGGCGATTTTGGTTTGTTCTTGAACATTAGATGGTATTACCAGCTGGACACCTTTAAGGTCCTTACTATAAATATGCTTAACAGTAGTACCTGAAACTAATTGGATTATTTGTTTCTTCTCAAAGTTCAATACGTAAGATAAAAATATTGGCTCGATATCAATTGGTCTCAATACGTTAATATCTCCACCCAATACTACATTATCAACAAGTATCGCACTTGCTGTAGCAAGGCCTATGGGGGTTACATCAGAGGTTGGCATTAATATATCTCCAGCCTTACTTAAAAATCCGCTAACATTCGTTCGCAAATTGATACTGTTTATTACTTCTTTATAGGTGGTAAATAGCTCCCCATAATGTATACATAGCCGAGCTCCTGATGGGTTAATATCTGATTTTGATAAAGGACTTCCTTTGTAAAATTTAACGACGTCCCCCAGCTTCTTCTCCTCCCACTCCGGATACTCATTCCCCTGATCATCACCGTCCGATGGACGGTCAGGCTTAAACCGGATCTGCTGGCTGAATATCTGCTGCATCACACCTTTCTTAAACTGCTCCAGCAGGGCTTTCTTCTTGCTGAGCTGCTGGATCTTATCGTCTACAGCGGTCAGGAAGGCGGCGATCTTTTGTTGCTCGGCAATATTTGGAGATACTAATACATTGAAATTCTTAAGTATTTGAGTGTTCAATGAAGCCATTGTCTGTCCAACCGCTACGCTCCTAATCCTGTATTTGGTATAATCAGACTGAAATATATTACTCAAAAAAGCAGCATCAATGAGCTCTTTATTAATAATCCGAATTCTTAATAACCTACCAGAGAATAACCACCCTGCTTCAGTCTCTTTAATCAAACTATTCCTATCAACTGATCCGACGCGACTAAATACTATATCATTTTCCAATAATGTATAAGATTTGAGCCTTAACTTATCCTTATCTGTAACTCTAGGCAAATTACTATGAACAAGACCAAAATCACTCAAATGCTCAACTGTGACAATTGGTGTTCCCTCTAAAACATAATCCTCTTGGTGAAGGCTAGAACCAAATGGTCCTGTCTTTATATCTGAAAACTCATTTAAAACAACTTCAACCCAATCACCATTAAAATCTGGGAACCTTAATGCCGGTACGTTCTTTAATTTCACCATCTCAGAACGGAGACTTTAATTCCTAACTCCTTGCAGAACTCTCCGATCCGGGAATCTGTACCTTTCATTTCAGCATCAATATAATGCAGATCTGCTGCTATCTGATCCAGATCAATAGCTTCTTCTGCTTCAAAGGTGTCCACATAACGCGGGATATTCAGGTTGTAATCATTCTCTTCAACCTCCCTCAGGCTGGCAGCATAGCTGTATTTAGATCTGATGGTCCGTTCCCTGTAAGTCTGAATGATCTGGTCTATATCTTCCGGTCGCAATACGTTCTGGTTGCCGACTTTCCCGAAATGCTGACTGGAATCTATGAACAGGATACTATCATCAATCTTGCGGCATTTCTTGAATACCAAAATACTGGTCGGGATACTGGTCCCGTAGAAGATGTTAGCCGGTAATCCGATCACGGCATCCAGGTAATTCTTCTCCTGGATTAAGAATTTCCGGATATGCCCCTCTGCTGCTCCCCTGAAGAGAACTCCATGCGGTAACACTACAGCCATCGTTCCGTTCTCAGTCAGGTGATGGATCATGTGCTGTACAAAGGCGAAGTCCGCCTTGCTAGATGGTGCCAATTTCCCATATTGGCTGAAGCGGTCATCGCTCATAAACAGTGTGCTGGCGCTCCATTGCGCAGAAAACGGAGGATTAGCTACGATGGCTTCAAAGCGATGTTCTAAATGCTGTGGGTGCACCAGTGTGTCTTCCTGCCTGATATTAAATTGCCGGTAATGCACACCATGCAGGATCATGTTCATCCGGGCCAGATTATAGGTGGTACGGTTTAGTTCCTGCCCGTAAAAGCTGGATACCTGATCCACTTCTTTAGCTACACGCAGCAACAGGGAACCCGACCCGCAGGTTGGATCGTATACCGATTTCAGTTTGCTTTTACCTGTGGTAACGATCTTAGCCAGCACCTTGGATACCTCCTGAGGCGTGTAGAATTCCCCTGCCTTCTTCCCCGCACCGCTGGCAAACTGCCCGATCAGGTATTCGTAGGCATCTCCCAGGACGTCCGAATTGGCATCTTCCAGATTGAAGTCGATCTTGTCCAGGTGAGCCAGTACTTTTGAGATCAGCTCATTCTTAGCACTTTCTGTTCTGCCCAGCTTGGTGGATGTCAGGTCCATATCTTCAAACAGGTTATCAAAATCATCTTCGCTATCGGTACCCATGGTACTCTGCTCGATGTTCTGTAGGATCTTGCCCAAGTCTTCAAGGATGAAATTGCTCTGACTATGCCCATCAGCATCCGCTACTTTTGCATTACCACGGCGGGCAATCTCGCTGAACAATTCCGAAGGTTTTAAGAAGTATCCGAGTTTATTAATGGCTTCATCGTGTACCGCCTGCAGGTATGCTTTACCATCTACAGTGTTCTCATTTAAGCTTTGATAGCTTATGCCATCCTCTTTCAGGATTTCATTAGCGTAAAGTAGCATTTTCTCGCTGAGGTACTTGTAAAAGATAAATCCTAAGATATAATCCCTGAATTCATCGGCATCCATCTTGCCACGAAGGGTATTGGCAATATTCCAGAGCTGTTGTTCTAATTGTTTCTTTTGGTCTTGAGACATTAAAATTGTTCAGTAATTTTATCTAAAACTATCAAAATTTATGGATACAAAATGTTTGTAAGATTTTGATAATGCGTAAATGCAAAAAAAGGGGAGTTTCCCCTTAAATTATACCTTCATCAGCAAAGGATAAATAACCCTCACTGGTAATAATTATATGCTCAATGACATTAATATCTAAATAGGTTCCGGCAGCGATTAGCTTTCGGGTAAGGTCTATATCGGCCTGGCTAGGCTTTAGGTTACCAGAAGGATGGTTATGAGCATTATGTAAAGTATATTTTTATGTAAAGTAATGCTAGTAATTCATACTTAAAACACCATTAAACGAACAAATATCGTTTCATCACTTTACATAATAATATCAGAATTTTTTCTACCAAAGTGGTTAAATTCAGATTTAGGTCGATATTTATCAGGGAGCAAACTAAACGCAATCAGCCAATCTCAACGGTAGAACGGATCGCAA